>NZ_JBRKTB010000006.1:0-253404 GCF_053005425.1 Aeromonas sp. 25-248 | reverse complement strand
TAAGCGTAGCGATACGTTGAGCTAACCCATACTAATTACCCGTGAGGCTTAACCATACAACACCCAAGAAGTGTTCTAAGGCTTGTAGCAGATACCGAGAACGAGTAACTAAATCAGCTTTTTCAGATTGAAGATTTTTGCCTGGCGGCAATAGCGCAGTGGAACCACCTGACCCCATGCCGAACTCAGAAGTGAAACGCTGTAGCGCCGATGGTAGTGTGGCATTCGCCATGCGAGAGTAGGACACTGCCAGGCACCCAATTAAACGGTGATGTGAAAGACATGACCGGCTGCGAGGATGACACCTCAGAATAAGCGGCAAAAGATTTAGCGAAAGCTAACCGAATGCGGAGCGGTAGTTCAGTCGGTTAGAATACCGGCCTGTCACGCCGGGGGTCGCGGGTTCGAGTCCCGTCCGCTCCGCCACTAAATTGAAAGGCCTTCCCTGACGGGAAGGCCTTTTTGCTTTCTGACATTTACCCAATCCCTCATCCTCAGTGCCAGGTGGCTTGGCCGGGTTATCCTCATTTCCCTACACGACCATCTCCGCCTTGCCGAATGGCATCCACGCTTCATTCGTGGTCACACTTATAGACAGTTCCAATCTGCCTGGCGGAGCAGAAGCCAGTGGCCATTGTTACCTGGAATCAGTCGCCAGGATTACTCTGGCTGGTTGGCCGCGGCTGATCTGCTGCACTCTGGGGGCCTAGTGGATATCACTGAGTATAGATGAGGGAGGGCGGAGGAAAGGCAAGGTGCGCTACTGTGGCTGCCTCTGGTGGGTATACAAACAGGTTATCAGTGATGCGGATGGCGTGATGTGGGCAGGATCCTCAGGCTGATTCCATTCTCTGATGTAAAAGAAAAGGGGACAGCATCTGCTGTCCCCTCAAGTCATTTCGTCCATTCCCTGAACTGCCATGCTCCCTGCAATCCTTGACGCTATCCTTTCCTTTGGAAATTCCCCTTCCCAATCCGTTGGGGTGTCCTGTGGCCTTCCTAGCCTGGCAATCTGTCCTGATTGCTTCACCCTCTCCTTCCTGGAGGTGTCCATTACCACATCCCGTGGTGTTCCTGCGTCATCCTGACTGATAACCATCCTGGCTATCACGCTTCATCTTGAAGCTGTTCCTGACCGCGTCTTGCGGTGTCCTTTCATCCTTGATGAGCGACAATCCGTGCCACTCAACCTCATCCCGAGGTATCCAACTACCGCATCCTGCGGTTGTCCTGTCGATCCTTGTGATAACCATCCTGGCTATCAACCCCATCCCGAGGTGTTCCTTGCCCACATCCTGCAGGCTATTCCTTGTTTATGCGCTGTTTCTGCATCCTGCCGAATCAGCTCGTCCTTGTGAGACCCATACTAAGGCAATTACGGGCTCGAACAAGGTGTGCATTCGGCTTGGGTTCCGTGACATGCGGTGCAGAAATGGATTGGCGTGGGATATTGTTCATTATTATCAGTATGTTATATAGTTTCCATGGAAAGCATACCCAGTGCGGGATGGCTTCACGTACGGTTCAACACTGAGGGGTCTTACAGGGGGAATGGCAGATCTCTTACAAGCAGAAATCGGTAGGAAAACGATGGTACAGCCGCTTCAATCAGGGGTGTAAGAGTTCAAAATTAATTGAATACTTATGCTTTAAAAGTAGACAAAAGCCGAGATAAATCTCGGCTTTGTATTGTCTGCTGGTTTCTTTAGCTGACCCTTGTCCCAGGAGTCGGGTAGGCCTTGCGCAGTGATTCGGGTGCAAGCACCTCCAGGTTGCCGCTCATGTTGTTCAGCCAGGAGCGGAACTCGGGCGTATCCTGCACTTCGGTCTCCACCACCACGCTGCGCTTGTCGTAACGGGTCATACGCGGGTTATGTCCCGGGATTTGTCCATCGATCAGGGTCGGGCAGTTGGCATCGATGCGCCCGACGAAGCGGATCGGACCGCTGACGTCCTGATAACCCTGGTCGCGGATCAGCTTCTGGATATTGAAGTCCTTCGGCTGGGTCGCGCTGAAGTTGGTCAACTCCACGTTCTTGATGTGATCGAACGGAATGCCGTAGACCTTGGGATCCAGCTCGGAGAGGGTACAGAGCAGGATGGGGCCATCGGGCTGGTTCAGGATGCCGAGGGGATTGATGCGGTCATAGCAGAGCCAGACAGTACGCTCCTTGATGACACGCTGGATCTCGGCGCTGAACTTGCGGCCACGCCAGAGGGCGTCGCGGATCAGGGTGCTGCGGCGGATCTCCGGATTGCCGGCGAAGGGGCGAGGTGACTGGTGCACGCTCTCCAGCCAGCGCTCGGCCAGTTCGCTCTGGCTGTCGCGGATCACCTGACCAGCCTTGTCGATCAGCGGGTTCAATTCGGTCAGCACGCTTGCCGGCAACAGTTGGCTTGCCTGGTCGCTCCAGGTTTTCAGGGCCACTGCCAGCGAGAGCGGCATGATGTTGGCAAAGTCATTGAGACCATGGCGCTCGAAGCACCAGCCATGAGGCTTGCTGCGCTCATCGGAGGTGAGGTCGAACAGTCCCATGCCGGACATCTCTTCCAGGTCCCGTTGCACGGTACGGAGACTGACGTGAATGCCTTCCTCTTCCAGTTTTACCTGGAGTTGGCTGGCGGTCAGCTTGTAAGGGCGGTGCGGGATGCAACGCGCCAAGGTCAGTTGTCGTAACAGCTTCTTACTCATGGTGCATGCCTTCACTGGTTTAGCGTTGAGTGTATCCTAGCCATGGCCTGCGACAGTCTATGTCGCAAGTTTTGCTGCGACAACTGTCGCCATTTTCATACATGAAGAAGCAAGTCATTGATAAATAAAACAAAACAACAAGTAAAAGGGGTTGTTTGAGCCCTTTTTTTATTGAAAACGAGCCTTGCGAGGATGCTCGCGACCAGGGTGACAGGAAGGAAATGGAAGCAGTAAGGAGGGGGAGGTGGGAAGGAGGTGGGGGACGGGCCCCCACCTCGACACGTCGTTATGCCAGCCAGGACCAGGCTGATTTGGTGATGGCTGCGCCCACCATGTAGCCGAATACTGCGAGAGCGGCTACTCCGGCCACCAGCTTCTGACCGCGGGCAGGGCGCTTGAGCGCCATGACGCCCAGGCCGATGTAGATCATCAGGGCAATCAGCTTGGCCATCAACCAGGGCTGCTGGCCAGGGCTCATCTGCAGGGTCACCGCCAGCAGCACGCCAAACAGCAGCAGGAAGGTGTCGTTGATGTGGGGCAGCACCTTCAACCATTTCTGTTGCAGCCGCCCGCTGCCCGCCAGCGCCAGGCTCCAGCGGTAGAGGAAGAGCAGCAGGCTGACCAGGGCCAGGGTCATGTGAAGGTGTTTGAGCATGGGGTAATAGGCAATCATGTTGCTTCCTTGTTGTTGTCGGGCAGACCGCTGTTCCATTGATGGGCGTGGGTACGCTCCTGTCCTTCCTGATCGTCTTGCAGCAGGTCGGAGAGGATGTCGCGGTATTGCAGGCTCTTGTTGATATAGGTGTGCTCGTCGTCCAGGTAGTTGACCTGTTCCCGCAGCAGCCGGTTGTCATACTGCTTGAACATCTGCCCCGCACGCCAGGCCTGATTGGCCCTGAATCCCAAGAGGGTGAGTGCTTCTACCCCAAGATCCACGGCCGACCCCAGGGTTTCGCGGTGCACGCTGTCTATCCCGTGGCGCAGGATCTCGTGGGCATGGGGTCTGTCTTGGGCACGGGCCAGTATTCTGAGGTGCGGGAAGTGCTTTTTCACCATCTCGATCACTTCGAGGGAGGTGGCCGGGTCATTGAGGGAGAGCACCAGGAGTTTGGCCTTGTGGGCGCCGGCCGCGTGCAGCAGGTCGAGTCGGCTGGCATCCCCATAAAACACCTGGTAGCCGTACTTTCTCAGCATCTCTATCTGGCTGGCATCCTGCTCCAGGATGGTGGTGCCAATACCATGGCCGTGGAGCAGACGCCCCACTATCTGACCGAAGCGACCGAAGCCGGCGATGATGACCGGGTGTTCCACCAGCTCGGGCTGTTCATGTTCGGGGGTGTCACTCTGGTTGCGGTAGTCGAACCAGGGCTGGATCACCCGATCGTTGAGGATAAGCAGCAGCGGTGTCAGCGCCATGGAGAGGGCGACGACCAGAGTCAGCAGTGAGATGGTGCTGCCCGGCAGTACCTTGTTCTGGGCGGCGAACGAGAACAGCACGAAGGCGAACTCCCCGCCCTGGGCCAGGGCCAGGGCGAAGGTCCAGCGCTGGTTCGGGGAGAGGCGAATGACAAAGCCGAGCCCCATCAGCACCAGCCACTTGAGCACCATCAGACCGATCACCAGTGCCGGGATCAACAGGGGATGGGCGGCAAAGAGGCTGAAGTCGATGCCGGCACCCACCGACATGAAGAAGAGGCCGAGCAGCAGCCCCTTGAACGGCTCTATGTCTGCTTCCAGCTCGTGGCGGTATTCGCTGTCCGCCAGCACCACGCCGGCGAGGAAGGAGCCGAGGGCGGGGGAGAGACCGACGGATTCCATGAGCACGGCGATGGCGATCACCAGCAGCAGGGCGGCAGCGACGAAGATCTCCCGCATGTGGGACTGGGCGATGGCGCGAAACACCGGCCGCATCAGGTAATGGCCACCCAGCACGATGCCGGCGATGGCGGCCACCACCAGCAGGCCGTGCTGCCAGCCTGCCAGCTCCGAACTGCCGCTGCTGGCGACCGGTGCAATGGCCAGCAGCGGCAGGATCGCCAGGATGGGGATGACGGCGATGTCCTGGAACAGCAGCACGGCGAAAGCGGAGCGGCCGCTCTCGCTCTGCATCAGTTTGCGCTCCTGCAGGCTCTGCAGCACGATGGCGGTGGAGGAGAGCGCAAGAATGAGACCGATGGCGAGCCCCTGCTGCCAGGGAAGACCCAAAAGATAACCCACCCCGGTCAGGGCGACACTGGTGAGCAGCACCTGCAGACCACCGGTGCCGAGGATGGGCCCTTTCAGTTGCCACAACAGGGCCGGGCGCAGCTCCAGACCGACCAGAAACAGCATCAGCACCACCCCGAACTCGGCGAAGTGCATCACGTCTTTCTGCTCGCCCACCAGACCAAGCAGGAAGGGACCTATGATGATCCCCGCCAGCAGGTAGCCAAGGACGGAGCCCAGCCCCCACCGCTTGGCCAGCGGGACGGCGATCACCGCCGCCGAGAGGTAGATCAGGGCATCAAACAGCAATCCATGTCCCATCAGCGGCTCCTCCTTAACATGATGAATGCCGGTGAGGGCTGGCCGGGCCTGCGCCCGGATCGAGTGTGTGTCATGGGAGTACCCCCAGCAGATCGCGCAGATAGGGGCTCTCGGCCAGCTGGGCCGGGGTCAGCTGCTCGTCACGCAGGGCGCACAGCAGTTGGCGATAGTCCTGGCCGCAGCGGCGCAGCGCCTCGGGATCCTCGAGTTTGTGGAAGGAGTGCAGCACGAAAGGGGGCAGCCAGCGCATGCCGCACAGCTGTGCGGTCTGCTGGAAGGGGAGCAGGAAGTCGAGCAGCGGGCGCTGGTTGTAGCCGGCGCGGCAGTAGGATTCGGGGCCGCCCCCCGTGGTGATGGCGCTGAGCCACTGCTTGCCGCTGAGGGCGTGGGCCTCGGGGCCGTAGGCATAGCCGTACTCCAGCACCAGGTCCATCCACTCTTTCATGATGGCCGGGCAGGAGTACCAGTAGAAGGGGTGCTGGAAGACGATGATGTCGTGCTCCGCCAGCAGGGCCTGTTCCCGTTTCACGTTGATGAACATGTCCGGATAGCGCTGGCAGAGATCGTGCAGGGTGATCCCCTCCAGCCCCTCGATGGCGTGCAGGAGTTGCTTGTTGGCCCGGGAACTCTGCAGCGCCGGGTGTGAAAAGATGACCAGAATGCGTTTCATGGGATTCCTGAAGAGGGTCTGCTGCCGGCACATGCGACAGATTGTGAGCTGAAACGTTATCAAGAAGCTCCCTGGCCCGCCAGTTCCGGGATCAGTGCGCGCAGCGCCGGATTCAGGGTCTGGTGGGCGGGGTAGCAGAGGCCGATGCGGCGGAACATCCGGGGGCCGCTCACGGGCAGGGTGCACAGGCCCGCTTCGTCCTCCACCAGCCCGTCGGGCAGGAAGCTGATGCCCACCCCGGCCAGCACCAGCGCCATCACCAGCCCCTTGCTCTCGGCCTTGGCCACCAGATTGAGGGTGAGCCGGTCACAGGCCAGCAGGCCTATGGTTTGCTGATGGGCTTCGCAGGGTGGGCACTCAATAAAATCATAATGTTGCAACTCAGCCAGCTCGATACGCGCCCTGCCCGCAAGAGGGTGTCCCCTGGGAACGCACAGCACGTACTCCTCTTCCCAGAGCGGCAGGAAGATCTCGTCCTCCCGGCGCAGGGCATCCAGGGTCAGTCGGCAGTCGGCCGGAGTGCCGTAATCGGAGAGGGTGAGATCCAACTCGGGCAGCACCCCCTGCACCCGCCGAAGCAATCCCGCCAGCCGACGTCGGCTGAGGTCGGGCATGATGGCCATGTTGAGTCTCGCACGCGTCGCCTTCTGGCGAAACAGGGTCGGCAGGCGACGCGCCTCTTCCACCAGCTTGACGGCGTGGGGATAGAGATAGTGGGCCGGATCCTTCGCTTCCACCCCCTTCTTGCCCCGGATGAAGAGGCTGTCCCCTAGGCTCTCTTCGAGCTGGCGAAGGCCGGCGGAGAGGGAGGGTTGGCTCACGTGGCAGCGGGCTGCCGCCGCCGTGATGTTCTTCTCTTCATAGATGGCGATGAAGAAGCGCAGCAATCTCAGGTCCAGCATGGGGATACCATAGTTAATTCAGATGATAACCAGCGGAAAACTATATTTATCGCCGATGGATGTAGCGACTATAGTGACTGGGTCCCGTGCTGGCCAGCCCTTGTTTGACGCCCATTTCAACGCATCAGAAGGAAAACTCCATGTCCAAGTCCCTCGTGGTGATCACCGGCGCGTCCGCCGGGATCGGTGCCGCCATTGCCCGCGCCTTCTCCGCCGCCGGCCATCCGCTGCTGTTGCTGGCCCGCCGGGTCGAGCCCATGCAGGCGCTGAACCTGCCCGATACCCTCTGCATCGGGGTCGATGTCACCGACACCGCCGCCATGAAGGCCGCCGTGGCGCAGGCGGAGGCGCAATTCGGCCCGGTGGGATGTCTGGTCAACAATGCCGGCGTCATGCTGCTGGGACAGGCCGACGTGCAGGATCCCGCCGAGTGGCAGCAGATGCTCAACATCAACGTGATGGGGGTTCTGAATGGCGTGCATGCGGTACTGGCCGGCATGAAGGCCCGCCGCAGCGGCACCATCATCAACATCAGCTCCATCGCCGGTCGCAAGACCTTCCCGAACCATGCCGCTTACTGCGCCACCAAGTTCGCCGTTCACGCCCTGACCGAAAATATCCGGGAAGAGGTGGCCGATGTCGGCGTGCGGATGGTGACCATCGCTCCGGGCGCGGTGGAGACCGAGCTGCTCAGCCACACCACGGACGAGCGCATCAAGGCGGGCTATCACGACTGGAAGGATCAGATGGGAGGCGTCATTGCACCCGAGGTGATCGCCGACGCCGTGCTCTACGCCTGGCTCCAGCCGGCCAACGTCTGCGTGCGGGAGATCGTGCTGGCGGCCACCCGCCAGCAACCCTGATGCAGACGGGGGAGGGGTTGACCCTCCCCCTGGGCCAAGGGTTACCATAGGCCCTCTTTCGTCATTGAGTCGTCTCATGGTCCTGACCCGTCGCCAACTCGCTCGCGCCCGCCGCTGGCTCCCACTGTGGAGTCTGGTGCTGGTGCTGATGTCGTTTGGCAGCCGGGCGGCCACCGATCTCTGTACCCTGACGCCCCATTGCAGCCAGAGCGAGCGTACCCTGGAAAAAGCCATGCCCTGCGGCAGCTTCACCTCGGCGCTCGCCATGACGGTGCTCACCAGCGACAGCCTGACGGTTGCCCGGCTTGAGCCCGACAGGCCGACATTCCTCTCTCCCTCTCTGTTCATGCCGGAGGCGCCCCTGGAGCGTCTCGAGCGTCCGCCCCGTCACCACGGCTGAGTCGAGTTTCCCTTTACGGGCATTTCTTCTTAACCGAGGTGAGATATGTACAAGTCCCTGTTACTGGCCGTGCTGGCCGGTACCGTCAGTTTTTCTGCTCTGGCAACCGGGCAGATGACCGTCTACAAGTCCCAGTATTGCGGTTGCTGCAAGACCTGGATCAAGCACATGGAAGAGAACGGCTTTGAGGTCAAGGTCGTGGAAACCGAGCAGCTTAACCCGATCAAGCAGCAGCATGGCATCACCCCGCAGCTGGCCTCCTGCCACACCGGGGTGGTGAATGGCTATGTGGTGGAGGGGCATGTGCCCGCTGCCGACGTGCAGAAGCTGCTCAAGGAAAAACCGGCGATCCGCGGTCTGACCATTCCGGGGATGCCCCAGAGTGCGCCGGGCATGGATATTCCGGGGCAGCCCTATCAGGTGCTGAGCATCAGTGACGAGGGCGCGACCAAAGTCTGGTCGAGCTACCCCGGCTGATGGATGCTGACCGTGAGCAGACACACTTCCATCATGTGAGGCACACCTGAGCGAACCCGTGTCGCTCACGGTCAGGGAGGAGGGCCGCCATCGCGAGATGGCGGCCCTTTTTCGTCGATTTGGGGGGGAATGTCCGGGGAGCCCTTGCAACCCCGGGCGACAAGGGGCAGATTGATCGCCAATTTTTATTTTCTCAGGGACGCTTTTCCCACTGCCTGCCGGTGTGCCGTCTGGATGCGTGCAGCACCAGCGGGAGGGGCGGCCCTGTGACAGCGCAAAGGATGCGACATGTTCACCTTTTCCCGGGGGCTGCTGCTGGCTTGCCTGCTTGCTGCACCCTGTTCCCATGCCAACGAAGAGTCCGCCATGCCTACAAGCGATACTTCCACCCAGCCTGTCATTGTCCCCCCGGTGGCTGCCAAGCACCCCCATACCCTGAAAAAACACGGGGACACGCGCGTCGACAACTACTACTGGCTGCGTGACGACGAGCGGCAGAAGCCCGAGGTGCTGGACTATCTTAAGGCCGAGAATGCCTACACCGAGGCCATGCTCGCACCGATCAAGCCGCTGCGCGAGCAGCTCTACAAGGAGATGGTGGCCCGCATTCCCCAGCAGGACGAGTCTGTCCCCTATGTG
The DNA here is from genome assembly GCF_053005425.1 of Aeromonas sp. 25-248. Taxonomy (NCBI): domain Bacteria; kingdom Pseudomonadati; phylum Pseudomonadota; class Gammaproteobacteria; order Aeromonadales; family Aeromonadaceae; genus Aeromonas; species Aeromonas sp. 25-248. Next base: position 244,235 of record NZ_JBRKTB010000006.1, on the reverse strand, counting down.
AAGAACGGCTACCGCTATCAGACCCGTTACGAGCCGGGCAAGGAGTACGCCATCTACTCCCGCAGCAAGGTGGAAGGGGACGGGGCGCCCACCCTGCTGCTGGATGGCAACCAGCGCGCCGAAGGCCACGAGTTCTATGCCCTGGGGGCGCTCGAGGTGAGCCGCAACAACCGTTGGTTGGCGGTGGCGGAAGATTATCTCTCCCGCCGTCAATACAGGATCCAGTTCCTCGATCTGGAGAGCGGCGCCTGGGCCGCCGACACCCTCGAGAACACCTCCGGCAACCTGGTGTGGGCCAACGACAGCAAGACGGTCTTCTACGTGCGCAAGCACCCCAAGACCCTGCTGCCCTACCAGGTCTATCGCCACGAGCTGGGCACGGACCCCGCGAAGGATATCCTGGTCTACGAGGAGAAGGACGACTCCTTCTATGTGAGCCTCTACGCCACCACCTCGGAAGATTTCATCGTCATCTCCCTCTCCAGCACCACCACCAGCGAGGCGCGCCTCATTGATGCCAATGTGCCGGGCCAGACGCCACGCCTGTTCCTGCCCCGTCAGGTGGATCACGAATACAGCCTGGATCACTACCGCGGTCGCTTCTATGTGCGCTCCAACAAGGACGGCAAGAACTTCGGCCTCTATGAGACCAAGGAGAGCCCGGTGGATCGCTGGAAGGCGGTGATCGCCCCCAATCCGGACGTGCTGCTGGAGAGCTATGCCCTGTTCAGGGACTGGCTGGTGCTGGAGGAGCGCAGCCAGGGGTTGACCCGGTTGCGTCAGGTCAACTGGCAGAGCGGCGAACAGAAGGAGATCGCCTTCGACGATCCCGCCTATGTCACCTGGCTTGCCTACAACCCGGAGCCGGACACCAGCGCCCTGCGCTATGGCTACTCCTCCATGACCACGCCGTCCTCCACCTACGAGCTGGACATGGACAGCGGCAAGCGGACTCTGCTCAAGCAGCAGCCGGTGGCGGGCTTCGTGCCTGCGCAATATGCCAGCGAGCGGCTCTGGATCACCGCCCGTGACGGCGTGGCTGTGCCGGTGTCGCTGGTCTATCGCAAGGACAAGTTCAAGAAGGCAGGGGGTGGTGCAGGCACCAATCCCCTGCTGGTCTACGGCTATGGCTCCTACGGCGCCAGCATGGACCCGGACTTCAGCAGCTCACGCCTGAGCCTGCTGGACCGGGGTTTCGTCTACGCCATCGCCCATATCCGGGGTGGCGAGGAGCTGGGCCGCACCTGGTATGAAGAGGGCAAGCTGCTCAAGAAGCAGAACACCTTCAACGACTTCATCGACGTGACCGAGGCGTTGGTGGCGCAAGGCTACGGCGCCAGGGATCAGGTCTATGCCATGGGGGGCAGCGCCGGCGGTCTGCTGATGGGGGCCGTCATCAACCAGGCGCCCCAGCTCTATCGCGGCGTGGTGGCCCAGGTGCCCTTCGTCGACGTGGTCACCACCATGCTGGACGAGTCCATTCCCCTCACCACAGGGGAGTATGACGAGTGGGGCAACCCGAACAAGAAGCGCTACTACGACTACATGAAGGCCTACAGCCCCTACGATCAGGTCAAGGCCCAGGCCTACCCGAATCTGCTGGTGACCACGGGGCTGCACGACTCCCAGGTGCAGTACTGGGAGCCGGCCAAGTGGGTGGCCAAGCTGCGTGAGCTGAAGACGGACGACAACCAGTTGCTGCTCAGCACCGACATGGAGGCCGGTCATGGCGGCAAGTCGGGCCGTTTCAAGGCCTATGAGGACATCGCCCTGGAGTTCGCCTTCATTCTGGAGCTGGCTGGCAGCAAGGCGTGATGGCCGGGCCCAAATGAAATCAGCTTGTTACCAAACCCCGTTCCGGCAGCCCCGGATCGGGGTTTTTGCATCTTGGCGACAAAAACGTCATTAACGTCGTGTTTATGCTGTTCAGTATGCATTTCGCAATATAACGGACCAGGTTTCTAATCCTTGCCAGTCAAGGGTTGCGAAAGAATCTGGGCGTGTTTTTTATTGCTTCCCTTTGATAGTTCATGTAATTAATCAGCCCTTGAGAAATGAATGATCCGCTTCAAACTTCTCGCTATTTAAATCCGCCATTTTGCTGTTTTGTTTGATTTATGTTGGTGTTATGTGCTTAATCGGAGCGTTAATGCTTTTGAACTGACCCGTTTCTGGTCAGATCACCTCCGATCGGCATGACGCTGATTATCTCACCGCAGGATGATGGTGGCTTCTGGAAGGGCGCGTGCCGCTCGACCATTTCCTCGTACGAGGTCGTATAGGCGAACCCAGTCTTGATGCGGGTCTGTCTCATATTCTCCCGGGAAACGGGTGAAATAAATCAATGAAAAGGATGAAGAACATGAAAGGATTATCCTTGGCGTGCGCCTTGTCGGCGGCTCTGGTCGGTGTGTCGTTTGGTGGTCCGGTGCAAGCGCAGGAGCGCTTCGTGACCATAGGCACCGGCGGTCAGACCGGCGTCTACTACGTGGCGGGCCAGTCCATCTGCCGCTTCCTCAACCGCGGCGCCGCCGATCACCAGATCAAGTGCAACGCCCCGGCCAGTGGCGGTGGTGTTGCCAACGTCAACGGCATCCGCTCCGGCGAATTCAACTTCGGCATCATGCAGTCCGACCATCAGTACAAGGCGATGAAAGGCGTCGAGCCGTTCAAGGCCGAAGGTCCGATGGATGACATCCGCGCCGTCTTCTCCCTGCAGAGCGAAGTGTTCACCATCCTGGCCCGCAAGGACGCCAAGGTAGCCAGCTTCGACGACCTGAAGGGCAAGCGCGTCAACATCGGCAACCCGGGTTCCGGTCAGCGTGACACCTTTGAAGAGATCATGACCGTGAAGGGCTGGGACAAGTCCGCCTTCAGCCTGGTCTCCGAACTGAAACCCGCCGAGCAGGCCTCTGCCCTGGGTGACAACAACATCGACGCCATGAGCTACTTCGTCGGCCACCCGAACGGCGCCATCCAGGAAGCCTCCACCACCACGGACACCGTGCTGGTGCCGGTCACCGGCCCCGAGATCGACAAGCTGCTGGCCGAGAAGAGCTACTACAGCAAGGCCGAGATCCCGGGCGGTCTCTACAAGGGCAGCCCGAACCCGACCCCGTCCATCGGTGGCAAGGCGGTGCTCTCCACCAGCGCCAAGGCTGACCCTGAAGTGGTCTACCAGCTGGTTAAGTCCGTGTTCGACAACCTGGACCGTTTCAAGCGCCTGCACCCGGCCTTCGCGGATCTGAAGGAAGCCGACATGATCAAGGTGGGTCTCTCCGCTCCGCTGCATGAAGGCGCTGTGCGTTACTACAAGGAACGTGGCTGGATGTAATCCGGCTGCGTCTTCGGATGTGCCCCGGACTCGCTCCTCTTTCGGGGGAGCGAGTCTCATTTATTGCAGTACCTACAGAGTCACACTATGCAGCAAACACAACAACAAGAGGCGTTCTCGGCCGAGGAGCTGATCGCCCAGGACGTCGGCGCCAGGCTGCCCGTCGGCCCCATGAGTTGGATCATCGCGGGTCTTGCGCTGATCTGGTCCCTGTTCCAGCTCTGGATAGCCTCGCCGCTGCCCTTCTCTCTCGGCATCGGCGTCCTCAACGACACTGAAACACGCTCGATTCACCTGGCCTTCGCCATCCTGCTCGCCTACCTGGTGTTCCCCGCCATGCGCAGCTCACCGCGAGACAGGGTTCCCCTTGCCGACATCGCCCTCGGCCTCGTCGGTGCCGCCGTCGCCAGCTATCTGTTCGTGATGTACCAGGAGCTTGCCCAGCGTCCCGGCAACCTGACCACCATGGACTTCGCGGTGGCCTGCGTCGGCATCCCGCTCCTGCTGGAAGCGGCCCGCCGCGCCCTGGGCCCGGCCCTGGCGGTCATCGCCATCGTCTTCCTGGCCTACAGCCTGGCCGGTCCCTGGATGCCTTCCCTGCTGGCCCACCGCGGGGTGAGCCTGCATGCGCTGGCCAACCACCAGTGGATCACCACCGAAGGGGTGTTCGGCATCGCCCTCGGGGTCTCCACCAGCTTCGTCTTCCTGTTCGTGCTGTTTGGCGCCCTGCTCGAGCGTGCCGGTGCGGGCCACTACTTCATCCAGCTCGCCTTCAGCCTGCTGGGTCACCTGCGCGGCGGCCCGGCCAAGGCGGCCGTGGTCGCCTCGGCACTGACCGGCGTCATCTCCGGCTCCTCCATCGCCAACGTGGTGACCACGGGGACCTTCACCATCCCCATGATGAAACGGGTCGGCTTCTCCAAGGAGAAAGCCGGCGCGGTGGAAGTGGCCTCTTCGGTCAACGGCCAGATCATGCCGCCGGTCATGGGGGCTGCGGCCTTCCTGATGGTGGAGTACGTGGGCATCCCCTATGTGGAGATCATCAAGCACGCCTTCCTGCCGGCGGCCATCTCCTACATCGCCCTGCTCTACATCGTGCACCTCGAGGCGCTCAAGCTCGGGATGCAGCCCATCGGCAACCGTCAGCCGCGCCCCTGGCTGCGTCGCCTGACCGGCTTCGCCTTCGGTGCCGCCCTCATCAGCGGCCTCTCCATAGCGGTCTACTACGGTCTGGGCTGGCTCAAGCCGGTGCTGGGTGACTATGCCCTGCCGGGGATCAGCGTGCTGCTGGCCGTCGCCTACCTGGGACTGCTGAAGATCGCCGCGAGCAACGCACCGCTGCCGGCGGAAGACCCGGACAAGCCACTGGACGAGCTGCCCGAGACCCGCGCCGTGCTGCTCTCCGGCCTGCACTTCCTGCTGCCCGTGGTGGTGCTGGTGTGGTGTCTGATGGTGGAGCGCCTCTCCCCCGGGCTGTCGGCCTTCTGGGGGTCGGTGATGCTCATCATCATCCTGCTGACCCAGCGACCGCTGCTGAACTGGCTGCGCACCGACGGCAAGCATGACTACGGCTCCTTCACCGATGGCGTGGTGGACCTGCGCGAGGGGCTGATTGCCGGTGCCCGCAACATGATCGGCATCGGCATTGCCACCGCCACTGCCGGCATCATCGTCGGGGCCGTCTCCCAGACCGGCGTCGGCCTGGTACTGGCGGATCTGGTGGAGTTCCTCTCCATGGGCAACCTGCTGCTCATGCTGATCCTCACCGCCCTGCTGAGCCTCATCCTCGGCATGGGGCTGCCGACCACTGCCAACTACATCGTGGTATCGAGCCTGCTGGCGCCGGTGATCGTCACCCTGGGTCAGCAGAACGGCCTCATCGTGCCGCTCATCGCGGTTCACCTGTTCGTCTTCTACTTCGGCATCATGGCGGACGTGACCCCGCCGGTGGGGCTGGCCTCGTTCGCCGCGGCCGCCGTCTCCAAGGGCGACCCCATCAAGACAGGGATCACGGCGTTCTACTACAGCCTGCGTACCGCGGCGCTGCCCTTCCTGTTCATCTTCAACACCGATCTGCTGCTCATCAACGTGGACTTCGCCCACGGCGTACTGATCTTCTTCGTGGCCACCATCGCCATGCTGATCTTCGCTGCCGCCACCCAGGGCTTCTTCCTGGTGAAGAGCCGCTGGTACGAGAGCGTGCTGCTGCTGCTGGTGGCCTTCACCCTGTTCCGTCCTGGCTTCTGGATGGATCTGCTGCACGACCCGTATCGCGACACCGCCCCGGCCGAGCTGGTCCAGACCATGGGGCAGGTGGAGGCCGAGAGCACCCTGCGCCTGCGGATGGAAGGGGAAGATGCGGTGGGCAAGTTGCGCCGCTTCACCGTGCTGCTGCCGGTGCCGGATGGTGCGAGCGGTGAGGATCGTCTGACCAAGCTGGGGATCCAGACCTATGAGCAGGACGGCAAGATCCTGATCGACACCGTCACCTTCGGTAGCCAGGCGGCCGATCTGGGGCTGGAGATGGATCAGCAGATCCTGAGCGTCAAGGCGCCCACCGAGCGCTGGCCCAAGGAGCTGATGTGGCTGCCGGGCTTCCTGCTGTTCGGGGCCGTGGTCTGGCTGCAACGCCGCCGGGTCGCTCGACCCTGATCATCACCCAATAAAAAACGGCGCCTTCGGGCGCCGTTTTTTATGCTGGACTGTGATGCCGGCCGCTTCGGGCCATCAGTCCAGGGCATCAGTTGGACTGGGTCTGCTTCTGTTTTTGCAGTTGGTCGAGGGTCTGCTGCTCCTGCGGGCTGAGGCCAAGCTGCTCGCAGGCCTGTTCAAAGCTGATGCCAAGATGGCACATCATGATGTCGATAGCGGGCAGGTAGTTGGTCATAGCGTCTTCCATGGTGATCCTCCAGAGCTGTCTCTTATGCCCGAGGGCGGGGATGGGGGCAATTAGACTTTAGGTGTAGGGTGCCATCTGCTTCAGCCTCTGCCACTGGCCGGGGGAATTTGCTACTCTTGCGGGCACTAAAGAGGTTGCCGCCCCAGGGCGAGCAGCCGGTGAGGAGCAGGGCATGTTATTGAGTTTCTTGATCATCGCATCGGGCTGGTGGCACATCCGCGCGGCTTACGGCTCAGACTCCCGTCAGTTCTACATCAGCAAGCCCCTGACCATGCTGTTCATCATCGCCCTGGCGTTTGGCTACCAAGGTGACGATCACAACGGCTCCCACGCCTGGATCCTGCTCGGTCTCTGCCTGTCGCTGGCGGGGGACGTGCTGCTGATGCTGCCACGGGATCGCTTCATCCAGGGGCTGGCGGCATTTTTTGTCGCTCACCTCTGTTACATCGTCGGTTTCGCCCAGGGGCCCCTGGTGCTCAAGCTGGTGGACGGCCTGCTGCTGTTGCTGGTGGCTGGTATGGTGTTCGGGCTCCTGTGGGGCCAGCTCGGCGAGATGAGGATCCCCGTCTTCTGCTACATGCTGGTGATCATCGCCATGGCCTGGGTGGCTGCCGGTGCCTGGCATGCCTCTCTCACTGCCGGCAGCGCCGCCGCCCTAGTGGGGGCGCTGATGTTCCTCTTCTCCGACAGCATGCTGGCACTGGACCGCTTCCGCCGCCCCTTCCCCCATGCCACGGCCTGGATCATGAGCAGCTACTTCGCGGCCCAATTCCTGATCGCCGCCTCCCTGGCGGGCTGACCGGCGGGCAGCCATGAAAAACGGGCCTTCTGGCCCGTTTTGCTATGTGATCCCCACCTTTCACGCCTCGACCGGTTCTGCGTCAGGGGCCCTCGGGGCCGGCTGCTTGAGCAGCAGCATCAGGGCGCTGGCGACGAGCAGGAAGATACCCATCACGTAGAACACCTGGTTGTAGGCCATGATGGCCGCCTCGCGGCTGATGGTGTTCGACAGCATGGCCCGGGCCTGCAACTGGGCCTGCTCCGGCCCGGCTCCCTGGGCCATCATGGTCTGGGCCAGCTGCATCAGATAGGCCTGCCCCTCGATGCTGGTGGCGGCCAGGGTGCTGCCGATCTGGCTGACATGAGTCCGGGTGTCGTTGTCGATCAGGGTGGCGATGATGGCGATGCCGAAGGCGCCCCCCAGGTTGCGCAGCACGTTGAGCAGGGTCGAGGAGGAGGGGATCTCGTCCGGCGTCAGGCTGGCGGTCGCCACCAGGGAGAGGGGTACCATGATGAAGGGCTGCCCCAGGGCCCGCACGATGAGGGACTGGATCAGCTGGGGCCCGGCGTAGTCGGCATTCATGTTCACGTTCATGAAGCAGCTGATGGCGAAGACCAGAAAGCCGAAGCTCACCAGATAGCGCGGATCTATCTTGTGGGTCAGCTTGGGCACCAGGGGGAGCACCAGCAACTGGGGCAGCCCCATCCACATCAGCACCTCACCGATTTCCAGGGCGTTGTAGTTGTGGATCTGGGTCATGTAGAGGGGCAGCACATAGATGGAGCCCATCAACCCCATGCCGAGCACCAGGTAGGCGAAGCAGGCCAGGGCGAAGCGCGGGTTGTGCAGCAGCCGCAGGTTGACCAGGGGGTGGCGGCGCAGCAACTGGCTGATGACGAAGAACACCAGGGCCACCACCGAGATGACGGTGAGCCGCACGATGAAGCTCGAGCCGAACCAGTCCTCCCGGTTGCCCTCCTCCAGTACCACCTCCAAGAGGCCGAGACCCACCGCCATGGTGAGGATACCGATGAGATCCACCCGCTTGATCACCTCCCAGTCCACCGGCTTCCTGTCCAGTCCGTGGGCCAGCATGGCCATCACCAGCAGGCCGGGCGGCACGTTCAGATAGAAGATGTAGTGCCAGGACATCTGCTCCGTCAGCCAGCCCCCCAGGGTCGGGCCGATGGCGGGGGCGAAGGTGGCGCACAGGCCGAACAGCGCCATGCCGGTGGCTCGCTTGTGCAGCGGCAGCAGGCTGACGATGAGGGAGAAGGCCATGGGGATCAGGGCCCCACCGGTAAAGCCCTGCAGCGCCCGAAAGACGATCATGCTGGTGAGGTTCCAGCTGAACGAGCAGAGCACGGAGGCGACGATGAAGGCGCCCGTGGTCCACAGCAGGTAGCGCCGCACGCTCAGTCCCCGGCTCAGCCAGCCGCTCAGCGGAATGGCGATCATCTCCGCCACCAGATAGGAGGTGGAGATCCAGGAGCTCTCGCTCAGGGTGGCCGAGAGTGCCCCCTGAATGTCTTTCAGGGAGGCGTTGGTGATCTGGATGTCGAGGATGGCCATGAAGGCGCCGATGAGGCCCCCCATGACCGCGATCCAGTTGCGGCGTGGTATGGCGTCCATCAGTGGGCGGCCACCACGGGATCAGGGGTGCGGGTGTCGACGATCACCTCGGTGGAGAGGCCGGGCAGCAGCTTGCCCGCCAGGGCGCCCGGATCCGGGATGCGGATCTTGACCGGCACCCGCTGCACGATTTTGGTGAAGTTGCCGGTGGCGTTCTCCGGTGGCAGCAGGGCGAACTTGGCGCCGGTGGCCGGAGAGAGGCTGTCGATGATCCCCTCGACCGGTTGATCCGGATAGGCATCCAGGATCACCTCCACCTTCTGGCCCGGCTGCATGTGCTGCAACTGGGTCTCCTTGAAGTTGGCCTCGACCCACACCTGGCTCAGGGGCACCAGGCTGGCCACCTGCATACCGGACTGGACGTAGAGCCCTTCCCGCAGGCTGCGCTTGCCGATGATGCCGTCAGCCGGGGCTCGCAGCTCGGTGTAGCCGAGTTCCAGCCTGGCTTGTTCAAGCTGGGCCTCGCTCAAAGCCAGCCTGGCCTGGTTCTGCTTGGCTTCGGCATCCAGCACCAGCAGCCGCTCGCGGGCGGCCTGCAGGGCGGCTTTGGCCTCCAGTGCCTGGGCCTGGTTGACCTGCAAGCCGGCACGCACCTCGTCCAGGCTGTCCTGGGAGCTGTAGTGACGCTCATTGAGCTGGCTGACCCGGCGCACCTGCTGCTGGGCCCGGACCTGCTCGGCATTGGCCGAGCTGACTTTTGCCTCGGCCTGGCGGATGAGGCTCAGCTGCTGGATACGGGTGGCGGCGAGGTTATCCGCCGTCGCCTGGTTGAGGTGCAGATCGGCCTCGGCCTCCGCCACCTTGGTCCTGTATTCGCGGTCGTCGAGCCGGGCGATGAGCTGGCCGGCCTTCACCGCTTGGTTGTCGGTCACCAGTACTTCGCTGATGTAGCCGGAGAGCTTGGAACCGATGCCGGTCACCTCGCTTTGCAGGTAGGCGTTGTCGGTGCTCTCGAAGTAGCGGCCATGCAGATACCAGTAACCGGCAAACAGCAGGCCGAGCAGGGCCAGCACCAGGGCGGCCAGCAGGGGGATCTTCTTGTGTTGACTCATGATATTGGTTTTCCTGAACTGTGGCGGGCAGGCTAACATCGTGCAACTGTTTCGATTAGTATCCATTCATGAGATATACAGTTTCACTGGTGAAACAATGGACCTGAATGCTGCCTTAATCCTCGTTCGTATCGTCGACAAGGGCTCCTTTACCGCTGCTGCCCAGGAGCTGGGCATGACCAAGGCGACGGTGAGCCGCCGCATCGCCGAGCTGGAGCAGCGTCTCGGCGCGCGGCTGCTCTATCGCTCCACCCGGCAGCTCACCCTGACGGAAGCCGGTGAACAATATTATCTACGCTGCAGTAAGGCGGTGGAGGAGCTGGCCCAGGCCGAGCTGATGCTCAGTGCCAGCCAGCAGGAGGTGACGGGGACCCTCAAGCTGGCGGTGCCCATCGAGACGGGACAGCTGGTGGTGGGCAGGCTGGTGGCGAACTTCCTGCAAGCCTATCCGGGCATGAAGGTGGAGCTGGAGCTGACAAACCGCATCGTGGATCCCATCAGCGAGGGGCTGGATGCCATCGTGCGGGTCGGCGACATGAGCGACTCCAACCTGGCGGCGCGGCGTCTCTGGAGCACCGAGCGGCTGCTGTGCGCCAGCCCGGACTATCTGGCGCGCCACCCGGTGATCCAGAGGCCCGCCGATCTGGTGCATCACGAGCGGATCGCGGTCAGCACGGGGTTCCTCGCCTCGCACTGGTGTTTCGAGCTGGATGATCGCGAAGTGCTGGTGGATCCCCCGTCCCGCTTCCAGGTCAACAACATCACCTGTGCCAGGGAGGCGGCGAAGGCGGGGCTGGGGCTGGCTTCCCTGCCCGCCATGCTGTGCCATGATGAGCTGGCGAACGGGACGCTGGTCTCCTTGCTGCCGGAGTGGCAGCAACCCAGGGTACCCATCTACCTGCTGTTTCCCGAGCGGCGCCTGATGCCGCGCAAGCTGAGGGCATTCATCGATTTTCTGGTGGCCAACGGCCCGGCTTACGGTATCGACAAGCTGCTGTGAAGAGCCCGATGCGGCGATGATTGAACTGGCAAGGGTTTCGAGGACAACGTATGGAGCGGTGGATGAATCTGTATCGGGCATCTCGCTCCCGGAAGATGCTCGCCCTGGAATGATGGTAGTGCTGGTGATGACGGCACTGGCAAGGGTTTCGAGGACAACGTATGGAGCGGTGGATGAATCTGTATCGGGCATCTCACTCCCGGAAGATGCTCGCCCTGGAATGATGGTAGTGCTGGTGATGATGGCACTGGCAAGGGTTTCGAGGACAACGTATGGATCAGTGGATTAACTTGTATCGCGCCTCTCACTCCCTGGAGGCGCATGCCCTGAAAGGGGCCTTGGAGGTAGAGGGAGTCAGGGTGCGCCTCAGCGGCGAAGGGCTCTCCGGCGCGCTCGGGGAGCTGCCGGTGGATCTGCTGCAAGTGACCCTGATGGTGAACGAGCGGGATCGTCAGCGGGCGGGCCGGATCATCGAGCGTTATCAGCAGCGCCAGGGCAACGGCTGGCTGTGCGGTCAGTGCGGGGAGGAGAACGGCGCCAACTTCGATATCTGCTGGCGCTGCCATCACGATCCCCAGGATCATTGAACGCCCCTCGCGCCCTCAGCGCAGGGTGAAGTCGATGTCATCCCCCGCATGGGCATCGTGGTAGGTGGCGAGATCCAGCTCCTTCTCGCTGCGGGCGATGAGCACGGAGACCAGGATGTCGCCGGAGACGTTGACCGTGGTGCGCGCCATGTCGAGGATCCGGTCTATGCCGGCGATGAGCGCCACCCCTTCCAGCGGCAGTCCCACGGCTGTGAGGGTCAGGGTCAGCAGCATCAGTCCGGTACCGGGTGTGCCCGCCGTGCCGATGCTGGCCAGTGTGACGATGCTGATGATGGTCAGGTAGTCCACCAGATGCAGATCCACCCCGAAGGCCTGGGCCACGAACAGGGCGGTGACCCCCTGATAGAGGGCGGTGCCATCCATGTTGATGGTGGCGCCGATGGGCAGCACCTTGGCGGTGATGGCGGGGGAGACCCCGAGCCTGCGTTCGGCGCAGGCCAGGCTGATGGGCAGGGTGCTGCTGCTTGAACTGCTGGTGAAGGCCACCGCCTGGGCATCGACGATGCTCTTGAAGTAGTGCAACGGGTTGAGGCGCGCCATCAGGAGCAGCAGGCTGCTGTAGACGCCAAGCACGTGGAGCAGGCAGCCGAGGTAGACGGCGCCGATCACCTTGAGCAGCGGCAACAGCAGGCTGACGCCGTACTTGCCGGTCATCCAGGCCATCAGGGCGCAGACGCCATAGGGGGCCAGGGCCATCACCATCTGGGTCAGCTTGAACATTCCCTCCGCCAGAGAGGTAAAGAACAGGATGGCGGGGCGGCCGCGTCGCCCGGTGGCGTTGAGGGCGAGAGCGAGGGCCACGGCGAACACGATCACCTGCAATATCTTGCCATCGCCCATGGCCTGCACCGGGTTGCGCGGCACCAGGTGGCTCAGCACGCTGGCCAGGGTAGGTTGCTGCGCCATGGCGCCCCGTTCATAAGGACCCATATTGGCGCCCATGCCCGGTTCCAGCAGCCAGCCCATCATCAGGCCGATGCAGATGGCGACGGCGGTGGAGCAGAGATAGAAGCCGATGGCCTTGCCGGCGATGCGGTCGAGCCGCTTGCCCTTGAGCAGGGCAGTGAGGCCTGCCAGGACGGAACAGAAGATGAGGGGCACCATCAGCATCTGGATGGTGTTGACGAACAGGACGCCGATGGGCTTGAGCAGCAGGGCCTGCTCGCTGAAGCAGAGCCCCAGACCTATCCCGGTCAGCATGCCGAGCAGGGTCTTCAACCAGAGCGGGCGACGGGTCCAGATCCGCCAGGGTTTGAAGACCAATCCATGGAACAGCATGACGCCAATGTCCTTATTTTCTGTCTGCGGTGGCAAAAAGGGGCGACAGTGTAGCCATCCCCCCGTCAGGTTGCCACATTATCGACAAAGCGGCGCTCACGACCAGCCCGCTGGCGTTAAAAAAGGCGTTTTGTTGGCCTATATCAAGAACCCTCTCCGGGCTTCGGGCTTTAATTGTCATCTGACATGATGATTAAAGAGGTTCGAGATGTCCCAATCGATACACGGTCACGAAGTGATGGAGATGATGCTGGAGCAGGAGAGTCCGTTTACCCGGGCCAGCCTCAGGGCGGCGATCGCCTCGCGCTTCGGTGCCGAGGCCCGGTTCCACACCTGCAGCGCCAGCGAGATGGACGCTGACGCCCTGATCGACTTCCTTGCCAGGCGCGGCAAGTTCATCGACTCGGAGTCAGGGTTCCAGACCCGCGCTGACAAGATCTGCAACCACGGATGATCGCCAGCGGCGAGCGCGGTGGGGCGCTCGCCGAATCCCGCCACCTTTGTTATATTTCGCCCTCCTTCCCCTCTTGTTGAAAGGTTCTGCCCGGGCGATCTATGGACACATTCTCCGCTGCCGTCATGCTGTTTCTGATCATGGATCCGCTGGGCAACCTGCCGGTCTTCCTCTCCATCCTGCGCCATGTCGACCCCAAGCGTCGACGCAAGGTAATGCTGCGGGAGCTGTTGTTTTCACTGGTGATCATGATGGGCTTCCTGTTCGCAGGTCAGCAGATCCTGAGCTTCCTCAACCTGCGTCAGGAGGCGGTCAGCATCGCGGGGGGCATCATCCTCTTCCTCATCGCTATCAAGATGATCTTCCCGAGCCCCGGTGGCGTGACCGGGCTGGCGGCGGGGGAGGAGCCCTTCCTGGTGCCCATGGCCATCCCCATGATTGCGGGCCCCTCCATCCTGGCTTCCCTGCTGCTTCTGGCCAACCAGGAGCCGACCCGGATGGTGGACTGGTCATTGGCCCTGCTGATGGCCTGGGGGGCCAGCGCCGTGATCCTGATGTTCTACGAGCTGTTCAACAAGCTGCTGGGTGAGCGAGGACTCACCGCGGTGGAGCGGCTGATGGGCATGCTTCTGGTGATGATCTCGGTGCAGATGCTGCTGGACGGGGTGCACCACTATCTGGCGGTGACGGGTCAGAACTGACGGGGCGAATGCTGATGTCAACGTGAAACGGGGCTTCTTGAGCCCCGTTTTTTTTTGCGCGTCAGGCGGCAGCGGCCGGGCCGTCCGCCGAGGTTTCCAGCTTGCCCATGATGAGAGCGAGCAGGGTCTCCCGCAGCCAGCGATGGCCCGGATCCTCCTCGTGGCGCTGATGCCAGATGAGCAGGTGGGAGATGCTGTCCAGGGCGATGGGCAGCGGCAGCGGCACCAGGGGATAGACCTGGGTCGCGTGGCGGGCATAGAGCCGGGAGAGGGTCACTATCATGTCCGAGTGCATGCCCATGCGCAGGGCCGCCTCGAAGGAGGGGACGGTCGCCTCGATCCGGCGATAGAGATCCTGCTCCGCCAGCTTGTGATCCAGCATCCAGCGATCCCGCCCCTCGCAGTAGGTCTGCACGTGGGGGTAGGCGAGGTAACGGGCGAGATCCCACTCGGGCTCCTGCAAGGCAGGGTGATCCCGCTGCACCAGGCAGGTGAGATCGTCGATGGTGAGCAACCGCTGGCAGATGGCGTTGGGCAGGGTGTCGAGGCGAAAATCCGAATTGATGCAGTTCTCCCGCACCGTGAAGGCGATATCCACCTGGCCCTGGCTCATCTCGGTCAGGCTGTGTTCGGTCCACTCCTCGTAGCGCAGGCGGATGCCAGGGGCCTGACGCTTCAGTTCGCTCAGGTAGAGGGGGGCAAACAGGGTGAAGGCGCTATCCATGCTGGCGATGACGAACTCCCGCTCCGTGCTGGCGGGATCGAAGTCCGGCGGCTGGATCAGGTTGTCCAGGGAGAGCAGTATGGGCTGCAGTTGCTGCTGGAGATCCAGGGCGCGCGGAGTGGGATCCATCCCGTAGGCCGAGCGCACGAACAGGGGATCGTCAAAGGTCTCCCGCAACCGTCCGAGGGCCTTGCTGACGGCGGACTGGCTCAGGTGCAAACGGCGTGCAGCCCGGCTGCCGTTGCGCTCTTCCAGCAAGACTTGCAGGATTATCAACAAATTAAGGTCTATGCGTGCAAGCTGTTCCAGCAACATGATATGAATCCTCTTCAATTCCTAGATGAATATATACCATTTGTTTTCATATCTTGGCGATCCTATGCTCGACGGGTCTCTCGCCCTGGTGGCGGCTGGTACAGGATGTAGCGGTTGAGGGGACAAGTAGCACCGACTCATACGGCGGCCCATGGTCGCCGTATTTTTTTGCGCCTCGTCGCCGTTTTTGCGCGATTTTTTCGCCAACTTGCACCTGCCTTGATTTTGCCCAACAATCGATACGCTTTCTTTTGATACAACCTCCAGGTATCTAACAGTCAGGAGTCTCCCTATGGGACTGGGTGGCATTCATATCTGGCATCTGCTGATCCTGCTCGTGGTCGTCGTCGTGGTGTTTGGCAGCAAACGCCTGGCTGGCGCCGGTGAGGATCTGGGCACTGCCATCAGGGATTTTCGCAACGCCTTGCGCGACGATGACAATATCCGGAATAAGTAGGAGTGAACGTATGTCTGTAGACGAGAAAGTGGAACTGAACGAGACCTGTGACAGTTGCGGCTGTTTCGCCGAAATTGGCACCATCATCGGCGAAGGTGACGACGTCATGGAGCTGGTGATCGAGGCCGCTGCAGAAGCCGACGCCCGCGAGAAATTTGCGGCTTACGAGGCGCTGGCCAAGCAGGTCACTGCCGAAGCCAAAAGCAGCAGCGAGCTGAGCCGGGGCCCGGATGGCGTGATCCTGAAGGCCCGCCTGCAATTCACCTGCACCGCCGAGAAGCTGATCTTCGAGATGCGCGCCCGCTCCCTCTGAGATCGTGATGACACGGCAGGCTTGCCTGCCGTCTTGCTCTGCCCCTCGCTTTTTCCCTCCCTTTGCGTTGTATAGTGAGTTATCCCACGGACGATCCGTTTTCCGTCCGGCATGCGCCGATCGGCAGAAGATCCCGCGACGCCCCATGACTTGGCGCAGGCGCCTTCTCTGACAGACCCGACGGTGCGCACCGGCCCACAGCGAGGTGGTTACATCATGATGCGGCGATGGATCTGGGCCCTGCTGGCTCTCTGCTCTCTCCCTCTGCTGGCGGCGGATCTCAAGCCGCAGTTGCTGCCCCAGGCCGGTGATCTCGAACACATCCTGCAAAAAAAAGAGCTCAGGGCCCTGGTGGTCTATGAGCGGGGGTTTTTCTTTTTCGACAAGGGAGCCCAGTACGGCATCCTGGTCAATCAGCTTCAGGGATTCGAACGCTGGTTGAACCAGACCTACCTGGCCAAGGAGAAGCTCAAGCTCAAGATCATTTATATCCCGGTGCGCCAGGACAAGCTGCTGGACTATCTGGCCGAGGGGCGCGGGGATCTGGTGGCCGCCAACCTGACGGTCACCCCCACCCGGCGCGAGCAGGTGACCTTCTCCCAGCCGCTGATCGCCCCCATCGAGGAGTGGGTGGTGAGCCAGCGGGAGCTCCCTGCCTTCAATCGCATCACCCAGCTGTCCGGCCGGCGGATCTGGGTGCGAGCCAGCTCCAGTTATTTCGAGAGCCTCCACCAGCTCAACTGGCTGTTTCGGGAGCTGGGGTTGCCCCCGGTCTACATCGAGACGGTTCCCGAATACCTGCAGGACGGGGACCTGCTGGAGATGGTGTCAGCCGGGATCATTCCGCTGACGGTCACCGACAGCTTCAAGGGGCGGATCTGGCTCGACATGATTGGCGGCCTCAAGTCCCACAGGCTGATACCGCTGCGGGACAAGGGGCGAAGCGCCTGGGCCCTGCGCAACAACAGCCCGGAGCTGCTCAAGGCGGTGAACGCCTACATCTCGGAGTCGAGCAAGCGGACCCTCTACAGTGACATGACATTGCGCCGCCTGCTGGCGCAGAGCGATCGCATGAGCAACATACTGGCGCCGGACCCGCTGGGGCGCCTGTCGACCATTCGCAAGGTACTGGAGGCCCAGGCGGACAAGTATCAGCTGGACTGGCTGATGCTGGCCGCGCTGGCTTACAAGGAGTCGGGGCTCAATCCCAATGTCGGCTCTCACCGGGGGGCCGTCGGCATCATGCAACTGCTGCCGAGTACCGGCAAGGAGGTGGGGATCCGAGGCGCCAGACTCACCAGTCTGGAGGGCAATGTGGAGGCGGCCTGTCGCTACATGCGGCTCATCCTGGACACCTACTTCAATGATCCCGGGATGGACAGGCTCAATCGCCATCTGTTCGCCCTGGCCGCCTACAATGCGGGTCCGAACCGTGTCCAGGCATTGCAGGCCAAGGCGGCCGACAAGGGGCTGGATCCGAACGTCTGGTTCGGCAACGTGGAGCAGCTGGTGGCCAACGACGTGGGCCAGGGGCCCATCAACTACGTTGGCACCATCTACAAATACTACGTAGCCTACCGTTTCAGCCTGCCCCAGCTGGAGGGCAAGTCAGAGGCCATCGAGGCGGTGCAGCCCTGAGCCTGTCAATGCTGGCCGGGGAGGGGATCCTCGTGATGCTGCGCAAGGGGCTCCCAGCCCAGATCCCGGTGCTGCTGGTACCAGGGCATCAACAGCCTGGCCGGGGTGGGATCCGGTTGGCTGGCATGGGGTCTCTGACTGAGGGAGGGGTGGTCGCGCAGTTCCATCATCGGCTCCTTGACACTGGGCTATCGGGGCGGTTGTCTGGGTTATGCCACCACCAGATGACAGGGAGATGACCCTTGATCCCCGCCGAGTTTGCCTTGCTCGCCGATCCCGGCGCCGCCCTGAAGGCCCGATGCCAGTTGATCCGCCAGGCCCGCCACCGGATCCTCGCCCAGTATTACAGCTGGGAAGAGGACGGCAGCGGCAAGCTGCTGCTGGCGGAGCTGGTGCGGGCGGCCCGGCGCGGAGTGGTAGTGCAACTGCTCATCGACGATCTCTACGGCGGGGAGAACCGCTTTCTGGAGGCGGTGGCGGCGGAACCGGGCATCGAGGTGCGCCTGTTCAACCCCTTCTGGCTGCGGGGCTGGCGTCCCCTTACCTTGCTGCTGGAAGGAGTGCTGAGCTTTCGCCGCATCAACCACCGGATGCACAACAAGCTGCTGCTGGTGGATGGCAGCCAGGCGGTGATCGGCGGGCGCAACATCGGTGATCGTTACTTCGGGCTGGGGATGCCGCCTCACTTCATCGACCTGGATCTGCTCTGCCGCGGCCCCCTCTGTCAGCAGGCCGAGCAGGGGTTCGCGCTGTTCTGGCACAGTCGCTGGAGCCACCCGGTCCGTCGCCTGTTGAGACGCCCCTTGCTGCCAGCCGAAACCCGGGCCCTGAACGACTTCCTGCTGACCCTGACCGACCCCGCCATGGCGGCCGCCTATGATCTGCCGGCCACTCTGTTTGATGAGTGCCCCGTTCCCCTTTGCTGGCATCCCGGGCGAGGGCAGTGCTGGTTCGATCGCCCCGGCAAGGGGCTGGTCGCCCGGCCGACCACGGCGCCCCTGCTGGGACGCATGCTGGCGAGCAATCAGGGGGCCCTGAGGTTGGTGAGCCCTTACCTGATCCTGACTCGGGGGCTGCGTCGCCGGCTCAAGGGGCAGCGACGGCAGGGGGTCGACATCGAGATCCTGACCAACTCCCTGGCCAGCACGGACGTGCCCCTGGTCTATGGCGCCTATCGACGTCACCGCCCCTGGCTCGAGCGTCAGGGGATCACCCTGTTCGAGCTGACGACGGAGGCGTTCAGTCTGCATGCCAAGCTGATCCTGATGGGGAAGGAGGAGGCGCTGCTCGGCAGTTTCAACCTGGATCCCCGCTCCCTGATGCTCAACACCGAGTTGATGCTGCACCTCCATAGCCCGACGCTGTGCGACGAGTTGCAGCAACTCATCGATGGCTGGTTGCAGCAGGCCGTGCACCCGGTGGTGGCGTCCCCCTCTGCATGGCGGCGGCTGCTGGCGCAATTGAGCGATTGGTTACCTTTGCACCGTTGGTTGTGAGTGGGATCCGCCTTGTGCGAGATCTCGCAAAGCCTTGTGCGCCTTCGAAGATAACGTTTGCCATCCAAAAACGGGACTGGATTGTATAGTATTGTTTTTAATCGATTTATATTAAGAGCGGAGTAACAATCCAGGGGCCTCGACTGCATAGAGGTGCGTGTAGAGCGGTTTTTTATTTTATTTAACTGCGTAGTATCTCGAGTGCAAGGACAAACACGGCGGCTGGTCTGCCGTGTGGGTGACGGCAACAGGGGAAATGGGCCAACCGGATTGCTCCGGCAGGCGAGGCGGATCGGGAGCGGAAACCCGTGATGCCAGACAGACCCCCGTGGTTGCGGGAGCCCAATATGGAACATGCTATTTGCGAGGGGGTGACATGCGAATGTTGCCCCATTTTTTTATGCCCGCCGTCCGTTTGCCCAATCAAAAAGACCGCCTGCTGGCGGTCTTTTGCGTGATGTCTCGGCGATCAGGCGAGGCCCGCCAGCAGACGACTCCAGTTGCGCTTGGCAACGAGGAAACCGTCTCGCAACGTGCGGTACTCCAGTTGCAGCCTGAGCCTGTCGTAGCGTGCGAGGGCTGTGCGCTTGCGCTGCTCCAGCAGTGACTTGCGGCTGGCATAGTAGTGCTGGATCTGCAGGCTCAGCTTGTCGTACTCCTCCTGCAGCAGTGCCTGCCAGCGTTCCCTGTCATCCTGCTTGTGCACTCTGGCCTGGGCGCGCTTGAGTTGCATCTCCAGCCTGGCCTGTTCGATGCGTTCCTCCGGGCAGGATCTCAGGTCTTTGGCGAGCCCACACCAGGCGGCGGTGCGGATCAGCCACTTGGTGGGGTCGAACTGCCACCATTGAATGCCGTTGCGGTAGTCGTTCTCGAACAGGTGATGGAAGTTGTGATAGCCCTCGCCAAAGGTGAAGAAGGCCAGGATGCCGTTGTCCCGGGCGCTGTTGCGATCCGTGAACGGTTGGCTGCCCCAGATGTGGGCCAGGGAGTTGATGAAGAAGGTGGTGTGATGGGTCATCACCATGCGCAGCACCCCGGCCAGCAGCAACATACCGAGCAGATCCCCGTGCAAGAGGCCGAGCAGCAGCGGAATGCCGATGTTGGTGACCAGAGCCAGGGTCAGATAGTGCCTGTGCTGGAAGGCGACCACGGGGTTGTTTTGCAGGTCGCGCACATTGCTGTAGTCGTGGTAGGTATCGCGCTGGTATTCCCGCAGCATCCAGCCGATGTGGGAGTACCAGAAGCCGCGACCCGCACTGTAGGGATCCTTCTGGTTGTCATCCACGTGGCGGTGGTGGCGGCGATGATCCGAGGACCAGTGCAGCGCCGAGTTCTGCAGGGCGAGCGCGCCTCCGATGGCGAAGATCCATTGCAGGGCCGGGTGCGCCTTGTAGGCCTTGTGGGACCAGAGCCTGTGGTAGCCGGCGGTGATGGAGATGCCGCAATAGCAGAACAGCAGCAGGAAGCAGAGCCACTGCCAGAGGTCGTAGCCCTGGCTCAGTCCATACCAGGGGACCGCTATCAGTGCCGTCAGCCCGGAGAGGGCGAACAGCAGGGTGTTGGTCATGATGATCGGGGGGCGGTCCATTTCACTCGGCTCCTTTCAGCGAACAGCTGTTCACTATTCTCCATTGAGCCGGAATGCGGGTCAATGGTAAAAAAGTCGGAGACAAACCTGATCCCGGCCCCGCCTTCGGGTTATCATCTGGCCTCGCTAATCTCAAGGTGACTGTTTTCGTGGGTATTCGCGCGCAACAAAAAGAAAAAACCCGGCGTACGCTGATCGAGGCGGCGTTCAGTCAACTCTGCGCCAACCGCAGTTTCTCCAACCTCAGCCTGCGGGAAGTGGCCAGAGAGGCGGGCATAGCGCCGACCTCCTTCTATCGCCACTTTCGGGACATGGAAGAGCTGGGGCTGACGCTGGTGGACGAGGGAGGGCTGACCCTGCGCCAACTGATGCGCCAGGCGCGCCAGCGCATTGCCGGTGGGGGCAGCGTCATCAGCACCTCGGTGCAGACCTTCATGGAATTCGTCGAAAACAACCCGAACATCTTCCGGCTGCTGCTGCGCGAGCGCTCCGGCACCTCGGCTGCATTCCGTCAGGCGGTGGCCCGGGAGATCCAGCACTTCATCGCCGAGCTGACCGATTATCTGGAAGCCACCACGCAGGCGCCACGGGAAGAGGCCTATATCCAGGCCGAGGCCATGGTGACCATCGTCTTCAGCGCCGGTGCAGACGCCCTCGACATGACTCCGGAAGAGTGCAAGGCACTGTCGGAGCGCACCATCAGCCAGTTGCGGATGATCGCCATGGGTGCCGAGGTGCAGAACCGCAAGCGCCACGAATCTCTCACATAACGCAAGGATGGACAGCCTCATGCATGAACCGAACGCGATTCCGAAGAAGCCCCTGGTGCTGGCCCTGCTGATCGGTATCTGTGGCGATGCCTTCCTGTCGGCCTTGACGGAGTCGGTCGTCCCCTTCTCCTTCTACCCCCTCATCGCCCTGTTGCTGGCGGCCAGCCAGCTCTATCAGCACTATCGCCATGAGCCCATGGTGGGCAACACACCCAGTTGCATCCTGCTCTGCTTCTTTATCGGCGTGTTCGGCCATTCTGCCCTGGTCAAGGTGCAGTACCCCGAGCTTGGCAGCAACTTCTTCTCCCTCATTGCCATGCTGCTGCTGCTCGCCGCCCTCTCCATCAAGCTGGGAATCAGCCTCGGAAAAACGCAAAAGGAGTGACGAATCACTCCTTCTGGTCGGGCCGGGGGTGGCCTAGTCGGCCCTGGGGGGAGTCTCTCCCTTCTTCCTGACGTCTATGATGGCCTGCAGCTTGGTGCGGATATCCATCATGCCGAACACCCCGAAGATCAGCACCTGGGTGAATTCGAGACGAGTGACCGCGAAGTAGGGTTTGCAGGCGGCCTTGATCATGCTGGCCTGTACCCAGTGCATCAATATCACGATGACGCCGCACACCGGCAGAAAGCCGTTCAGTTTGCCCGGCAGGGTGCCCAGCAGGGCGAGTGCCACACCGAACCAGAAGAACAGCAGCACCCCCATCGCCAACAGATTAAACACCCGCTTCATCGTTTACCTCCCGTACATAGAGTTGATAGCAGACCTGACCAGCCTGCTTGTCCTTGAGTAGTGTCCAGCTGGCGGGCAGCGTCAGATCGGCCATCTCTTTTTCCCGCTCCAGATAGATGAGGGCATCGGATGCCAGCCAGCCGCGTTGCTCCAGCAGCTCGCACACCTGGGGCAGCAGCTCGCGACGAAACGGTGGGTCCAGAAAGACCAGATCGAAGGGGGTGGCCGGGCCTTGCAGCCAGCTCACGGCATCGGCCTGGATCACCTGCCCCTGACTGCTGCCCAGGGTCGTCAGGTTCTTCTTGAGCTGATCGGCGGCGCCTCTGTCCATCTCGATCAGGGTGACCTGTTCGGCATAGCGGGACAAGGCTTCCAGCCCCAGCCCGCCGCTGCCGGCGAACAGATCCAAGCAGCGGGTACCGCGCACGTGGGGAGCCAGCCAGTTGAAGATGGTCTCCTTGACGCGATCCGTGGTGGGTCTGAGCCCTTCCACATCCCTGACGGGGAGTTTGCGCCCCTTCCATTGGCCGCTGATGATTCGTACCACGCCCGCTCGCCCCTGGGGGGCCGGGCTCTTGCTCGGGCTGTTACGGCTGGATTTCACTCTGGGCATCGCGTTTCGTCGTCAGAAAATAAAGTGATAGTATAAGGCGGTTCATTTTTATGCCGACCCGCCGAGGGACGGCTATCTTAGCAGTCAGCCTTTGATGTGAGTATTTTTAGATGGCAAAAGGTTTGTTTTCCTGGCTGGGTTTCGGCCGCAAGAAAGAAGAGGCTGAGGCCGTTCCATCGCAGGCGCCCGACGCTACCCCGGCGGTAGTCGAGTCGCAGGCCGCCGCTGTTCCCGCGCCTGTCGCCGATGTTGCCCCGGCTGATGCCCCCGCCGCCAAGCCCGAAGCGCCGCTGAGCGGCCCTGACGAAGGCCCCCTGGTTGTGGAAGAGCCGGAGGGCGAGCTTGAGCCCGTCATCGTCAATGAGGCCTTGATCGCCACCGAAGCTCAAGTCGCAGAAGAAGCCATTGTCGCCGCCGAAGCCCGCGCTTTGGAAGAGGCCCGTATAGCCGCCGAGGCTGGCGCTGCAGAAGAAGCCCGTATTGCCGCCGAGGCTCGCGCTGCAGAAGAGGCCCGTATTGCCGCCGAGGCTCGTGCTGCAGAAGAAGCCCGTGTGGCCGCCGAGGCTCGCGCTGCGGAAGAAGCCCGTGTGGCCGCCGAGGCTCGCGCTGCGGAAGAGGCCCGTATTGCCGCCGAGGCTCGCGCTGCGGAAGAAGCTCGTCTTGCCGCCGAAGCCCGCGCCGCAGAAGAAGCCCGTGTGGCCGCCGAAGCCCGCGCTGCGGAAGAGGATCGCATCGCTGCCGAAGCCCGTGCCGCAGAAGAAGCCCGTATTGCCGCCGAAGCCCGCGCCGCAGAAGAGGCCCGTGTGGCCGCCGAGGCTCGCGCTGTAGAAGAGGCTCGCATCGCTGCCGAAGCCCGTGCAGCAGAAGAAGCTCGTATTGCCGCCGAAGCTCAGGCTGCCGAGGAAGCTCGTGTCGCCAAAGAGGCCCAGCGAGCGGAAGATTTGCGTCTGGTCGCCGCGATGGAGGCTGAGGCCGCCGCTCTGGCCGCTCTGCCACTGGCCGCCAAGGTGGACGACGACACTCAGGAGAAGCCGCAGCGGGAGGGCTTCTTTGCCCGCCTCAAACGCAGCCTGGTGCGTACCAGGGAGAATATCGGTTCCGGTTTCTTCGGCCTGTTCAGCGGCAAGAAGATCGATGACGATCTGTTCGAAGAGCTGGAGACCCAGCTGCTGACCGCCGATCTTGGCGTCGACACCACCACCCGCATCATCGAGGGGCTGGTACAGCACGCGGACCGCAAGCAGCTCAAGGACGCCGAGGCGCTCTACGGTCTGCTCAAACAGGATATGGGCGAGATGCTGGCCAAGGTCGAGCAGCCCCTGGTGATCGACACCAGCAAGAAGCCTTACGTCATCCTGATGGTCGGCGTGAACGGCGTCGGCAAGACCACCACCATCGGCAAACTGGCCAAACAGTTCCAGGCCGAGGGCAAGAGCGTGATGCTGGCCGCTGGCGATACCTTCCGTGCTGCCGCCGTCGAGCAGCTGCAGGTGTGGGGTCAGCGCAACAACATTCCGGTGATTGCCCAGCACACCGGTGCCGACTCCGCCTCCGTCATCTATGACGCCATCGAGGCAGCCCGCTCCCGCGGGGCTGACGTGCTGATCGCCGATACCGCCGGCCGCCTGCAGAACAAGAGCAACCTGATGGAGGAGCTCAAGAAGGTGGTGCGGGTGATGAAGAAGCTGGACGATGCGGCGCCCCACGAGATCATGCTGACTCTGGACGCAGGCACCGGCCAGAACGCATTGAGCCAGGCCAAGCTGTTCAGCGAGGCGGTGGGCCTGACCGGCATCACCCTCACCAAGCTGGACGGTACCGCCAAGGGGGGTGTCATCTTCGCGGTGGCCGACAAGTTCCAGATCCCGATCCGCTACATCGGGGTGGGCGAGGGGATCGACGATCTGCGCCCGTTCGTCGCCAACGACTTCATCGAGGCGCTCTTCAGCCGCGAAGAATAAATCCGGCTGACATGAGTCGGCCCGGCCGTGACGAGCACGTGTTCCATACCCCGACTCCGGTCGGGGTATGTCACTATGAGGGCGCAGGCATGGCTCATCCGGGCAAGGATGACATGCAGCATGGTTGCGACCGGTGTTGTCATCCAGGTGTTGTGCCGGTACGGGGGAGTGAGCGCCCCATGCTTTATCCCGTTCGGGGTTTGTCAATCTCAGGGAACCGTTATGATTCGTTTTGACAAGGTCAGCAAGGTCTACAGTGGCGGTCATCAAGCGCTGCAAAAGGTCAGTTTTCACCTGCGCAAGGGGGAGATGGCCTTCCTGACCGGCCATTCGGGGGCGGGCAAGAGTACCCTCCTCAAGCTCATCAGCGTGATGGAACGACCGACCGACGGCCGCGTCTTCTTCCACGGCGATGACGTCAGCCACATCCAGCGCAGTCAGATCCCCTACGTGCGCCGCCAGATCGGCATGATCTTCCAGGATCACCGCCTGTTGATGGATCGTACCGTGTTCGACAACGTCGCCCTGCCCCTGGTGATCGATGGCTACAGCCATGGGGACATCAACAAGCGGGTGGCGGCGGCGCTGGACAAGGTCGGGCTGCTCGGCAAGGAGCGCTACCAGCCGCGCATGCTCTCCGGTGGTGAGCAGCAACGGGTCGGCATCGCCCGCGCCATCGTCAACAAACCCCCCCTGCTGCTGGCGGACGAGCCGACCGGCAACCTGGATCCCCAGCTTTCCATGGACATCATGCGCCTGTTCGAGGAGTTCAACCGCTTCGGCGTCTCCGTGCTGATTGCCACTCACGATCTGGGGCTGATCGCCCGGATGCGCTACCGCACCCTGACCCTCAAGGCGGGTCGCATGTATTCGTCCGGGGAGGATCGCTGATGGCTATTGTTCGTCATAAACAGCCGCCGTTGCGTCGCTTGATGATGTATGGCGTGGATCATGTGCGTCAGGCCTTTGCCAGCCTGGGTGAGCTGTGGCGCAACCCGCTCGCCTCCCTGATGACCTTGGCAGTGCTTGGCGTGAGTCTGGCGCTGCCTTCCTGTTTCCACGTATTGCTGAAGAATGCCGAAGTGGTAGAGGGGAGCTGGCAGACCAGCTCCCAGATCTCCCTCTATCTGCGCAAGGATCTGCCGGAGCAGAGCATCCTGGACATGAAGCAGCGGATCCTGCTCTATCCGGAAGTGGAGTCCGTCACTTATATGAACCGTGACGAGGCGCTCAGGGAATTTCGGGAGATCTCCGGTTTCGGTGATGCCCTGGATTATCTGGACAGCAACCCGCTGCCGCCGGTGCTGAGCGTGATCCCGGATCCGCGCTGGCAGAATCCCGAAGGGGCCGCCGAGCTGCTCGCCAAGCTGGAGAACGAGCCCGGTATCGAGCAGGGCAAGCTGGATCTGCAGTGGTTGACCCGGTTGCAGGGGATCATGAACCTGCTGCGCCACACCATTACAGGTATCGCGGTGTTGCTGCTCTCCGCTGTGTTGCTGATCGTGGGCAACACCCTGCGCCTGAACATCCTGAACCAGCGTTCCGAGATTGAAGTGCTCAAGCTGGTGGGCGCGACCGATGCCTTCATCCACCGTCCCTTCCTCTATACGGGCATCTGGTTCGGGGTCATCGGCGGCATGCTGGCCTGGTGGCTGACCGAGGTGATGGTGATCTGGAGCGAGGGGGTGGTGAAGGAGCTGGCGGGGCTCTACAACAGCAACTTCCGTCTGGTGGGGATGGGGGCGTTCGACGGCTTCAATCTCATACTGCTGGGCGCCCTGCTGGGGTTGATCGCCTCCTGGTTCTCGGTGCACAGGCACATTCGCGACATAGAACCGTCCTGATTAATTTGTCAGCATTTTAAAGCGCTGGATTTTGCGAACTGGATCAAGTAAAAGAGTGGCCCGTTTCTGGCACGGGCCACTTTCTCAGAGTAATCTGAATGGTGTCTGCGCCGAGGATCATATTTGGATCCTCTGAACCTTTTGATTTATCAATGGTCTATTGACTGCAGCAGAATGAATACGGGTATGGCCCCTATGCCTTGCTCGTCTGACTTGGCAAGCATGTGAAGGTTGCGAGCTCCGCAACAATGGACTTAGCATGCTACTTTTCAGGGGTCCTTTACTGTGACCCCTTTTTTTTGACTGTTCATTTATGATTCATGCCGTCAGCCTAAGATAGGCCGGGTTCATGCTGGGGTGATGTATGATGCAGCACGCAGAATGATACCTGGTCGGTAGACACGTCTTCTCAGGGTGTTAGACTGATTCGATTGAAAAGTAAGAGGTAGAACATGGGAACTTCATTGCAACGCACTATGGCTCTGATTCCGCAAGGTAGTCTGGAAGGCTATATCCAGGCCGTCAACTCGATCCCTGTGCTGAGCGCAGAGGAAGAGCGCGAACTGGCGATGCGTCTGCAGCAGGATGGTGATCTCGAAGCTGCACGCCAGCTCGTTATGTCGCACCTGCGTTTTGTCGTTCACGTGGCCAAGAGCTACTCCGGCTATGGCCTGCCTCAGGCCGATCTGGTGCAGGAAGGCAACATCGGCCTGATGAAAGCCGTCAAACGCTTCGACCCGAGCGTGGGTGTGCGTCTGGTCTCCTTCGCCGTGCACTGGATCAAGGCCGAAATCCACGAATATGTGTTGCGCAACTGGCGCATGGTCAAGGTGGCGACCACCAAGGCCCAGCGCAAGCTGTTCTTCAACCTGCGCAAGTCCAAGAAGCGTCTGGGCTGGCTGAACCACGAAGAGGTGCAGGCCGTGGCTGCCGACCTCGGGGTATCCGCTGCCGACGTCACCGAGATGGAAGCGCGCATGAGCAATTACGATCAGGCTTTCGATCTGGTCGGTGACGATGAAGACGAGGGTGGCTTCGCGCCGGTGCACTATCTGGAAGACAAATCTTCCGATCTCGCCGCGAACATCGAGAACGACAACTGGGACAGCCATGCCACCCGTCGTCTGAGTGCGGCCATGGCGACCCTGGACGAGCGCAGCCAGCACATCATCCGTGCCCGCTGGCTCGATGACGAGAGCAAGACCACCCTGCAGGAGCTGGCCGATACTTACGGCGTCTCCGCCGAGCGGGTGCGCCAGCTTGAGAAAAACGCGCTCAAAAAACTGAAAGATGCCATGGATGCCTGACGGCCTCCTCCGGTAAGAAGCAGGGCCTGATGGCCCTGTTTTTGTTTTGCGGGGATCTGGTCGGCCTTGCCTTGGTTACCCTTGTGTATGGTATGTTGCCGCCACTGCCACAGTAGGGAGAGCAGAAGTGAAACTGTTGAACGACTTGTTTACCAACAACCGCGAGTGGGCGGAACGGATCAAGGCCGAGGATCCCAATTTCTTCGCTACCCTGTCCGCCCAGCAGGCACCCGAGTACCTCTGGATCGGCTGTTCCGACAGCCGGGTTCCCGCCAACCAGCTGATGGGGCTCTTGCCGGGGGACGTCTTTGTCCACCGCAACGTCGCCAACCTGGTGGTGCACACCGACTTCAACTGCCTCTCGGTGCTGCAATACGCGGTGGAGGTGCTCAAGGTGAAGCACATCATCGTCTGCGGCCACTATGGCTGCGGTGGGGTCAAGGCTGCGATGCAGAACCAGGAGCTGGGTCTCATCGACAACTGGCTGCGCAACATCAAGGACGTCTACTTCAAATACGGCGAACAGCTCGAAGCCATCGAGGATGAGCACGAGCGCTTCGACTACCTGTGCGAGCTGAACGTGGCCGAGCAGGTCGCCAACGTCTGTCACACCACCATCATCCAGAATGCCTGGCGCAAGGGGCAGGAGCTGGCGGTGCACGGCTGGATCTACGGCATCAAGGATGGCCTGCTGCACGATCTCGATCTCTGCATCAGCGGCCCTGACCAGATCCCGGACGTCTATCGCGCCTGGCCGGACATGCGTCCGCCCCATCGTCGCCGCTGAGGACCAGCCGGTGGCTCCTGCGCTCTACCTTCAGATAAAGCAGCACATCCTGGACGGGATCCGCGAACGCCACTATCAGGCGGGCGACCGGATCCCGACCGAGGCCGCCCTGTGCGAGCAGTTTGCCGTGAGCCGCATGACGGTGAACAAGGCGCTGCGTGAACTGGTGGCCGAAGGCTGGCTGGTGCGCACCGCCGGATCCGGCAGTTTCGTGGCCGACAGGCGCACCGAGTCGCCGCTCCTGGCGATTCGCAATATTGCAGACGAGATCGCCGAGCGGGGCAGCGAGTACAGCGCGCGGGTGATCCGGCTGCAACGTCAGGCCGCCGACGAGAAAGTGGCGGTGCGTCTGGGCCTGCGGGTCGGGGCGCCCACCTTTCACAGCCTCATCGTCCATCAGGCCGATGGGGAGCCGCTGCAACTGGAGGAGCGCTTCGTCGATGCCGAGCGACTGCCCGGCTATGGCGAGCAGGATTTCACCCAGCAGACGCCAAACAGCTATCTGATGGAGATCTGCCCCCTCTCCGAGATGGAGCACGTGGTAGAAGCCGTGTTGCCGAGTGCTGGTGAAGCCGGACTGCTGCAAGTGAGGGTCGACACCCCCTGCCTGCTGCTGCACCGGCGAACCTGGTCAGACGGCTTTCTGGTCTCCTATGCCAGATTGTTGTCGCCGGGTTCCCGCTACAAGCTGAGCTCCAAGACGCGTCTCGCATAATTGTATATACATATTAAGCATTTAAAAGCCCACCTCTCGGTGGGCTTTTTTGTGCTTACACTCTAATAAAGCCGCTGTTATCAAGATGTGAACTTGATCCTTTCTTTCTTTTCAGAGATCGGCTATAAATTATTGTATATACATTTAGAGGTCGGTATGAACAAGGAACTGTTGAACTGCGAGCGGGTCTGGCTCAACGTGACACCCGCCACCCTGCGCCCCGATCTGGCGGACTACGGCCTGCTGGAGCCCCATGCCCTTGGCGTGCGGGATGGCAAGATCCACGCTCTGGTCCCCATGCAGGATCTCAAGGGCCCCTATGCCGCCTCCTGGCAGGACATGAAGGGGAAGCTGGTCACCCCCGGTCTTATCGATTGCCACACCCACCTCATCTTCGCCGGCAGCCGCGCCGAAGAGTTCGAGCTGCGCCAGAAGGGGGTCCCCTATGCGGAGATCGCCCGCAAGGGGGGCGGTATCATCAGCACGGTGCGCGCCACCCGGGCAGCCAGCGAGGAGCGGCTCTATGAGCTGGCGTTGCCGCGGATCAAGTCCCTGATCCGGGAAGGGGTCACCACAGTCGAAATCAAGTCCGGCTACGGCCTCACCCTGGAAGACGAGCTCAAGATGTTGCGGGTGGCCCGTCGTCTGGGAGAGACGCAGCCCATCCGGGTCAAGACCACGCTGCTGGCAGCCCATGCGGTGCCGCCGGAGTATCGCGACGATCCCGACTCCTGGGTCGAGACCATCTGCCAGGAGATCATCCCGGCGGCGGCCGAGGCAGGTCTCGCGGATGCGGTGGATGTCTTCTGCGAGCACATCGGCTTCTCCCTTGCCCAGACCGAGCAGGTCTATCTGGCGGCGGATCAGTACAACCTCGCGGTGAAAGGGCACATGGATCAGCTCTCCAACCTGGGGGGCAGCACGCTCGCCGCCCACTTCGGCGCCCTCTCGGTGGATCATCTGGAATATCTGGATCAGGACGGGATCCAGGCGCTGGCTCACCGTGGCGTGGTCGCCACCCTGCTGCCCACCGCTTTCTATTTCCTCAAGGAGACCAAGCTGCCCCCGATCGCTGCCTTGCGCAAGGCGGGGGTACCCATGGCTGTCTCTTCCGACATCAACCCGGGCACGGCTCCCATCGTTTCCCTGCGCATGGCCATGAACATGGCCTGCACCCTGTTTGGCCTGACCCCGGTGGAGGCCATGGCCGGGGTGACCCGCCACGCCGCCAGGGCGCTTGGCGAGCAGGAACGGTTGGGGCAGCTCAAGGTCGGCATGCTGGCGGATTTCCTTGTCTGGAACTGCGGCCATCCGGCCGAGCTCAGCTACCTCATCGGTGTCGATCAGCTGGTGAGCCGTGTGGTCAACGGGGAGGAGACCCTTCATGGATAAGTTCAACGGGATCGACATGTCGGTCTGGCAGGGGCGTCAGGATCCCGAAGACGGCGAGCTGGCCCTGCGCTGGCACGACAGGGTGCAACCCTGGCAGGAGAATCGCGAACCCGGCGTGGTGCTGCTCGGCTTTGCCTGTGACGAAGGGGTGCGCCGCAACAAGGGGCGGGTCGGTGCGGCCGGTGCACCGCTGGCGGTGCGCAAGCTGCTGGCCAACACGGCCTGGCATCTGGGCGCCCCCGTCTATGACGGCGGGGATCTGGCCTGTGAGGACGGCGATCTCGATGCCGCCCACGGGCGCTTGGCCGAGCGGGTCGCGAGTGCGCTGGATCAGGGGCACTTCCCCCTGGTGCTGGGAGGCGGCCACGAGGTGGCGTTTGGCAGCTGGAGCGGCCTGAACCGTCATCTTGGCGGCGAAGGGCGGGTCGGGATCATCAATTTCGACGCCCACTTCGATCTGCGCATGAAACAGGAGCAGGCGAGCTCGGGCACCCCCTTCTTCCAGATTGCCGAGCAGTGCGCTGCCCAGGGCACCCCCTTTCACTATGCCTGTCTCGGAGTGGCCGAAACCGCCAATACCGCGGCGCTCTTTGCCCGCGCCGAGGCGCTGGGAGTCTGGCACGTGCTGGACGAAGCGATGACGCCGACCGAACTGCCAGCCTTGCTAGGCGGGCTGGATGCCTTCATCGCCCGTTGCGACCACCTCTATCTCACCATCGATCTCGACGTGCTGCCGGCGGCGGTGATGCCGGGAGTCAGCGCTCCCGCCGCTCGCGGCGTAGAGCTGGCGGTCATCGAACCGCTTATCGCCCATATCCGGGCCAGCGGCAAGCTCAGGCTCGCCGATCTGGCCGAGTACAACCCGAACCTGGATCAGGACAACCGCAGTGCCCGCGTGGCCGCGCGCCTGGTTCACCAGTTGACCAAGTAGTGGCGCACCGCGCCGCCTGATTGCATCGCTAAACAAGGAGTGTCTATGTCTGTACAACACCAGGATCCCCGCCACGATCCGAGCCGCGTGATCCGTGCTCCCCACGGCACCCAGCTGACCGCCAAGAGCTGGCTCACCGAAGCGCCACTGCGGATGCTGATGAACAACCTGGATCCGGATGTTGCCGAGCATCCCCAGTCCCTGGTGGTGTACGGCGGCATCGGCCGCGCCGCCCGAAACTGGGCCTGCTATGACAAGATCGTCGAGGTACTGACCCGGCTCGAGGACGATCAGACCCTGCTGGTGCAATCCGGCAAGCCGGTCGGGGTGTTCCAGACCCACAAGGATGCGCCGCGGGTGCTCATCGCCAACTCCAACCTGGTGCCCCACTGGGCCAACTGGGAGCATTTCAACGAGCTCGATAAAAAGGGTTTGATGATGTACGGCCAGATGACCGCTGGCTCCTGGATCTACATCGGCACCCAGGGTATCGTGCAGGGCACCTACGAGACCTTCTTCGCGGTGGCCAACCAGCACTTCAATGGCGAGCCCAAAGGCCGCTGGATCCTGACCGGGGGCCTGGGTGGCATGGGCGGTGCCCAGCCCCTTGCCGCCACCATGGCCGGTTTCTCCATGATCGCCGTGGAGTGCGACGAGACCCGTATCGATTTCCGTCTGCGTACCCGCTACGTCGACAAGAAGGCCCACAGCCTGGATGAGGCGCTGGCCATGATCGAGGAGGCCAAACGCAGCGGCACCGCCGTCTCCGTCGGCCTGCTCGGCAACGCCGCCGACGTCTTCGCCGAGCTGGTGGCTCGCGGCATCACGCCGGACGTGGTGACCGACCAGACCTCCGCCCATGACCCGGTACACGGCTACCTGCCCCAGGGCTGGAGCGTGGCCCAATGGCGCGATCTGCAAAAGAGCGCACCGGACGAGGTCAACGTGGCGGCTCGCCGCTCCATGGCCCGTCAGGTCGAAGCCATGCTGACCCTGCAATCCCGCGGCGCCGCCACGCTCGATTACGGCAACAACATCCGCCAGATGGCGCTGGAAGAGGGGGTCAAGAATGCCTTCGACTTCCCGGGCTTCGTGCCGGCCTACATCCGCCCGCTGTTCTGCGAGGGCATTGGCCCGTTCCGCTGGGTGGCGCTCTCCGGCGACCCGGAAGACATCTACAAGACCGATCAGAAAGTGAAAGAGCTGATCCCGGACGATCCCCACCTGCACAACTGGCTCGACATGGCCCGCGAGCGCATCGCCTTCCAGGGCCTGCCGGCGCGGATCTGCTGGGTCGGTGTCAAGGATCGGGTGCGCCTGGGCCTGGCCTTCAACGAGATGGTGAAGAATGGCGAGCTGAAGGCTCCGGTCGTCATCGGCCGTGACCACCTGGACTCCGGCTCGGTGGCGAGCCCGAACCGCGAGACCGAATCCATGATGGATGGTTCCGACGCCGTTTCCGACTGGCCGCTGCTCAACGCCCTGCTCAACACCGCCGGCGGCGCGACCTGGGTCTCTCTGCACCACGGTGGCGGTGTGGGCATGGGCTTCTCCCAGCACTCCGGCGTGGTGATCGTCTGTGACGGCACCGACGATGCCGCCAAGCGGGTCGGCCGCGTGCTGCGCAACGACCCGGCCACCGGGGTGATGCGTCACGCCGACGCCGGCTACGAGATTGCCATCAACTGTGCCCATGAGGCGAAACTGGATCTGCCGATGATCGACGCCACCGGCAAAGGGGTGAAATAATATGTTCGAACTCAATCTGCAACCGGGCAAACTCTGCCTCGCCACCCTGCGCCGTGTCAGCCGCGAGCCGGTACACGTCAGTCTGGATCCGGCTGCCCTGGCGGGGATCCACGCCTCCGCCGCCGTGGTCACCAAGGTGATCGAGCAAAACCGGGTGGTGTACGGCATCAACACCGGCTTTGGCCTGCTGGCCAATACCCGGATCCCGGTGGAGCAGCTGGACGAGCTGCAACGCTCCATCGTGCTCTCTCATGCGGCAGGAATTGGCGAGTACATGGATGACGCCACCGTGCGGTTGATGATGGTGCTCAAGGTCAACTCGCTCGCCCGTGGCTTCTCTGGCATTCGGCTGACGGTGCTCGAGGCCCTGATGACCCTTATCAACGCCGAGGTCTACCCCGTGGTGCCGAAGAAGGGCTCCGTCGGCGCTTCCGGCGATCTGGCGCCCCTGGCCCACATGAGCTGCCTGCTGATCGGTGAAGGCAAGGCCCGTCACAAGGGTGAGCTGATCGACGCCGCCACTGCCCTGAAGATTGCAGGACTGGAGCCCATCGCCCTGGCGCCGAAAGAGGGGCTGGCCCTGCTCAACGGCACTCAGGCGAGCACCGCCTTCGCGCTGGAAGGGCTGTTCCATGCCGAGGATCTCTACGCCGGCGCCATCACCATCGGTGCCATGAGCGTTGAAGCGGCGCTGGGCAGCCGCCGGCCGTTCGATGCCCGCATCCACGAGGTGCGCGGTCAGCGCGGCCAGATTGATGCGGCCGCCTGCTACCGCCACCTGCTGGTGGACGGCAGCGAGATCGGCATGTCCCACCACAACTGCGAGAAGGTGCAGGATCCTTACTCCCTGCGCTGTCAGCCCCAGGTGATGGGTGCCTGCCTGACCCAGATCCGTCAGGCCGCCGAGGTGCTGGTGTGCGAGGCGAACGCGGTCTCCGACAACCCCCTGGTGTTTGCCGAGGATGAGGAGATCATCTCCGGTGGCAACTTCCACGCAGAACCCGTGGCCTTTGCCGCCGACAACCTGGCCCTGGCCATCGCCGAGATCGGGTCGCTGTCCGAGCGGCGCATGGCGCTGCTCATCGACTCGCGCATGTCCGGCCTGCCGGCCTTCCTGGTGAACAACGGCGGCGTGAACTCCGGCTTCATGATCGCCCAGGTCACCTCGGCGGCGCTCGCCTCAGAGAACAAGACCCTGGCCCACCCGGCCTCGGTGGACAGCCTGCCCACCTCGGCCAACCAGGAGGACCACGTCTCCATGGCCACCTTCGCCGGTCGCCGGCTGGCGGACATGGCCGAGAACACCCGCGGCATCCTGGCGGTGGAACTGCTGGCAGCGGCCCAGGGGCTCGACTTCCGCGCTCCCCTGCGCTCCACCGAGCTCATCGAGCTGGCCAAGGGCCGTCTGCGGGAAGAGGTCAGCTTCTATGACAAGGACAGGTACTTTGCACCGGACATCGAGGCGGCCGCCGCCCTGCTGGGCCGTGCCAGCTACAACGACCTGATCCCGGCCGGGACCCTGCCCAGCCTCTGAATTGGAGCTTGAGCAACCATAAAAAAGACCGCCCATGGGGCGGTCTTTTCATTTTCGTCTCCCGCGCTCCGCGTCGGGGCTATCGGAAGCGCGCTGCGCAGAGTGGCAGCAGGCAGGTGGTGGCTGCCTTATCCGTGTTCAAACATCCGGAACAGATAAACCACGAACAGCACTGGGGTGAGTGCTGGCAGCCTTATCCGTGTTCAAACATCAGGAACAGGTAAACGACAAACAGCACAAGATGGGTGGCGCCGTGCAGGGCGTGGGTGCGGCCGCTGCTGAAGGTCACTTTACAGACCATGAGGGTGGTGATGAGCAGCACCATGTCGGCAGGGGAGAGGCCCAGGCGCACTTCCTGCCCCATCAGGGAGCCGATGAAGAGCACGGAGGGTACCGTGAGGGCGATGGTGGCCAGCACGGAGCCGAAGTAGAGATTCATGGCCCGCTGCAACTGGTTGTTGAAGGCCGCCTTGATGGCGCCGACCGCTTCGGGAGCCAGCACGATACAGGCGACGATGAAACCACCCAGCGCCATCGGGGCTTCCATCACGTGTACCCCGTAGTTGATGGGGATGGCCAGGGTCTTGGCCAGCAGGATCACCACCACCAGGTAGGCGAGCAGCAAGAGGGTGTGATAGACGTTGCTCTGCAGCGGGCCGTGGTGATCCTCGAGATCCTCGTGATCGCTGTCGACGAAGAAGTGGCTGTGGCTGCGGGTCTGGATCAGCAGGAAGACACCATAGAGCAGGATGGAGATGATGATCAGCATCCATGACATGGCCTTGGAGAGGCTGCCCAGAGTGCCGCCCTGGGTGAAGTTCGGCAGGACCAGACAGAGCAGTGCCAGGGGAATGATGGCCACCAGATAGGATTTGACCCCGTCCAGATTGAAGTTCTGGGTGTGATAGCGCCAGCCGCCAAACAGCAGGGTGAAGCCCACCAGACCGTTGGTGACCAGCATCACCACCGCGAACATGGTGTCCCGGGCCATGGTGGGATTGGGATCGCCGGTCAGCATGACGGAGGAGATCATCACCACTTCCAGGGAGATGACCGAGAGGGTCAGGATCAGGGTACCGAAGGGTTCCCCGAGCTTGATGGCGAGGGCGTCAGAGTGACGCACGACGGAGAAGATGGCCCAGGTCACGATGGCAAGCAGGGCCAGCGACACCGGCAGGTAGACCGCAAGGGGGGTTGTCTCTGCCAGCAGGCCGCTCCCCAGGGTTTTGAAGAAGAGCAGGGTCAGCAGACCAGCAGGCAGAGCAATCTCTTGTCGGATAAAAGACTTCATAGGCAGTGGTTCTCATCTCGGGGCGGCCTCGGCCGACGGGGTATGGAGCGACTTGGTGCACCCAAGGTGCACAGACCCATGATAAGGGGAGATGCTCCTCATGCGGAGCATCATTTTGTTGCAAAGGGTGAGAGGCGGGGCAGATACCGCCTCAGTGCGGGTCGGAGGGGCTGGTTGTCTCGCCCTCTTGCCATGCCATCAGCCAGATCTTCAGTTTGCTCAGGGGCATGGGCTTGGCATAGACGTAGCCCTGGATCAGGTGGACTCCGTGGCGATGCAGATAATCCACCTGCTCCTGGGTTTCGACCCCTTCGGCGATCATCTCCATGCCCGATTTGAGGCCGAAGGCGATGGTGGCATCCAGCACGCTGCGCTTGAGGTCGTCCGTGCCTATGGTATCCACGAACATCTTGTCGATCTTGATCTGGCGAATGCCGAGCCGTTGCAGGTAGGCAAAGCCGCCATAGCCGGTGCCGAAGTCATCCAGCTTGAAGTGATAGCCCCTCTCCTGCAGAGCTGCGATCTCCGCCATGGCCCCCTGGATGTGCTTGATGGGATCCCGCTCGGTGAGTTCGAAGGTGAGGCGGGCCGGCGAGGGCCAGCCATGGCGCTGCAACTGGGTGCGCAGACGAGGTTGCTCGATATGGCCCGCCACCAGATTGACGCTGACCCACTGGTGCGGGGCCAGGACGGGGAGATCCGCCAGGATGCGCTCCAGCAGTTGATCCGTCATCGGCAGGATCAGCCCCTGCTCCTCCGCATAGGCGATGAAGGTGCCTGGCGACACCAGATCCCGTCCTCGCTGCCAGCGCAGCAAGGCCTCGAATCCCACCACCCTTCGGTTTCTGCTGTCTACTATGGGCTGATAGAAGGGGATAAACTCCCGCCGAGCCAGCCCTCTTTGCAGCAATCCTTTGAGGGATCGCCGGTAGTTTCTAAGGCTCCAGTAGAGGGCCGCCAGCAGCGCCCCCAGCGCCCCGGCCGACCAGAGGCCATCGCGGTGTATCTGTGAGCGGGCGTAGCGTTTCAGTGCCTCGCCAGCCCAGAGGGTCTGCTCCACCTGATGCTGGGGGTCGAAACTGAGCCGCCGCATCGGGTTTGCCTCTTCTCGAATGTGCTTGTTGCCACGGGGGAAAAAGAGCCCGGACTGGGTCGGGTGCTTGTGGTTGAACTCCAGATAGAAACAGTCGTTGCAGGGGGTGCGCAGCAGCTCATGGCTCCAGCTGCTGTCGAGCACCCAATAGGCCAGATTGCCGTTGCGTCTCGCATAGACCAGGGTTTCGCGTTCGGTATCGAACATGGGGGCCGTGCTGGATATATGAAAGTCGGGGGAGGCCGGTATGCCGGCGTCGGCAAGCTGGGGCAGGGCGGGGCCCAGGGTGGAGCAGCCGCTCCCGTTTGCAAGCTGCAGGCCGGCCAGGCGAATATGGCGGTTGTAATACTGGGGTGAGCGCAGCAGCGCCATGTCTGTGGGGCCGCAATCGAAGGCAAAGTGGGCGAGTTGAGCGGGGACATCGTGATCCAGGAGCTGGTTGCGCTCCTGCAGGTAGTCGAGCAGAGCCCTTTCCTTTGTCTGCAACAGGTGGTGAGCCAGCTTGTCGCTCAATAGGGGGGTGAGCAACAGCATCAGCAGCGGGGGCAAACAGAAGAGGCCCAGAGGAATCCATAACGGAGATCGTGCAGACATGGTGGGTCCCCTTCTTCCCTGAAATGAAACAACCCGATTGAGACTCAAGCATCATAGCATTAGCTGCATCGATTTGAGCCAAGTTGGTCACACTTGGAACAAAAACGATAATTAATTGATAAATAAAGGATATGGCTACACACCCGAACAAGATTCAATCGCTGACCTGTCATAAATGACAATTGTCCAGCTTATCTGAAGTGGCTAAAGTAGCGGTGCGGTTTGACTCACCGTGTGTTCAATACTCCTGTATCTATTTTTGTCAGTAGCACAGAGTGTTAGTTTTGATATGAGTGTTTCTTTTGGTCCCCGTTGTGGGACCATTTTTCTGTCCGCTCCTCAGCCTGTGTCCCCTAGCTCTCTCCCTTGATGCCTCTCTCTTTTGCGACCTGCACTACGGCGCCGCATGACGCATCCTCCCGCTTATTTGCAGAAGCGGGATCTTCACCCATAGGCGGCGTTTGGTCTGGGCTGATACCATGATGCCCTATGGATGCTGTCGGCTACGGAAAGGCACATGAAACTGACCACTCAACTCGTCTCTCTTATTACGCTGTGCGTGATCTCGGCCATGGCCATGGTGATGCTCGGCGGGGTCTTCAGTTTCCGCCAGATGGGAATGGAGCTGCAGCAGAACCGGGTCGACTCCCTGGTAGAGATCATCGACAAGCAACTGGGGGTGACCGATGACCAGCAAGCCCTTGCCCGCTGGCTGCCCTCCCTGTTGCGGGCCTCCCATGTGGTGGAGCTGGAGATCCGTCAGGACAAGCAGCGGGTCTACTGGTTTCGCGATGTGCAGCAGCAGACGGACGAGAGCCTGCTGATCGCCTACAGCGAGGCGATCCCCAATCAGGCCGGGATGCGGGCCGACTTCAAACTGGACAGGCCGTTCAAGGAGTTCGAGTACTCCATGAAGGCGATGTTCGGCATCTCTCTGGGTATCTTCATCGTGGTGTTCGGGCTCTGGTACTCCATCCGCTGGCTGCGTCAGCAGTTGCGCGGTGCCGAGCTGCTGGCGGAGCGTGCCCAGCTGATCCTGGATGGCAAGCTGACCAAGCTGGCCCATGATCCTGCCGAAGAGTGGCCTGTCTCGGCCAGTCAGGCCCTCACCCATCTGCTGACCGAGCTGGCCGACGCCCGCAAGGAGCGTAGCCGCTTCGACAACTTCATCCGCAGCAACGCCTTCGTCGACAAGACGACGGGCATCGGCAACCGCCTCTTCTTCGACAACCGGCTGGAGAGCGCCATCATGGAGGCAAGCGTGATCAGCGGCGGTGTGCTGCTGATCGAGTTGGCCGGTCTGGAGGAGCTGGATCCCGAGCTGAGCGGGCGCCCGAGCCAGGAACTCCTGATGGAGGCGAGCGCCACCATCGCCGCCTTCGTGCGCAAGCACAGCGGAGCCCTGCAGGCGCGCTATGCCGGTCAGGTCTTTGCCGTGCTGCTGCCGAACATGTCAGAGAGCGAGATGGTGGACGGTGCCAGCCAGTTGCTCAAGAGTCTGCAGCGGCTGCACTGGCCCGAAGCGGTCAATGCCGACACCGCCGTCTATCTCGGTGCGGTCTGCTATCAAGCACAGGATTCCCTGCTCAAGGTGCAGGAAGAGGCGGAGCTGGCGCTCAAGAGCGCGCGCCTGCAAGGACACAGCGGCTGGTTCCTGTTCGAGAAATCCCTCAACGAGGAGGCGAGCAGCAAGGGAACGGTGCGCTGGCGCACCCTGATCAGCCGTCGCATCGAGGAGCAGGGCATCGACTTCTACGTCCAGCCTGTGCAGCAGGAGCGGGATCAGGTGGTGTTGCAGCAGGAGCTGCTCATCCGCCTTCACGACGAGCAGGGCCGGGAGCTGCAGGCGGGGGTCTTCATGCCCATGGCGGAGAAGGCCGGTCTGCTGCTGCCGCTGGACAGGCTGGTGGTGGCCCGAGCCTTGCGACTGCTGCGCCAGCGACCGGCATCGAGCTGCCCCATCAGCCTCTCTCTGTGCGCCCAGAACCTGCTCACCCGCGAGTTCCAGCGCGAGCTCTTCTTCGAGCTGTTCCAGTTGCCGCGCAGTACCAACGAGGGGTTGATCCTGCAGTTGTCGGAGTCTCAGGTGACCCGCCACTACGAAGCCCTCAAGCGGCCGCTTCGGGCGATGCGCATGCTGGGGTGCAGGCTTGCCATCGATCATGCGGGCCAGGACGTGGTGAGCACCCAGTACATCAAGGAGTTCGAGATCCACTTCCTCAAGCTGCACCCCAGCCTGGTGCGGGAGATCCACCTGCGCCAGGTCAACCAGATGGCGGTACGCAGTCTGGTGGGGGGCTGTGCCAATACCCAGGCCCGGGTCATCGCGGTGGGGGTAGAGAGTGGCGACGAGTGGAAGATGCTGCGACACCTGGGCGTGCATGCCGGTCAAGGTCCCTGGTTTGCCGACCCCGAGCCCCTCAACCTGCTTGACTAGCGCCCCGGCCGGGGTGACAGGCGGCCCTGCTCCTCCAGGCCCGCCAGCCCCTGCAAGCCACCTGTGTGGATGAAGATGATCTTGCTGCCGCGCGCAATGCGGCCTGCCGCCAGTTCGCGAAACAGCCCCCACATCGCCTTGCCACTGTAGATGGGTTCCAGCGGCAAGCCGGTTTCGGCACTGAATGCCTGCACCCATTGCCAGAGTGCCGGACTGAACCTGGCATAGCCGCCATCGTGGTGATCCAGCGCAATGCGCCAGCCCGGAGTAGTGGCCGCTGCCGGATGCAACCGGCATACCTCGCCGGTGATGAAGTCGGCCCCCTTGAGCACCGCGATGGCCAGGATCTGCTCCTGCGCCTGCTTGCCCGCGATGAGCCCCGCCAGGGTGCCGCCGCTGGCGCAGGGCAGCACCCAGAGATCCGGCGAGAAGGGCACCTCGTCGACCAGCTCGGCCACCCCGGGGATGGCCAGCGGGCTGCTGCCTCCTTCCGGTACCAGCAGGGTGTCGTCATCCTCGAACCGGGCAAGCCATTCGGGATCCTGGCGCCGGCGATAGTCCTGGCGGTCGACAAAAACGAGATCCATGCCCCAGCCTTTGGCCGCTTTCAGGGTGGGATTGCTGACGGTATCCCCTTCACCGCGTATGATGCCCGTGGTGCGCAGTCCCAGTCTGAGTCCTGCTGCGGCCAGGGCGTGGATGTGATTGGAGTAGGCGCCGCCAAAGGAGAGGATGTGGCCCTTGCCCAGCATCTGTGCCTGTTGCAGATGGTATTTGAGCTTTCGCCACTTGTTGCCGGAGAGGGTCGGGTGGATCAGATCGTCCCGCTTGCACCAGAGCGTGACGTCATGGGCTGCCAGCAGAGGATGCCGGATCCGGTGCAGGGGGGAGGGGAGCTGAAGGGGAGCCATGGGATCGTCTCCCGTGGGTGCCAGCGTGGCCGTCGATGCGTCGTTTGTCATAAAGTTGGAGGCTAATAGCCTGTTTATGTTAAGGTTTAGTCCGTTTTACGCGGCCAGGTGAAGATCCAGATGAAGTCACTGTTCAGACGTTCTCCCTCCAGTCATCAGGTCGGGATCCTGCTGGCCAGCGATCGCATTCTGCTGGCCTGCGTGGACCCCGTTCCCGTGTTTGCCAGCCAGCCTGTCAACGGCCCCCACGACTGGTCCAAGGCCCTGGCCGAGCTGTTTTCCCGGCACGGTCTGGCCAAGTCTAAGGTGCGGGTGGCCCTCGCGGCCAGCCTTTATCAGCAGATCCAGATCGACAAGCCCGCCGTCCCCGATGCCGAGATGGCGGGGGCCCTGCCCTGGGCCATCAAGGATTTCGTCAACGAGCCGGTGTTGCAGCTCGCCATGGATTATGTGGACCTGCCGACGCCCCCTGCCGGGCGTCCGCGCATCAACGTTGTCTGCATGCCCAAGAGCCGGGTGCAGCAGGTGGCGGATGCGGTCAACGGCGCGGCGACCCTGGAGGCCATCGTCAGTGACGAGCTGGCCATGACGGCCCTCTACGAGGCGGACCAGATGGTACGCATGCTGCTCTGGCAACCCCGGGGGCAGGAGCTGCAACTGCTGGTCTTCCATCGGGGTGGACTCTGTTTCTCCCGCCAGTTGCGCGGATTTGCGAGCCTCACCGGCAGCCATGAGCCAGATGCCGACCAGCTCGACGCGCTGGCGCTGGAGATCCAGCGATCCATCGATTATCTGGCCGGCCATCTCAAGCTGCCCGAGCCCGGCCAGTTGCAATTGGCCATCGCCTCCTCCGCCATGGGGGTACTGGTGCGTCACCTGGAACAGACATTCGGTTTCCCGGTGTCGGCCATGGCAAACAAGGCGGTATTGGCGGGAGTCGAATACCTCAGTGCCTATGGCGCGGCCCTGGGCAGGAGCGACTGATGAAACACCATATCAACCTCTATGGCGCCGAATTCCGGCCAAGACGCCTGTGGGCCAGCCTGCCCCAGATGGCGTCGGTCTGGGGCGGCGTCCTGGTGCTGCTGCTGGGGGCCACCCTCTTCTATGGCTGGCAACAGCAGGGCCTCGATCGTGAATTGGCTGGCGTGCGGGCACAGCTCGACGTGCAGCGCGGCGAGGCCAGGCGTCTCGATGCGGAGCTGGCGCGCCATCTGGCGAATGCAGACTTGCAGCGGCAACTGGCCGACAAGCGGGAAGAGCTGGGGGCGAAACAGGCGCTGATGCAGCAGCTTGGCCACCTCTCCCTGCAAAAATCCCAGGGCTATGCGGGGGTGATGGCGGACCTTGCCCGCCTGCGGGATCCCCGTCTCTCCCTGCAACGGATCGAAATAAGCGACGGGCGCATCAACCTCGCGGGCGTGGCCGAACGCAGTCAGGACGTGCCCGCCTGGGTGAACCGCTTCAAGCAGACCCCCTCCCTGGCGGGCAAGCAGTTTGGCGAGCTCACCCTGAGTCGGGACAAGGAGGGCCAGCTTGCCTTCCAGCTCAGTGGCATAGCGCGGGAGACTCCCTGATGGACATGAAGGCACAATGGCAGGGATGGGCGCAGCAGATCGCAGCCCTCAGCCTGCGTGAGCGGATCCTCATTCTGTTGACCGGGGTCGTGCTGCTCGGGGCCATGGGCATCTATGGCTGGCTGGATGACGCCGACACCCGGCTGGGCCAGGATCGGCTGGCCCTGGCTGCGGCGCAGCGGGATCTGGAGATCCTGACCCTGGAAAACCAGGGCAAGCAGGCCAGGCTGGGGCGGGATCCCGATGCCCAGGTACGCGAGCAGCTCGCCGGCGTCGAGACTTCCCTGCGCCAGATGGATGCCGAGCTGCTGGCTCAGACGGTGGATCTGATCCCCGCCCACGAAATGCCCGCGGTGCTGGAGGCCCTGTTGTCCCGCTCCGCCAACCTGCATATGCTGGCGCTCACCTCCCTCAAACCCGAGCCGCTGATGGCCGGGGAGCAGAAGGTGAACCTGTTCAGGCACGGCATCCGGCTTCAGCTGGAGGGCGGCTATTTCGATGTCTACCAGTACCTGAAAGCGCTCGAAGCCCTGCCTCGCCACTTCTACTGGAAGGGCTTTGACTACCGGGTGGTCGAGCATCCCAAGGCGGCGGTAGCGATGGAGATCTACACCCTCAGCACCAGCAAGGAGTTCATCCGTGGTTAAGCGGCATGTCGGCGGGACGGGATCCCGCATTTTTGCCTTCCCATCCTGGCGCTGGCTGGCCCTGTGGGGGAGCCTGCTCGCGCTGCAGGCCCAGGCCGAGGTGCTGCAGGATCCCACCATGCCCCTGGCGGGATCCGGCTCGGCGGCGAGTGTCGCCAAGGAGGCCGGTCTGCCCAGGTTGCAGAGCGTCATCCTGGGGAGCGGGCCCGCCCTGGCGGTGCTCGACGGTCAAAGCTACCGGGTCGGCCAGCAGGTCAACGGATTCCGGCTGGTGGGGATCAGCGCCGACAGCGTGGTGCTGGAAAAAGCGGGCAAACGCCAGACACTGACCCTGTTTGGCAGCAAGATCCGGATGTGAAGTGGGTGTCGCACGGGATGGTGCGGGCCAGGTTTGTCGAGTTTCATAGCGAGTCAGGTGCACGAATAACATGAAAAAACACCCTTTTTGTCTGCTTCCCCTCGCGCTGGCGGTGGCGGGTTGCACTACCTATCGTCACCCCGAGCCGGTACAGGCCAAAGATGCACTCAAGCAGGCGATGAGCGAGCAGAGCCCGACCGCCCCCCTGACTTCCCTGCCGCCCTCGGTGCAGAGCGAGCTGTTGCAGCTCAATCGTCCCCAGCAGCCGATGACCATTCCCGAGAAGCGGATGCGCATCGCGGCCCATGACGTGGACGCGGTGGAGTTCTTCGGCTCCCTGTTCAAGGGCTCCCGCTACAGCGTGGCGGTCCATCCCGGTGTGGCGGGCGTCATTTCGGTAGAGCTCAAGGATGTGACCCTGCAGGAGGCGCTGGCGACCGTCGGCGACATGTACGGCTTCGATGTGCAGCGCAAGGGCAACGTGTTCCACGTCTATCCCGCCGGTCTGCGTACCGAGACCATTCCGGTCAACTACCTGATGATGGCCCGGCGCGGTCTCTCCCGTACCTCGGTGAGCACAGGCGGGGTGACGGCCAACGACAACAACAATGGCAATAACAACAACTTCGACAACGGCCTGAACAACAGCGGCAACAACAACAGCCAGGGCAACACCGCCAGCGGTGACAACAACACCAACAGCAACGGCACCCGCATCGAGACGGACAGCAACAACGACTACTGGACCGATCTGCGGGATGCCCTGCAGACCCTGATCGGCACAGGGGAAGGGCGGGCCGTCATCACCAGTCCCCAGGCGGGCCTGGTCACGGTGCGTGCCTATCCCAAGGAGCTCAAGGCGGTGCGCGAGTTCCTGGACCAGTCCGGCGAACACCTCAAGCGCCAGGTGGTGCTGGAG
Source organism: Aeromonas sp. 25-248 (assembly GCF_053005425.1). Lineage (NCBI taxonomy): Bacteria > Pseudomonadati > Pseudomonadota > Gammaproteobacteria > Aeromonadales > Aeromonadaceae > Aeromonas > Aeromonas sp. 25-248. The sequence goes on along the minus strand of NZ_JBRKTB010000006.1, from coordinate 199,802 downwards.
GCGCGGATCCTGGAAGTGTCCCTCAACGAGGGTTACGAGCAGGGGGTGGACTGGAGCGGCCTCTCCGCAAGCTGGGACGGCGGCAAGGGCATCACGGGGGGCGGCTCCCTCATGGACAGCCCCATCGCTTCGACCCCCAACCAGATCTTCCGGGCTTTGGGGGGCGGCGCCGGTTTCACCATCTCCGATGGCAACTTCAACGTCGCGGTCAGCCTGCTCAAGACCCAGGGGGACGTGAACACCCTCTCCAGCCCGCGCGTGACGGCCACCAATAACCAGAAAGCGGTGATCAAGGTGGGGACGGACGAATACTTCGTCACCAACGCCTCTACCACCACCACCACCTCGGGGACTTCGGCCCCCATCGTCACCCCGAACGTGGAGCTGACCCCCTTCTTCTCGGGGATAGCCCTGGACGTGACGCCCCAGATCGACGAGCAGGGCAAGGTATTGCTGCATATCCACCCCTCCGTCATCGACACCGAGGAGCAGAGCAAGACCATCAACGTCGGCACCGCCGATCCCCTGGTGTTGCCGCTGGCCAAGAGCTCCATCCGCGAGTCCGATACCGTGGTGCAGGCCAACAATGGGGACATCATCGTCATCGGTGGTCTGATGAAGACCGACAGGCAGGAGATTGTCAGCAAGGTGCCCCTGCTGGGTGACATCCCCTGGGTCGGCGAGGCCTTCACCAACCGCCGGGAGAGCAACCGCAAGGTGGAGCTGGTGATCCTGCTCAAGCCCACCGTGGTGGAAAAGGACACCTGGCAGAAAGAGCTGCAACGCTCCTCCGAGCTGCTCGACAAATGGTATCCCCCCAAGGGCTGATCCGGGATGACGCGCCTGTTGAGCACTCCTTCTCCCATGTGGTGGCGCCTCCCGGCTGCTGCCAGTCTGCCCTGCCCGACGGCGGTGGCGCCATGTCGCTGATCCGGGGCTGTCTGCGGCGCGCCCTGGACTCTGGCCGGGAGGGAGCATGTATCTGAGTCACTTCGGACTGCGGGAGGCCCCCTTCGGCCTGACCCCGAACACCGGTTTCTATTACGGCCTGCCCCCCCACGAGGAGGCCATGCAGGTGCTCAACTGGGCACTCTCCCAGGGGGAGGGGTTCATCAAGGTGACCGGCGAGGTCGGCACCGGCAAGACCCTGCTCTGTCGCAAACTGCTGAGCGAGCTCGGCTCCGAGGCCTGCCCGGTGCGCCTGGCCTGGCTGCCCAACCCCCATCTCACTCCGGGGGAGCTGCGCACGGCCCTGGCCCTGGAGCTGGGGTTGACGTTGGCGGGGGAGAGCGAGCTGGATCTCACGGATCGTATTCACCGCCATCTGATCTCCCTGCATCGGCAGGGGAGCAGGGTGGTGGTGCTGATCGACGAGGCGCAAGCCCTGCCGGACGAGACCCTGGAGGCGATCCGGCTGTTTGGCAACCTGGAAACCGAATCCAGCAAGCTGCTGCAAATCGTGTTGTTCGGCCAGCCCGAGCTGGATGCCAGGCTCGGGCAGCCCCGTCTTCGCCAGTTGCGCCAGCGCATCGGTTTTTCCTACCGCCTGCGGCCGCTGCGGCTCGACGAGACCCGGGCCTATCTGGAGTACCGGCTGCAGGTGTCCGGTTATCGCGGAGCCGCCCTGTTCGATGGCCGCGCCCTGCGCAGGCTGTGGCGCGCATCCCGCGGCATTCCCCGCCTCATCAACATACTGGCGCAGAAGTGCCTGATGCTGGCCTATGGCCGCGGTGTGCGGCGGATCGACAGCGCCCTGGTCCGGCTCGCCATCCGGGATACCGATGATGCCCGCCGTGGCCGTCTCACCCTCTGGTGGCCCCTGTTGTTGTTGCTGGGCACTGCCCTGGCGTATGGAGTCTGGTCATGAGCGTGATCAATCAGATGCTGAAAGATCTGGATAGGCGTCAGCAAGAGGCCGAGGGCGCCGCCGTCTATGTGGCGCCGGTGCGCCAGCAAGGCTGGTGGATGCTGGTGCTGACCCTGCTGTGTACCCTGGCCCTGGGGATCCTCGGCTGGCGCACCTGGATCTTCTGGCAGCAGAGCCAGCGAGCCTCCCTGCCAGCGGCGCAGGTCGAGGCCCCCCGCATCGCCCCTGCGGTGGCGCCATCCGCGCCCCTGGCGGTGGTGGCCACCACGCAGGCGGTCTCCTCTGCCGCGCCAGTGGCAAAGGTGCCCGCCGCCGGTGCCGAGTCGACCGCCACGAGAGTGGCTTCCTTCGCAGCCGAGCAGGTTCCGGCCGATGAGGCCGTGCTCGCCGATGAGGGCAATCTGGAGGAAGCGCTGGGGGACGAGACGATCCCGAGCGACGAGGAGCTGCAGCCGGACCTCTATGCCGAGCTGGCTGCTGAGCAGAGTGCCGAAGAGGCGCCTGCACCCGCCGCGCCGCGCAAACCCGGGATCCTGAAGATCGAGACGGTGGAACTCTCCGACGCCGAGCTGGCCACCCTGGCCGAGCGCAAGGCGACCACGGCCATGGCCAAGGGACGGATGGAGGAGGCGCAGAATGGCTACTACGAGGTGCTGGCCCACGATCCCCACAACCAGGGGGCGCGGGAACAGCTGGCGGGCCTGCTCTATGGCGCCGGACGGCTGACCGAGGCCGCCCAGGTGCTGGAAGAGGGGCTGAGGCTGGATCCCGCGCAGGCGGACCTGCGTCTGCTGCTGGCCCGTGTGGCCATCAGCGGCGGGGATCGGCAGAAGGCGCTGGACTGGCTCACCGGCTATCAGCCCGATATTGCCAGTAATCTGGATTATTACGCCACCTGGGCCGGTCTTGCCCAGGAGCTGGGGCAGCCTGTCCAGGCGTCCGAGATGTACGTCAGGCTGTTGCGCCAGCAGCCGGATCAGGGGCGCTGGTGGCTGGGACTGGGGGTGGCGGAGGATGGTCAGGGACACCGTCAGCGGGCACTGGATGCCTATCGCAATGCCCAGTTGCACGGCAATCTGGGGGAGGCCTCCACCCAATGGCTTGAACAACGAATTGGCCAACTGACCCATTGATTAAAGCGGCAGTTCGATGAGCCCATGCCATCGGACCAGGCAGCGGGCGTGAAGCAACAGAGATCGGAGCAACAATGGCACAACCCAGACTGAAAATGCGCCTAGGCGACTTGTTGGTACAGGAACAGATCATCTCGGATGATCAGCTGCAGCTCGCCTTGCAGCAGCAGCGCCAGACCGGCCGCAAGCTGGGGACCACCCTCATCGATCTCGGCTTCATCAGCGAGGTGCAACTGCTGACCTTCCTCGCCCGTCAGCTGGATGTGCCCTTCTTCGATCTCAACAACCTCACCATCGACGTCTCGGCCGTGACCCTGTTGCCCGAGGTGCAGGCGCGCCGCTACCGGGCGCTGGCCGTCAACCTGAGCGACGACAAGGTCACAGTGGTGATGTCGGATCCGGCGGATCTGAGCGCCCTCGACGCCATCGCTGCCCTGCTCAGCCCGCGGGAGCTGGTGCTGGCGGTGGCCCGTGAAGGCCAGCTGCTGGAGTATTTCGATCGCCTCTATCGCCGCACCCGTGAGATAGAGAACTTCGCGGTGCAACTGCACGAAGAGCACCAGGAGACCGGCTTCGAGCTGGGGGCCGGCAGCCTCAATGCCGCAACCGACGAGGGGGAGGCGACGGTGGCCAAGCTGCTGCGCTCCCTGTTCGAGGACGCGGTACAGGTGGGTGCCTCCGACATCCATATCGAACCGGACGAGAAGGTGCTGCGCATTCGCCAGCGTATCGACGGCGTGCTGCATGAGAACATCCTCAACGAGGTGCGCATCGCCCAGGCGCTGGTGCTGCGCCTCAAGCTGGTGGCCGGGCTTGACATCTCGGAGAAGCGTCTGCCCCAGGATGGCCGCTTCAACATGAAGGTGCGCGGCCGCGACGTGGATGTGCGGATGTCCACCATGCCGGTGCAGTACGGGGAATCCGTGGTGATGCGGCTGCTGGATCAATCCTCCGGCATCTTGTCGCTCGCCGAGACCGGGATGCCACCCGCCATCCTGACCCGCTTCCGCCGTCAGCTCAAACGCCCTCACGGCATGATCCTGGTGACGGGCCCGACCGGTAGCGGCAAGACCACGACGCTCTACGGCGCCCTCTCCGAGCTCAACCAGGCCAGCCACAAGATCATCACGGTGGAAGACCCGGTGGAGTACCGTTTGCCCCGCATCAGCCAGGTGCAGGTCAATCCCAAGATAGGGCTCACCTTCTCCCAGGTGTTGCGCTCCACCCTGCGCCAGGATCCGGACATCCTGCTGGTGGGGGAGATGCGGGACAACGAGACGGTGGAGATCGGCCTGCGCGGCGCCATCACGGGCCACCTGGTGCTGACTACCTTGCACACCAACGACGCCGTGACCAGCGCCCTGCGTCTCATCGACATGGGGGCGCCCGGCTATCTGGTGGCGAGCGCCCTGCGGGCCGTGGTGGCCCAGCGCCTGGTGCGGCGGGTGTGTGAACACTGCGCCTGCGAGACGGCGCCGGACGAGGGGCAGGCCACCTGGCTATCCGTGCTCTCCGGTGAAGCGCCGGGGCAGCATCGCTATCGCAAGGGGCGGGGTTGCCAGAGCTGCAACTTCACCGGCTACGCGGGCCGGATCGGGGTGTACGAGCTGCTGGAGCTGGATCAACCCATGATGGATGCCCTGCGCCGCAACGATGCCGAGGGGTTTGCCCGGGCGGCACGGGCGCACGAGCACTACCGTCCCCTGGCCCTGACGGCGCTCGACTATGCCCGCGAGGGGATCACCTCGGTGGACGAGGTGCTTCGGCTGGCCGAGGACCTGGGGTAACGCATGAGGCATCTGGATCGTACTGAATCACTCTGCCGGGGTCGCCCATGAACCGTTTTGCCTACAAGGGGCGTGACAGCCAGGGCCAGGCCGTCAGCGGCGTGGTGGAAGCGGTCAGCGAGCTGGCCGCCGCCGAGCAGCTGATGCGCCGCGGGGTGATGCCCACCGAGCTGAAGGCCGGCAAGGTCAGGTCTGCCAGCATCGACTGGTCGCTGCTGCTGGAAGGGAGCGTCAAGCTGGAGGAGCTGGTGGTCTTCAGCCGCCAGATGTATGCCCTGACCCGGGCAGGCATCCCTATTCTGCGCGCCATCGCGGGGCTGGAGGAGAGCGCCCACAGCAAGCCCCTCAAGCGGGCGCTTCACGCCCTGGGGGAGGATCTGGCCAACGGCCGGCCGCTGTCGAGCGCGATGCAGTCGCACCCGAAGGTGTTCAGCAGCCTCTTCGTGGCCATCATCCACGTGGGGGAGAACACGGGTCAGCTGGAGGAGGCCTTCCTGCAGCTCGCCAACTATTTCGATCTGGAGCTGGAGACCCGCAAGCGGATCAAGACCGCCATGCGCTACCCCACCTTCGTGCTGATTGCCATCGCCGTCGCCATGGTGATCCTCAACATCATGGTGATCCCCGTCTTTGCCGGGATGTTTGCCAAGTTCGGGGTGGAGCTGCCGCTGGCGACCCGGATCCTGCTGGCCACCTCCCACTTCTTCGTTCACTACTGGTGGCTGCTGCTCGCCATCCTGATGGGCGCCGTCGTCGGCTGGCGACGCTGGGTCGCCACCACCAAAGGCAGGCTGGCCTGGCACAGATGGCAGCTGCGGCTGCCCATCGTCGGCTCCATCATAGAGCGCTCCCTGCTTGCCCGTTTTGCCCGCAGCTTCTCCATGATGCTCAAGGCCGGCGTGCCGCTCAACACGGCGCTGACCCTGGTGGCCGATGCGGTGGACAACGCCTGGATGGCGGGGCAGATCCGCGACATGCGGGGCGGCATCGAGCGGGGGGAGAGCCTGCTGCGCACCGCCGGGGCCAGCGGCCTCTTCACCCCTCTGGTGATGCAGATGATCGCGGTGGGGGAGGAGACCGGCCAGGTGGACGAGCTGCTGCACGAGGCGGCCGAATACTACGAGCGGGAGGTGGATTACGACCTCAAGAGCCTCACCGCCCGCATCGAACCCATCCTCATCGGCATAGTGGCGGTCATGGTACTGGTGCTGGCGCTGGGTATCTTCACTCCCATGTGGGACATGATGCGGGCAGTGAGGGGTCAGCCGTGAGTTATCTGTGCAACCAGCATCTTCACTCTCCCAATGGCGGGGAGATGATGCGGGCCGTGCGGGGCAAGTGATGCGATGAGCAGACAGTCCGAGCAGGATGAGCGCTGGCTGGGAGGCTACAGGCGGTTGATCGCCTGCATCCTGCTGCTGGTCATCCTTGCCACCCTGGCCCTGAGCTATCGCAGCCACAGGGAAGCGGCGCTGGCGGTCAGCCTGACCCTGCTGGGGGAGCAGTTTGCCGAGCGAGTCCAGGGGCTGCACGGGCGCTGGCTCGATGAGCGGCGCCCCGCCGTGTTGTATGCAGAGGGGCGGGCCTGGCAGTTTGATGGACGGGGCTGGCCGCTGGCGGTGTTGCCGCTACAGTCACCGTCCGAGAACTGCCGCGGGCTCTGGTCGGCCTTGCTCGGCCAGGAGGCGCTGTCGATGCCCACCCTGCAGGTGCTGGCTAGCCCGGATGGGGAGGGATGCGAATTTGGTTGGGAGGCTAACTGGTTGATCTATCGCTTCGCCGACGGCAGTTTGCTGAACAAATCTTGAACAGTATCGTTCTAGCGTCTCGGCGACATGATTTTTTTCTATCTGCATGAAATAATGCGGAACATTACGGAGGCAGCATGGCAACAAAGAGAGTGATACCCGGCCAGGGGCCCGGTCAGATGGCCGGTTTTTCCCTGATTGAGCTGGTGATCGTCATCGTGATCCTGGGGATCCTGGCCGTCACCGCCTTGCCCCGTTTTCTCGATGTGACCGACGAGGCGAAGAAGGCGAGCGTGGAAGGGGTGTCCGGCGGTTTCGCCACCGGGGTCTCCCTGGTGCGGGCCCAGTGGGAGGCCGAGGGGCGTGCCAGGCAGGATGGACTCAACACAGTGCTCTATGACGGCTCGCGTTTCTATCTGACCACGCCGACCGACAGCCAGGTCAGCAATGGCCAGCTCTCTCCCGGGTATCCCATGGACACGGCAGCAAGCGGCACGCCCGATGTGGATCCGGCCAGCCTGACGGCGGCCCGCTGCCTCAATATTTGGGAGGGGTTGTTGCAGAATCCTCCCAAGGCTACTGCCCGTTTTGACGAGGTGCGCGGTAGCGGCAATGACCTGAAGTTCTATGCCACGGTGAGCAACAATGGACTGGATTCGGTCTGCCGTTACTATCTGGTCAACAGCCTGAGCAAGGGAAGTGATGGACGTTATCAGGACCCGCAAGGGAGCACGGATGCGTTCATGAGTTTCAGTTATCGCCCGGCCTCCGGCCAGGTGACCACCAATATCAATTGATAAACCGAGGAAAACGTAATGAAAAAGCAATCGGGCTTTACCCTGATCGAACTGGTCATCGTGATCATCATCCTGGGCATTCTGGCGGTCACCGCCGCGCCCAAGTTCCTGAATCTGCAGGATGATGCCAAGAAGTCTGCCGCGCAGGGCGTGCAGGCAGCGTTGTCCAGCGCTGCCAATCTGGTCTATAGCAAGGCAGCTCTGAATGGGCAGGAAAAGGCATCTGCGGCAGGTGGTACTGACTTGAATGGAATGACCGGTGTCAAGGTTATCTATGGCTACCCGACCGCTGATACCATTTCCGCTGCTGTAACCCTGGACGGCTGGGTTGCAGCTTCTGGCGCAACTGCTCTCGAGTCAACTTTTGCCCCTGCTAATACCAGTGGCAATACTTGTACCGTAAAATACACAGCCGCAACCAGTGATACTGTTCCTTTCAAAACCGAGTTGCAAAACTGTAAGTAATACGTGTTGACAAGCGAGGCTTCGGCCTCGCTTTTTCATTATTCAATGAGCAAGCAAATGCCGAGAAACAAGGGCTTCACCCTGATAGAACTGGTTATCGTAATCCTGTTGCTCGGGATTCTGGCCGCCTTTGCCGTGCCTAAATGGCTGGGCAAAGGCGGCTTTGAAACCCATACCCTGCGTGACGAGCTGGTGGCCCGGCTGCGGCTGGTGCAGACCATGAACATGCAGGAAGGGGACGCGCGCTGCACCCAGCTGGTGGTGGAGCCGAGCCGCTTCGGTCATCTGACCCTGCTTGGCAGCTGTACCCCCAAGCCCATCTCCGGCTGGAGTGCGGACGAGCAGAGCCGGGGGCGAGTCATCACCGCCTCAGGCGGCCTCTCCCTGCCTCAAGGGAGCTTTTCTTTCGACAAGCGCAGCGGCCGTCCGCTTTCACCCTCAACCTGCGTCAATGGCTGCAATCTGGCGGTGAGCAGCGGGCAGGAGAGCGCCCGGCTGCGCATCGAGCCGGAAGGTTATATCCATGCCCTCCCTTAAGGCCCGGTGCGGCTTCACCCTGATCGAGTTCGTGGTCGGTATTGTGCTGCTGGCCATCGCCCTGACCGGCGTCCTGGGGCTTCTCATCAATCAGGCACCCCAGGCGGTGGATCCGGTGCAGCAGGTACGCGCCGCCCAGCTCGCCCAGCGCATTCTCGGCGAGATGCTGGAGAAGTCTTTCGACGAGCATTCCGATCACAACGGCGGCCGTTTTCGCTGTGGCGAGACGGCCGGTGTGCCCGCCTTTACCTATCCCCCCTGCACGGCGAGCGCCGACTATGGCCCCGATGGTGGCGAGACCCGCCCCTACGGGTTCAACGACGTGGACGATTTCGACACGGCAGGCCGCTGGGTGGACGCCAACTACTTTACTCAGGCCTCGGCCGCGAGCAGCGAGGAGGAGTATCGACGCTACCAGGTGAAGATCGCGGTGGTGCCGGATACCCTCTTTGGCAGCGCGGGGGAGGGGGCTGAGTCCATCGGCAAGCGCATCACCCTGACCGTGCGCCTGCCGGACGGGAGCGAGCTGGTCTTCGGCCTCTATCGGGGGAACTACTGATGGGCAAGCCACATTCCCGTGAGGCCGCGTGGGAATACCCATGTGCCAGACTCTCCCGTGACCGCGTCCGACCTGGGCGTGAGGGGGGCTTCACCCTGGTGGAGCTGGTGATGGTGATCCTGCTGCTCGGGGTGATGGCGACATTTTCCAGCCAGTTTATCGGCATCGGTACCCAGATCTACGGAGATGCCAGCCGCCGTGAGCAACTGATGAGCGATGCCCGTTTCGCCCTGGAGCGGCTCAATCGCGAGGTGCGTGACGCCGTCCCCGGTTCGGTGCGGGTCGAGGACGAAGGGGGCGGTGCCCAGGAGCAGGGGGCCTGTCTGCGGTTCTGGCCCATCGCCACCGCTGGCCGCTACCTGGAGACGGCGAGCAGCACCGTGCTTCGCATCGTCGAGCCAGTCACCATGCCGGCAAAGGAAGATACGGCCATCATCTATCCGCTGCCTGACACGACCTCTGGCAGTACCATCACGCTGGACAAGGGGTGTGTGCAGGGGCGTTGCACTGCCAGAGTGACCGAGGTAGGAACTCCCGTCTCCGGGGCCGTGCCGCTGACCCTGGCTGGTGCGCTCGCCAAGGACTCGCCGGGCCAGCGCATCTATTTTGCGAACCAGCAGGTGCTCTATTGCGTGAGAGGGGGCAACCTCTGGCGCATGGCCAAGTCCCTCGACGACACCCTGAGCAGCAGCGAGACCACCCGGTTGATGGGGGAGCATATTCGTCCCGCCGCCTATTACTTCTATCGGGAACCCGCCGCCTTCAACCAGAGCGAGGTGGGGCTGCGGCTGGAGTTCGAGCAGCGCGACGAGCGCGTCGTCTTCCATCACAAGCTGGAGACCCTCAATGTGCCCTGACACTCCCACCATGGTGAGGTCCCAGCGGGGCAGCGCCATCCTGATCGCCCTCTTTGTCATCGTCATCATGGCCCTGCTGGCGGCGGCCATGGGGCGTTTCCTGGTGGACAGCAGCGAGAAGCACACGGTGGAGGTGCGCGGCGTGCGTGCCCTGATGGCGGCCCAGAGCGGGCTCGAAGTTGCACTGTACCGGCTCTATCCCAATGGGGAGTGGCAGGGGCAGGCCAGCCGGTGCGTCCCCATAGCGCTCGACTTCACCGAGCCCGGGCTTGCCGGGTGTCAGGCCAGCATCACCTGCAACAGGGTGACGGTGAGTGCGGCCGGAGGGACCCAAACTGGATACCGATTCAGCAGCGAAGGGCGCTGTGGCCAGCCCGATGCCGGCAGCGGCCCGAACCCCGATTTTGCCGTCAGCCGCACCCTGGTGGCGGAAGCCTTTGATGGAGCGACGCCATGAGCCCCCTGCCAAGGAGCCAGACCCCATGAAGTCCAGCCAGCCTCTTCGCGGCGCCCTGTTGTGGATCTTGCTGGGATCCACCTCGGTGCAGGCCGCCAGCCAGTGTACAGAAGCCTTCCTTTTCCCGGTGCAGAGCCACGCCTCCCCCGGCGTGCTGAGCATGAACAATGAAAGCAAGATCATCAGCACCACAGTGGGGGCCAGTTACCCCTTCCTGACCCAAAAAATCCAGCCCAACGCCAACTGCAACAACGGTGGCTTCTGGAACAACGGCACCTGGGTCTCCAATTGCAACGTCAGCGGCGCCCTTGCCAGTCCGCTCAAGGATGTGACCTTCATCAGCGACCCCGACGCATTTCCGGCCAACCCGGGGGGCTTCCCCTCCTACAGCGGGAAAAAGGATCTCGCTTGCGACGGGGCCATCTCCCCTGCTGCCGGTGACTACAAGAGCGCCTCGTGGGGGGGCAGCAGCTGCGTGGCGACCCTGAAATCGGGCCAGACCTATCGCTTCGATACCTTGTCTATCAGCCAAGGGGCGATGCTCAACCTCAACGGGGCGACCGTCTATGCCCAGAAGATGACCATCAAGAATGAATACAACAGTGGCGTCACCGGGTCGGGAGACCTTCATGTGAACGATCTGACCGTGACGAGTCAGGGCAAGCTCAATGACGCCAGGGTCACCGTCTACAGCACCCTTGAGGTCTCGGGCAATGGCAATACCGGGACCGCCGTCTTCCAGCCGCACTACCTGGACAAGGTCACCATGGAGGTCTCAGCCAGTGGCCAGAGCGTGCTCATGGGGGCAGGGGACTGGTTCATCAAAAGCCTGGGGATGAAGAGCAACAGTGCCATGACCTTCCAGGGGCAGAGCTCCCTGGCCGTCTATGAACTCAAGATGGAAAGCGAGAGCCGGATCTCCGCTGCGGGGAGTCGCAGCGATCTGACGCTTCTGCTTCACCAGACCCTGGAGGTGAGCGGCAACGGCACTCTCAACGGGTATCTGCAGGCCAGCTACCTCAAGACGTTCAAACACCAGAGCACCTCCAACATCAATTTCTACTTCCGTGGCGGCAACCACTGGATAGACAAGATGGAGCTCGGCCAGAACGACAGGCTGATCTTTGACAGCGGCAGTGCCGCGAGGTTGTACATCAAAAGCGATCTGGCCCTGAGCGACCAGATGGAGGTTAATGCCGGGGGCAAGGCCAACGACCTGATGATGTATCACTTCGGCAAGGTCACCATGAGCGGCAATACCAAACTCAACGCCATTCTCTATGTGAATGCGGGCGATCTGGTCATGAGCGGACAGGCCCAGCTGACGGGGGCCGTGTCGGCGGTGAACGTCTCCATGACCAACAACAGCAAGGTGATCCACGAGCCCTTCAACGGCGACTGGCCGGGCATGTGTGAAGACCCACTGACCTGTTTCAGCGACGACTTCTCCGCCAGCACCCTTGGCAGCGACTGGGTGGTGGCCCGCAGCAGCGGCGACTTTACCCCCGCCATCGTCAATGGCCGACTCGGCATGACCCAGGCCAGCCCCAAGCAATCCACCTCTGCGACTTACCAGCGGCTCTTCCCCGCCGCCAACAACCTGGTCACCATCGAATTCGACCAGTATGCCCACAGCGGCAACGGGGCGGACGGCATGGCGGTGGTGCTCTCTGACGCCAGAGTGACCCCCCAACCGGGCGCCTTCGGCGGGCCCCTCGGGTATGGTTTCAAGCCAGGGGTCAACGGCTTTGCCGGTGGCTGGCTCGGGGTGGGCATAGATGAGTACGGCAACTTCTCGGGTGAAGGCGGGGCGACCAACAAGGGGCGACGCAAGCAGTCCGTGGTGGTGCGCGGCTCGGGCTCCGGTACCAGCGGCTACAACTATCTCAAGGGCACCTGCAACAACGGCGCCGACAACGCCAGCGGCAACTGTCTGTCGCCGACCGTGGACAGCGGCTCGGACAGCAATCGCCCCCACCGTTATCGACTGACCATAGACTCGCGCATCAGCGGTCAGTCCCTGGTCAAGGTGGAGCGCAACACGGGGAGCGGTTACAGCACCCTGATCGACAGCTTCAATGCTGCGGGTCAGAGTGGCCAGGCGGCCATTCCCGAGAATCTGTTGTTGTCCCTGACTGGCTCGACCGGGGATGCGACCAACGCCCACCAGATCGACAACGTCCGTATCTGCGCCCTCAAATCCAATCCGGTGGGCACCCAGATCGATCACTTCGAGTTCGATCACTCCGGTCAGGCCCTGACCTGCAACCCCGAGACTCTGACCATTCGGGCCTGCGCCAACGCCAATTGCAGCCAGCTGTTCACGGACCCGGTGAGCGCCATCCTGACCCCCCTCAAGAATGGCAGCAACGGCTGGATAGCCGACAGCCAGGTGAGCTACAACGGCAACACCGCTACCGTGACCTTCAGCAACGGCACCGCCAAATTGCAGTTGCGCAACAATCTGGCGAGCGCCATGAAGGTGGGGGTGAGTGGTTCTATTCCCTCCACCAAGCCGCTTAGCGAGACGCTTTGCCGGGCGGGCAGCGGCGCCCTGAGCACCGCCGCCTGTACCTTGAGCTTTGCTGACAGCGGCTTCCTGTTCAATGTGCCGGATACCCTGGCCAACAGGCCCCAAGATGTAGTGATCAGTGCCGTCAAAAAGGACAATGCGACCCAGCAGTGTGTCCCCGGTTTTACCGGTGAGCGTTCGGTCGGCTTCTGGGGAACGTATGTCACCCCGAATGACAATTCTGCCGGGAGTCAGATGGCGATAGATGGCAAGACGATTTCGACTTATGCCGCCAATGTAGTCTCGCCAGCGGCGACAACCCTCAATTTGACCTTCGATGGTCAAGGCAAGGCGACGTTGAAGAGTGTTCGCTATCCGGATGCAGGCCAGATGCGGCTTAATGCCCGCCACGATGGCAGCGGTGATACCGCAGGGCTGGTGATGACGGGGTCGGATCTGTTCGTCAGCCGCCCGGCCGGGCTCTGCATCACGCCTACCGAGGGGACCTGCGCGGCAGGGGATGCCAGTTGTCCGGTGTTCAAGAAGACCGGTGAGGCGTTCCAGCTGAATATCAAAGGGGTGGCTTGGCAAGCGGATGATGACAAGGACCTGTGCAGCGGCAACCTGGCGACCCCCAACTTCGCGCTGGCCAATATTGCGCTCGGCAGCGAGCTGGTGGCGCCCAAACCAGGGGAAGGGGCGGTGGTCGGCACGTCCAGCTACGACCACTCCAACCAGAAGGACAGCAACCTCAACTCCGTCGGCCAGTCGGTCAACGAAGTCGGGGTGTTCCGGATGACGGCGACGCCACCGACCTTGGGTTACTTTGGCTACACCATACCCGCCGCCAGCAGCGTGCCTGTGGGGCGTTTCATCCCGGTGGACTTCAATCTGGTGAGTGGCAACATAGTCCCCGCCTGCGAGGCGTTTTCCTATATGGGGCAACCCTTCCTGGCGGAGTTGCAGATCCAGGCCCGCAATCAGTTTGGCGAGACCACCCTGAACTACAGGGAGGCGTTTGCCAAGGGGGATGCCTACCTGAGCGCGGCCAACAACAAGGACGGGGTGTCGCTCTCCGCCCGGTTACGCAGCCTGGGACCGCTGCCCTGGGTGGCAGGGGAGGCCGACTTCAACGGGCCGACCGAGTTTGCTCGCCGCTCCGATGGCAAGCCAGATGGCCCCTACCGGGCCCTGTCGTTTGGCCTTTATATGAAGGACAACGATGGTGAGCAGACCCTGATCGCCAATCCCGACTTCAACGACGGGCAGCCGGGGTCATGCAGTGGCGCTGGCTGCAATGCCAGGCTGATCGATGACGTGCCCATGGAGGCGTACTTCGGCCGGGTGCAGGCAGGTACCCGCCAAGGGGTGGCAACGGCCGGGCTGGCGGTGCCGCTGCAACTGCAATATCACGAGGCGGGCGCCTGGCATGCCATGGGAGCTGATCAATGTACCCGCCTTTCCCTGCAAGATGGGGGCATCGAGTTCACCGATGGCAGCCAGCGTTTCGATCAGGGAAGTGGCGATCTGATATTGGATGACAACACCCGGATCCGGCTCGGTCTTGGCCCGGTTGCCCCTGGCGCCATGGTGGCGAGCGCGAAGGATGGTGTCATCTCCATACAGTTCGCTGCCCCGGACAGGGCGGTGCGCATTCCGTTCAAGATCGATCTGGGCAAGCAACCGGAGTCAGAGCAGCAACCTGGACGGCGTCCGCTCTGGTTGTCTGACCCAGACAGTCTGGAGGGCATGGCCATTTTTGGCCGGGATCGGGGTAATGACAGAATTATTTATCGCCGCGAAGTGATGCCCTGACACCCGGGCCGACACGGGGAGATAGACGCATTGCTGTACAGTGGCGTCTTATCTCCTTGTTTCGTAGTGTTTGTCGGCCTGAGCGGGTGAGTGATGACTCGCATTTTTGTCGCGCCTGATTGATTGGCGACAGTTTGAGCGCTTGCCCATTGGGGTGGGCATTGGTAAAGTTAGCCGGTTTTCTGCACCTCCAAATTCTTAGGATTTCCCGTAGCCATGTTCAAAAAGCTCAGAGGCGTCTTTTCCAACGATCTGTCGATCGACTTGGGAACTGCCAACACCCTGATCTATGTAAAAGATCAAGGGATCGTCCTTAACGAACCCTCAGTTGTCGCCATTCGCCAAGAGCGCGGGAACGCCAAATCGGTCGCTGCTGTCGGTCATGCCGCCAAGCAGATGCTGGGTCGTACCCCGGGTAACATCTCCGCCATTCGCCCGATGAAAGACGGCGTGATCGCCGATTTCTACGTGACCGAGAAGATGCTGCAGCACTTCATCAAACAGGTTCACGACAACAACTATTTCCGCCCCAGCCCGCGCGTGCTGGTGTGCGTGCCCTGCGGCTCCACCCAGGTGGAACGTCGCGCCATCAAGGAATCCGCTCTGGGCGCCGGCGCCCGCGAGGTTTACCTGATCGATGAACCCATGGCTGCCGCCATCGGTGCCGGCCTGCCGGTCTCCGAAGCGACCGGTTCCATGGTGGTGGACATCGGTGGCGGTACCACCGAAGTGGCCATCATCTCCCTGAACGGCGTGGTCTACTCCCAGTCCGTCCGTATCGGTGGCGACAAGTTCGACGAAGCCATCATCAGCTACGTCCGTCGCAACTACGGCAGCCTGATCGGGGAAGCCACCGCCGAGCGCATCAAGCACGAGATCGGCTCCGCCTATCCGGGCGAAGAGGTGCGCGAGATCGAAGTGCGCGGTCGCAACCTGGCCGAGGGTGTGCCCCGCAGCTTCACCCTGAACTCCAACGAGATCCTGGAAGCGCTGCAAGAGCCGCTCTCCGGCATCGTCTCCGCCGTCATGGTGGCCCTGGAGCAATCCCCGCCCGAGCTGGCGTCCGACATCTCCGAGCGCGGCATGGTGCTGACCGGTGGTGGTGCCCTGCTCAAGGACATCGACCGTCTGCTGATGGAAGAGACCGGCATCCCGGTCGTCGTGGCTGAAGATCCCCTCACTTGTGTCGCCCGTGGCGGTGGCAAGGCGCTGGAGCTGATCGATATGCACGGTGGCGATCTGTTCCACTACGAATAAGACCCAAAGCCGGCCGAGCGCCGGCTCTTTTTTGACGACTCATGAAACCCATCTTCGGTAGAGGCCCTTCGCTTCAGTTACGGTTGTTTCTCGCCGTCATCATCTCCGTCGCTGCCATCGTCGCGGATTCCCGCTTCGGTGTGTTCAGCCATGTCCGCGTTTATCTGAGCTCCCTGGTGAGCCCGCTGCAATACATCGCCAACGCCCCCGGCACCCTGCTCGACACCATGTCGACCCAGGTGCAGACCCGCGCCGATCTCATCGAGCAGACCAAGCAGCAGGAGCAGCAACTGTTCACCCTGCGCTCGCGCCTGCTCAAGATGGATCAGCTGGAGCACGAGAACCAGCGTCTGCGCGAGCTGCTGGGGTCGCCGGTACACAAGGAGTCCCGCAAGATGGTGGCCGAGCTGCTGTCGGTGGATTCCGACCCCTTCAGCCATCAGGTGCTGATCAACAAGGGGGCGCTGGATGGCGTCTACAACGGCCAGCCGGTGATCAACGATCAGGGGGTGGTCGGTCAGGTGCTCCACGTGGGCTCCACCACCAGTCGCGTGTTGCTCATCACCGACTCCAGCCACGGCATCCCGGTGCGGGTGCTGCGCAACGACTTGCGCGCCATCGCCTCCGGCAGCGGCGAGCTGGACAAGCTGGAGCTGCGCAACCTGCCCCGCAACACCGACGTCCAGGTCGGCGATCTGCTGGTCACCTCGGGCCTGGGCGGCCGCTTCCCGGAAGGTTATCCGGTGGCGACCGTGACCCGCTCCGACTACGTGGAGGGCAAGCCCTTCGCCCAGATCGAGGCCAAGCCGCTGGTGGCGCTGGACCGTCTGCGCTACCTGCTGCTGCTGTGGACCGACAAGAAACCGGAAGTACACGACAAGGATGCCCTTGAGCCTGCGGCGAGCGCCTCGGCGGCCACGGCAACCTCGGCGGCGGGGGCGACGCGCTGATGCTGCAACCCGCCAGCGGCAGGATCTGGATCTGGTGTTCGATCCTGCTGGCCCTGTGCCTCTCCATCCTGCCGCTTCCCTTTCAATTCGAACCCTTCCGTCCGGACTGGCTCGCCATGGTGCTCATCTACTGGGCGCTGGCGCTGCCGCACCGGACCAACGTCGGCACCGCCTGGGTGGCGGGCCTGCTGCTGGACGTGCTGCTCGGCAGCACCCTCGGCGTGCGGGCCATGGCCATGGCCATCACCACCTACCTGGCGGCCTTCCAGTTCCAGAAGATCCGCAACTTCTCCCTCTGGCAGCAGGCGCTGATCATCGGTCTGCTCTCCCTGGTGGGGAAGATCACCGTGTTCTGGGCGGAGCATCTGTTCAGCCGGGCCAGCCTCAACTTCGCCTACTTTTGGTCGACGTTGACGACGATGTTAATATGGCCCTGGATTTTTATGGTCTTGCGCAAGGTGCGGCGTCGCTTCAATATCAAGTGAATGTGAATAAAAACAACGCATTGTAACTGCGCATCGTCTCATTGAGTGAAGTATGAACAAGCACAACGAACTGCAACTCTATCTCGCCTCGGGCTCCCCCCGCCGGCACGAGCTTCTGACCCGCCTGGGCTACCGTTTCGAGGTCCTCAAGCTGGATGTGCCGGAGCTGCGCAACGACGGTGAGAAGCCCCAGGATTACGTCTGCCGGCTGGCCCGCGACAAGGCGATGGCCGGTGTGGCCGCGGCGCCCACGGCGCTGCCTGTGCTGGGGGCCGACACCATAGTGGTGCTGGGGGAGCGGGTGCTGGAGAAACCCTCCGACCTGCTGGACGCCAAGGACATGCTGGAAGCCCTCTCCGGGCGGGTACACCAGGTGATGACGGCGGTGGCCCTGGCCACCCCGGAGCGGTGCGATGTGCGGCTGGTCACCACCAACGTGGCGTTTCGCAAGCTGGACGAGGCCGAGATCGAAGCCTACTGGCGCACCGGCGAGCCGTGCGACAAGGCGGGCGCCTATGCTATCCAGGGCATTGCCGGCAAATTCGTCAGTCGCCTCGAGGGGAGCTACAGTGCCGTGGTCGGCCTGCCCCTGCTGGAGACGGACCTGTTGATCAAGCAGCACCTCGAGCAGACCCGGTAATCCTCTCGTCAGCAGTGCGCTGCTGAGTTACCCGTTGTTCGTCGTGCCAGAATTCAAAACTAGAAAGGCAAGGTAACTTATGTCGGTAGAACTGCTGGTAAACGTCACCCCCTCCGAAACCCGGGTCGCCCTGGTCGAGAACGGTCTGCTGCAGGAAGTGCATGTGGAGCGTCAGGCCAAGCGCGGCATCGTGGGCAACATCTACAAGGGCAAGATCAGCCGCGTGCTACCCGGCATGCAGGCCGCCTTCGTCGACATCGGCATGGACAAGGCCGCCTTCCTGCACGCCTCCGACATCGTCCCCCATACCGAGTGCGTGGCGATCAAGGAGAAGGAGCAGTTCCAGGCCGGCAACATCGCCGAACTGGTGCGCCAGGGGCAGGACATCATGGTACAGGTGGTCAAAGACCCGCTCGGTACCAAGGGGGCCCGCCTAACCACCGACATCACCCTGCCATCCCGTTATCTGGTCTTCATGCCGGGCAGTGCCCACGTGGGGGTCTCCCAGCGCATCGAATCCGAGGCGGAGCGCGAGCGCCTCAAGCGCACCGTGGCCGGCTATGTGGACGAACTGGGCGGCTACATCATCCGCACCGCCGCCGAAGGGGTGGGGGAGCAGGAGCTGGAGCAGGACGCCGCCTTCTTGAAGCGCCTGTGGCGCAAGATCCTCGAGCGCAAGCAGAAGTATCCCCCCTGCAAGATCCTCTACGAGGATCCCAGCCTGGCATTCAGGGTGGTGCGTGACTTCGTCGGTGCCGAGCTCGACAAGATCCGGGTCGACTCGCGCCAGAGCTTCGATCAGCTCAAGCGCTTCACCGAGGAGTACGTGCCCGAGCTGGCCAACAAGCTGGAGTACTACACCGGCGAGTCGCCGATCTTCGATCTCTACGACGTGGAGAACGAGATCCAGCGGGCCCTGGAGCGCAAGGTGGAGCTGAAATCCGGCGGCTACCTCATCATCGACCAGACCGAAGCCATGACCACGGTGGACATCAACACCGGGGCCTTCGTCGGCCATCGCAATCTGGAAGAGACCATCTTCAACACCAACGTCGAGGCCACCGCCGCCATCGCCCGTCACCTGCGCCTGCGCAACCTCGGCGGCATCATCATCATCGACTTCATCGACATGCAGTCCGAGGATCACCGTCGCCGGGTGCTGCACAGCCTGGAGCTGGCGCTGGCCAAGGACAGGGCCAAGACCAACGTCAACGGTTTCTCCCAGCTCGGGCTGGTGGAGATGACCCGCAAGCGCACCCGGGAGAGCCTGGAGCACGTGCTCTGCGCCGAGTGCCCCGAGTGCAAGGGGCGCGGCCGGGTCAAGACGGTGGAGTCGGTCTGCTTCGAGATCCTGCGGGAGATCATCCGGGTCAACCGCGCCTACGACGCGGATCAGTTCACCGTCTATGCGGCCCCCTCGGTGGCCGATTACCTGCGGGGGGAGGAGTCCCACAGTCTGGCTGAGCTGGAAGTCTTCATCGGCAAGCAGGTCAGGGTGGTCTCCGAGCCGCTCTGTGGGCAGGAACAGTTCGATGTGGTGATGATGTAATTGGTCTATCGCTGGCTGAGTCGGGGCTGGTTGGCCCTCGGAGTCTTCTTCGTGCTGCTGGCCGTTCTGGTCAGCGTGGTACGACTGGGCGGCCCTTTGCTCAACCAGCACCGGGCGGCCGTGATAGGGACCCTGCTCGGGGAGAGCCAGCTCGAGGTGAGCGTGGATCACGTCGGGCTGGACTGGACTCCCCGCGGCCCGGCCATCGGGCTGGAAGGACTGGCCATCGCCCCCGATTCGGGGCGTTTCTCCCTGCGCCTTGGCAAGGTGTGGGCCCACCTCGACTTCTGGCGCTCCCTCAACGAACTCAGACCGGTGTTTGGCCAGTTGATCCTGAGCGACGGCAACATCGCGCTGGACATGACCCAGCCCGCCACCCCCGTCAGCGGGAAGAGCGCGAACCAGCAGGAGGCCCTGCTGCGCTTCCTGCTGACCCAGCTCTCCACCTTCGACATTCACGACACTCGCCTGAGCCTCACCACTGCACTGGGGGAGGTGCGCGCCCTCGACATCGCCCAGTTGCGCTGGCAGAACCGCGGCAAGCGGCATCAGGGGGTCGGCAAGGCCTATCTCATCAACGGGGTGGGGGAGAGCACCCTGGACCTCATCATCGATGTGGATGCCCCCGAGGTGCGGCTCGACCGCCTCAAGGGCCAGCTCTATCTGGGGGCCCGGGAGCTGGACATCAGCCCCATGCTGGCCCGGATCCACGCTGGCGAGCCGCCGGTGAGCGGCCAGCTCGACTTCCAGCTTTGGAGCGAGTTCGAGAAGGGCAGGCTCGGCAACTCCCTGCTGGCCTTTGGCAACAACCACCTGATCTGGAAGGACGAGATCAAGGGGAAGCCGCATCGCCTCGACCTGCAGGGAGGCAAGATCCAGCTGCGCCGGGACGGCGAGGCGTGGCAGCTCGCCAGCCACGACGTCACCTTCAAGCTCGATGGCGCCACCTGGCTGCACAGCCGCCTGCAGCTCGAGCGCATCGGCTCGCGCATCCAGGGCTATGTACCCGCCATCGATCTCGACCAGATTGCCAACCTGAGCCAGCTGGTCTCCGGCCTCTATCCCGAGCTGACCGAGACCCTCAAACGCACCCGGCCAAGGGGCCAGTTGCAGGAGCTGGTCCTGCAAGCCGACGAGGACTGGCAGGGGCTCTCTTTGCAGGGGCAACTGCGCGGCTTCGGGACCCGGGCCTGGCACGATGTCCCCGGTCTGCAAAAGCTGGACGGTGACTTCTGGCTGACCCCGAACGGGGGGCGTGCCCGCCTGACCCTGGGCAAGGGCAAGGTGGATCCG
This sequence comes from Aeromonas sp. 25-248, assembly GCF_053005425.1. Taxonomy (NCBI): domain Bacteria; kingdom Pseudomonadati; phylum Pseudomonadota; class Gammaproteobacteria; order Aeromonadales; family Aeromonadaceae; genus Aeromonas; species Aeromonas sp. 25-248. The sequence goes on along the minus strand of NZ_JBRKTB010000006.1, from coordinate 179,094 downwards.
GCCCGCCACTTCAAGGAACCCATCCCGGTGGACAGCCTGAGTGCGGCCCTCGACTGGTGGCGGGCGCCCCAAGGCTGGGTGCTCTATGGCCAGGACATTGCCCTGGACAACCCGGATCTGCGCCTCGCCAGCCGGTTTCGCCTCGAGCTGTTCGAGCACCCCTTCCTCGCCCTGACCGGGCGCATCGACGTCAAGAACGCGGCCCATGCGGATCGCTACTACCCCCTGGCGGTGATGGATGAGGGGCTGGTGAGCTACCTGAGCGGCGCCATCAAGGGGGGCAAGGCCAAGGGGGCAGACCTGCTCTGGTACGGCGAATTCCGTGACTTCCCCTACGACAACGGCAAGGGCGTCTTCCAGGTGGCGGTGCCGCTGCAACAGGCCACCTACGAGTTTTTCCCGGGCTGGCAGCCGCTGACCGACCTGCAGATCGATCTGCTGTTCCAGAACGCCAGCCTCGACATGAACAGCCGCGCCACCCAGCTCGGCAAGGCCAGCTCCGACTCGGTGCATGCCTGGATCCCGGACCTCTATCCGGGGGCTCACCTCTACGTGGATGCCAAGGTTGAGGGCGAGGGCAAGGCCATCAGCGACTATTTGCAGGACTCGCCGCTGGGGGGATCCGTCGGTCAGGCGCTGCGGGAGGTGGAGATCCGCGGCCCCATGAAGGGCACGGTGAAGCTCGACATACCGCTGGATGGCGAGGGGGAGGTCAAGGCCAGCGGGGAAGCCAGCTTCAAGGACAACAAGGTGAGGATCGCCTCCCTGGATCTGCCCCTCGACGGGGTCGCAGGAACGCTCGAGTATGACAACGAGCAGACCCGCATTCACAACCTCAAGGCCAGCCTGTGGAACCAGCCGCTGACCCTGGATTATCAGGGGCGGCAACTGCCCCACGGCTATCAGGCCGACCTCAAGTTCCAGGGGCAGTGGGACAGCCGCCGCCAGCGCCGGGACATACCGGCCCTCGAGATGCTACAGGGGCGCAGCAACTGGTCGGGTACCCTGGGGCTGACCCTGCCCGAGAACAAGGCGTTCAGCTTCCAGCTGGCGCTGGACTCCAACCTGCAGGGCATGGGGCTGGATCTGCCCGTGCCCCTGACCAAGGCGGCGGGTACCCGGCTGCCCCTCAAGGTGACGGCCCGTGGGCGGGATGGCAGCGCCGACATCCGCGCCGTGCTGGGGGCGGACATCGACATGCAGAGCCGCCTGGTGTACGGCGACGGCGTGCCCTATCTCAGCCGGGTGCGGGTCAACATCGGCCAGCCTGGGGCGCGGGTGATGCAGGACAAGCCCATGCTGCTCGCCATCAACCAGCAGCAGGCGGACGTGGCCGGCTGGCTGGCCCGTCTCAAGCAGTGGCTGCCGGCCAAGGCGCAGGCGACGCAGGGCAATGCGGTGGTGGGCCCCGCGTTCTTGCCCCAGGAGTGGTGGGTAGATGGCCAGCTGGCCCGTGCCGACATCGGCAGCGCCAGCCTCAAGGCGGTGCACTTCACCCTGGGGCCGGTGAACCAGGCCACCGAGGTGATGATCGACAGCCCCGACGTGATGGGGGTGGTGCGGGTGCCGGTGGCCGACGGACGCCCTATCGATGCCAAGTTTGCCCGCATCTACTGGTCCGGCAAGGGGACCGATCTCAGCCCGGATCCCGATGAGCGCCAGGACAGGGCCATCATGGACGCCATTCCCTGGCTCACCTTCAGTTGCGTGGATTGCCGCTTCGGCGAGCTGCCCCTGGGTGAGGTGAAGGGGGAACTGCTGCCCGGGGCCAACCGGCTGGATCTCAAGGGGCTGGAGATGCGCCTGGCGGGCAGCACCCTGCGCGGCAGCGCCGAGTGGCTGGCCCGTGGCAGCCAGATGCAGACCCGTGCCAGGGTGAACCTCGAGACCCGCAACAGCGAGCTGCTGCTCAAGCGGCTTGGCTACACCTCGCCCATCGGGGATGCCCCGGGCAAGCTGGCGCTGGATCTGAACTGGCGTGACGTGCCCTACCGCCTGAGCCTGCCGACCCTGGCGGGCAGCGCCGACTACCAGCTGGAGGGGGGGACCCTGCGAGAGGTCAACGACAAGGGGGCCCGACTGCTCTCTCTGCTGAGCCTCGATTCCCTGATGCGCAAGCTGCGCCTCGATTTTCGCGACGTCTTCGACAAGGGCTTCTATTTCGAGTCCATGTCCGCCTCCGCCAAGGTCAATCAGGGGGTGGTGGAGAACAACGACTTCTACATGAAAGGGGCGGCGGGCAACCTGCGGGGCAAGGGCATCGCGGATCTGGTGCGCTGGCGGCTCGACTTTGATCTGAGCTTCTCCCCGAACCTGGGGGGCACCCTGCCCGTGGTGGCGGCCTTCTCCCTGACTCCCATCACCGGGCTCTATGTGCTGGCCCTCTCCAAGCTGCTGGAGCCCGTGGTGGACGTGGTGACCCGTATCGATTTTCGGGTCTCCGGCCCGCTGGACGCCCCCAGGCTGGTGGAGGCGGGGCGGGATCGCGCCCGCATCAAGCTCAACCAGCAGCAGAAGGATGCGGTGGATGCGGTGGCGCCCGGCCTGCCCGCCAAGGAGGTCACCCCCTTCCTGCTCAATCCCAAGCATCAGGGCTCGGGTCAGCGCTGAGGGCCAGCGCCGGACTGGGGGACTTTCCCCCGGCCGCCAAACCCCTCATAGTGCAGATATTGCCCCGCGAGCCGAGAAGGCCTTCTGTCACCGGTCACCGGCTCGCCCAACAGAAGAGTGCGGATATTGCCCCGCGAGCCGAGGAGGCCTTGTGTCACCGGTCACCGGTTCGCCCAACAGATGAGTGCGGATATTGCCCTGCGAGCCGAGGAGGCCTTGTGCCACCGGCTCGCCCAACAGAAGGAGCGCGTCATGTGGCTAGCCGCCATGCAGTTGATTTCGGGTCGTACCTGGCAGGATAACCGGAAGCGGATCGCCGCCGAGCTGGCGAGTCTGCCCGGGGAGCGCCCCTTGCTGGTGCTGCTGCCGGAAAACTTCGCCCTCTTTGGCGAGCGGCAGGGGTATCTGGACGGGGCAGAGCCATTGGGCAATGGCCCAATCCAGCAGCAACTCTCTGATTGGGCCAAATCCCACGGCATCTGGCTGGTGGCCGGGGCCATGCCCACCGCCATCGCCGGTGCCGAGCACATCCACACCAGCACCCTGGTGTTCGATCCCGACGGCGAGCTCAAGGGGCACTACCACAAGATCCACCTGTTCGACGTGGACGTGGCGGACAATCACGGCCGCTACCGGGAGTCGGAGACCTTCAGCCCGGGTGATCAGCCTGTGCTGGTGGACTCCCCCTTTGGTCCCCTCGGCCTCTCTATCTGTTATGATCTGCGCTTTCCCGAGCTGTACCGCCAGTTGGCCCTGGCCGGTGCCCGGGTGCTGCTGGTGCCTGCCGCCTTTACCGCCGTCACCGGCGAGGCGCACTGGGAGCCCCTGCTGCGGGCCCGTGCCATCGAGAACCAGTGCTACGTGGTGGCCGCCAACCAGGGGGGCACCCACGAGACGGGGCGCCAGACCTGGGGCCACAGCATGGTGATCGACCCCTGGGGCCGGGTGCTGGCCTGCCGGGCGTCGGGGCAGGGCACAGTGCTGGCGCCGCTGGATGGGGCCCTGATCGATGAATTGAAACGCACCATGCCGGTGCTGCAACACGCCCGCCTGCTGTGAGCCCGCGGCCGTGGATTTAACCGTTACGACATCTCGCATGAGAGTGGAGAGAAAGATTTGAGTCTATTGAGCCAGGTTAGTGCCTCCCTGTTGGCCCCGAACGATCTCGACGAAGGGCGGCTGCAACAGCTGCTCGGCAGCCTGATGAGCCATCAGGTGGAGTTCGGCGACCTCTATTTCCAGCGCAGCTGGCACGAGTCCTGGATGCTGGAGGACGGCATCGTCAAGGATGGCAGCTACAACATCGATCAGGGGGTGGGGGTGCGCGCCGTCAGCGGCGAGAAGACCGGTTTCGCCTACTCGGACGAGCTGAGCCTGCTGGCGCTGCAACAGTCGGTGACTGCCGCTCGCGGCATCGCCGCCGCCGGTGCGCAGGGCAAGGTAAAAGCATGGGCTCGCACCGAAGCAAACCTGCTCTACCCGGCGCTGGATCCCCTGCAGACCCTCGACAAGCAGCAGAAAATTGCCCTGCTGGAGCAGATGGACAAGTTCGCCAGAAGTCTGGATCCCGCCATCAATCAGGTGATGGCCTCCATCAGCGGGGTCTATGAAGAGATCCTGGTGGCCGCCACCGATGGCACCCTGGCCGCCGACGTGCGCCCCCTGGTGCGCCTCTCGGTGACCGTCATCGCCGAGAAGGGGGATCGCCGTGAGCGCGGCAGCGCGGGGGGCGGTGGCCGCTTCGGTTACGACCATTTCCTCGAGCTGGACGGGCTCGAGAGCCGGGCGTTTGGCTATGTGCGCGAAGCGGTACGCCAGGCGCTGGTCAACCTGGAGGCCATCGACGCCCCGGCCGGCACCATGCCGGTGGTGCTCGGTGCCGGCTGGCCCGGTGTGCTGCTGCACGAGGCGGTGGGTCACGGTCTGGAGGGGGACTTCAACCGCAAGGGCTCCTCCGCCTTTGCCGGGCGCATCGGCGAGCAGGTGGCTTCCAAACACTGCACCATCGTCGATGACGGCACCCTGCCGGGTCGGCGCGGCTCCGTCTCCATCGACGACGAGGGGACGCCGGGCGGTTACAACGTGCTGATCGAGAACGGCATCCTCAAGGGTTACCTGCAGGACAAGCAGAATGCCCGCCTGATGGGGGTGCCGCTCACCGGCAACGGCCGCCGCGAATCCTACGCCGCCCTGCCGATGCCGCGCATGACCAACACCTATATGCTGGCGGGTCAGTACGATCCGGCCGAAATCATCGCTTCGGTGAAGAAGGGGATCTATGCCCCCAACTTCGGCGGCGGCCAGGTGGACATCACCTCCGGCAAGTTCGTCTTCTCCGCCTCCGAGGCCTACCTGATCGAGGATGGCAGGATCACCGCGCCCATCAAGGGGGCGACCCTGATCGGCAACGGCCCCGAGGCGATGAGCCAGGTTTCCATGGTGGGCCGTGATCTCGCGCTGGATCGCGGGGTCGGGGTCTGCGGCAAGGAGGGGCAGAGCGTGCCGGTCGGCGTCGGCCAGCCCACCCTCAAGCTGGATCAGCTCACCGTGGGCGGTACCCAGTAAGGTCATACACCTTTGTAAACCCCGGCCCGGCGCCGGGGCTGGGAAAGGGGTCGGGTCAGTTGACCGAAATGGCGCGGGCGTCGATGAAGAAGCGGGCGTGGCCGTGGTCATCCACCCTTATCTGGGCGAGCAGGCGATCCTTTCGCTTGAACTCCCATCCTGTCTTGATCCGGGTCAGCGCGGGGCTGGCGGCACCGACCACGTTCAGATACTCATGAAACAGGCTGTAGCTTCCAATCTCGGTCAGCATCTTTTCCATTTGCATATCTCCTCAAGTGATGGGCTCAGCACATGCCACGCTAGCGGCAACCTTCTGAACCCTGCCTGTACAAAAACCAGACTACCCCATCAAGATGAAGGCAATATGATCAGGCGCAAGATCAGGAGGGATTTGCACGAAAAATGACACCGTTTTCAATCAGGGCTGGCGCGGCACGGCGAGATGATCGAGGGTGGTGGATCCGGCATGGGACGGCAAGGCGGCAGCGGGTTGTTCCATCACCTGGCCATGGAAGACGGGATCCTGCGCCACCTCCTTGACGCCGTTGATGCAGAACTGCATACCCATGCACACCAGCAGAAAACCCATGATGCGGGTCATGGCGTCGATGCCGGTGGCCCCCAGGATCTTGCACACGGGATCTGCCAGCTTGAGCACACCCCAGCTGATCAGGCTCATCAGGGCGAAGGCGGTGACCATGGCGGCATAGATGACGACGCGATCGGTCTCGGCCGGCAGCTCGGCGATCTGGGCCGCGCCGCTGATCACCAGCGCCATGGTGCCGGGTCCGCACATGCTGGGCATGGTGAGGGGCACGAAGGCGATATTCTGGTTGGCCTCGATCCCCGCAGACTGGTTCGGCGAGGGGAACAGCATGCGAAAGCCGATGAAGGCGATGATGAGGCCACCGGCCAGGCGCAGGCCGGGAATGGAGATCCCGAACAGATCCAGGATGGAGGATCCGATGAAGAAGCTGACGCACAGGGTGGCGAACAGATAGAAGGCGGCCATGTTGATCTGGCGGCGGATGTGCTCGCGGGACATGCCCTTGCTCAATCCCAGCAGCAGGGTGGCCGTGGTGGGCGGGTTGACCATGGGCAGCAGGGCCAGCAAGGCGAGAAAGACGACCTGGAAGAACATAGTGGACCTCGGGCAGATGGACGGATTGGGGTGAGCTGGCAGGTCCGCAGCGGACCGCCACCCGGTCGATGATATCCGCAAAGAACAAGCCCCGACAGTGCGGGGCTTGCTTGGGAAGGATCAGGCGGCCTGCGGGGTGGCCTGGCGTTGGCCGCGCTGGCGCAGCCAGAGCCAGATGCCGAGCACGAAACCGAGGGCGGCCAGGCTGACCACATAGTGGGAGGGGGCCAGCACGTCCTCCTTCATCCAGAGGGTGACCAGCATGGGGGTGAGGCCGCCGAAGATGGCGTAGGCCACGTTGTAGGAGAACGACAGCCCGGAGAAGCGCACCACCGGCGGGAAGGCATTGACCATGACGTAGGGCACGGCGCCGACGATCCCCACCGCAAAGCCCGCCAGCATGTAGAGGGGCACCAGCTGATCCGTGCCGGCTGCCAGGCTGTGGTAGAAGGTATAAGTGGCGCCGGCCAGCAGCAGGGAGCCCAGGATGAAGGTAGGGCCGCTGCCGATGGCATCGATCAGGCGGCCATAGACGATGCAGCCCAGGGTGAGGGCGACGATGGCCAGGGAGTTGGCGGTCAGGGCATCGGCCGGACTGATGCCGTGGACCTTCTGCAGATAGGTCGGGGTCATCAGGATCACCACTACTATGCCGGCGGAGAGCAGCCAGGTCAGCAGCATGGAGACGACGACGCTGCCCTTGTGTTCACGCAGCACCGTCTTGAGGGGCAGCTCCTCGGCCAGGGACTTGTTGGCCTGCATCTCGGCGAAGACCGGGGTCTCGTGCAGCCAGCGGCGCAGGTACATGGCGACGATGCCGAACACGCCGCCGAGCACGAAGGCCAGACGCCAGCCCCAGTCGCTCACATCGCCCGGGCTCATGCCACGGTTGATGGCGGTCGCCACCAGGGAGCCGAGCAGGATGCCGGCGGTCAGCCCTGCGGTGAGGGTGCCGCAGGCGACACCGACCCGGCGGGCGGGCACGTGCTCGGCCACGAAGACCCAGGCACCGGGGACTTCCCCGCCGATGGCGGCCCCTTGCAGGATCCGCAGCAGCAGCAACAGCAGGGGGGCGGCGATGCCGAGCACGGCGTAGGTGGGCAGCAGGCCGATCAGCAAGGTCGGCAAGGCCATCAGGATGATGCTGAGGGTGAACATCCGCTTGCGGCCGATGAGATCGCCAAAGTGGGCCATGATGATGCCCCCCAGGGGGCGGGCCAGGTAGCCGGCGGCGAAGATGCCGAAGGTCTGGAACTGGCGCAGCCACTCGGGAATGTCGGCCGGGAAGAAGAGCTCGCCGATGACCACGGCGAAGAAGACGAAGATGATGAAGTCGTAGAATTCGAGGGCGCCGCCCAGCGCCGCCAGGCTCAGGGTCTTGTAATCCTGTCGATTGAGGGGGCGACCGTGGTCGTGCGATGTGCTGACTTTACTCATATCCTTATGTTTCCCATCGTTTTTTTAGTTATTCTCCCCGGTGTGCTGCGGGGATACGCTCACCCACGAGGGTATGCTTTTGTGTCCCGCAATGTAAATCGCACAATTCGCAACACTGTCTTGCAGCACGGTGCGGCAAGAAGCTGGAGAGATCATGACGAAGAAAAAGGTACTGCTCTCCTGGAGCAGCGGAAAAGACAGCGCCTGGGCCTTGCATCGCCTGCGCCAAGATCCGGCCATCGAGGTGGTGGGGCTGTGCACCACCCTCAACCAGGCGTTCGAGCGGGTGGCCATGCACGGGGTGCGCAAGCAGTTGTTGTTGGCACAGGCTGAGTGCGTGGGCTTGCCGCTGACCACCATCGACCTGCCCTGGCCCTGCAGCAACGAGGAGTATGGGCGCATCATGACGGGCTTCATCGCCGATGTGCAGGCCAAGGACATTCACCACATGGCGTTCGGGGATCTCTTTCTTGAGGATGTGCGTGCCTATCGGGAGCGACAACTGGCGGGGACCGGCATCACGCCGCTCTTCCCGCTCTGGGGCAGCGACACGACCGAGCTGGCGCAGGCGATGATCGACGCCGGGCTCAAGGCCAGGGTCTGCACCCTGGATCCGGGCAAGCTGGACGCCGGGTTAGGTGGTCATGAATTTGGCCCGGCCTTCCTGGCTGCCCTGCCCGCCGGGGTGGATCCCTGCGGCGAGAACGGGGAGTTTCACACCCTGGCCTGGGACGGCCCCATGTTCCTGCATCCCCTGCCCATCCGGGTGGGGGAAACGGTGCTGCGAGACGGCTTCGTCTTCACCGATCTGCTAGCGGAGGATCCCGAATGAGGGAAGACCCCCTCGGGTGAGAAAGGAAAGGGGCCGGCTCCGTGAGGAATCGGCCCCTTTGCGTTTGCCCCCTTCAGCGGGCGGCGAAGGTGTCGCAACTGGCGGGCTTGCCGCTGTCAAAACCGCGTTTGAACCAGGTGAGGCGCTGGGCCGAGGTACCGTGGGTGAAGCTGTCGGGAACGACCCGGCCCTGACCTTGCTGCTGCAACCTGTCGTCGCCGATGGCCTGGGCGGCGTTGAGCGCCTCTTCCAGATCGCCGCGCTCCAGCACCTGCTCTTTTTCCATATAGTGGCCCCAGACCCCGGCGAAGCAGTCCGCCTGCAGTTCAAGCTTGACCGACAACCGGTTCTGGGCGACCTGGCTCAGCCCCTGTTGCTGCTGGCGCACCTTGGTGGAGATACCGAGCAGGTTCTGCACGTGGTGGCCCACCTCGTGGGCGATCACATAGCCCTGGGCGAAGTCGCCGTCGGCCCCCAGCTTGTCGCGCATGTCCTGATAGAAGGAGAGATCGATGTAGACGGTGCTGTCGGCCGGACAGTAGAAGGGCCCCATCACCGACTGCCCCTGGCCGCAGCCGGTGCGGGTCGCACCGCGATAGAGCACCAGTCTGGGGGCCTGATAGTGGTTGCCGCTTTGCTGGAACATCTCGCCCCAGGCGTCCTCCGTGGAGGCGAGCATCACCGAGGTGAAGCGGGCGAGGGGATCGTTTGCAGCCTGGGACGAGTTCTGACGCTGGGGCTGGCTCTGCGGGGCCGGATCCTGCAGCAGGGGGCCGAGGTCCACGCCGTAGTACCCCGCCACCATGACCACCACCAGCAGGATCAGGCGCCCCTTGCCGCCGATGGGCAGGCCGCGACCCCCGTTGCCGCCGCCTTGCTGGCGCCGGTCTTCCACATTGTTGCTCTCACGGCGATCTTGCCAGCGCATATCCCCATACTCCCGTCATTGGTGGTGGCAGTAATGATAATGGCTGGCGCCGGGGCTTGCCTAATCGGCCCGGGTCATTCGGCCCAGGGCATCTCGGGCAGGCTGTCGAGAAACTCGCCGTAACGGACGAGGTTGAAGGGGCCCTGTTCGGCTTCCATGGCCATGAGTTCGGCGCCCAGGGCGCAGGCGATGTATTGCAGCGCCTCTTCCCGCGGGGTGCCCTTCATCACCAGGCGCATCAGGGTGGCTTTCACCTGGAGGGGGTGGCCGTCGGCGAGCTGGTTCTCCACCATCTCCAGCAGTGTCTCTTCATCAAAAAATTCGGGGGTATCGGTCATGGCCGTTCTCCTGCCTGTTCCATGGGGTGGGCAGTATAGCGGTGACGCGGCTCCCGGGGGCGAAAATATCGTCCGGGTCTTGCCAAGGAAGCGGGGCGGGAGCAGTCTTGGACACTCTCTCTGCCGAACGAGCCCATGTCATGATCCTCTCCGAGCGCCTGGAACTGCGCGAACTGACCATTGTCGATGCCCCCTTCATTCTCGAACTGCTCAACGATGGTGATTTTCACCGCTACATCGGCGATCGCGGGGTGCGTACCCTGGCGGATGCCGAAAACTATATCCAGCAGGGGCCTGCGGTCAGTTATGCCCGCCACGGTCACGGACTCTATCTGGTGGTGCGGCGGGAAGACGGGGCCAGGCTCGGCATCTGCGGTCTGATCAAGCGCGATACCCTGCCCTGTGAAGACATCGGCTATGCCTTCCTGCCCGCCTGGCGCGGCCAGGGCTATGCCATCGAGGCCGCGCGGGCGGCCATGGCAGATGGCCGCGAACGGCTCGGCATCGAGCGGGTGGTCGCCATCGTCACCCCGGGCAATGAGCGCTCGGTCCGGCTACTCGCCAAGCTGGGGCTGAGTCAGGGCAAACGGGTCAGGCTGGGAGCCGGCGAGGAGGAGTGCCTGCTGCTGGAGGCGCCGGACAAGGAGACTTGCGGAGTCTAGCCACCGCTCTGGGAGCGGGGTCATGCAGACTATGACGTCAGGCAAGGAGGCCGCCGTGAGTTGCGGCCTGTCTGCATCGGGCGCTGCCTGGGCAGGCAAAGTCAGTTGAGCTCTTCGATGGAGAACTCGCCGGCGATGCCATCACAGGAGATGGCGAAGCCGCCGCTGAAGCGGGTGCTGAACTGGATCAGGAACGCATCGTCGTCGTGCTCTTGCACGGGCAGGTTGATGGGTTTGCTGCGACGCAGGGGTTTGCGGATCTGTACGTGTTTCATCATGGTATTTCTCTATATAAATTAAGTGTTTGCTCCTTGTATTGGCAAATGTCAGGTCAATGGGCGCGGTCAGCACGATGGCGGACGAGCGCGCAGGAATACCCAGCCCGGTTCAGGGGCGTCTGCACTTTCAAGGAAGGCGCCAAGGACCATGCGGATGCATGATGCTACTTGGGAGTGGGCAGATCGGGTCTGCACCGTGAGAGCCGGGCAACGCAGGCAGACAGCCTGAACGGTTCTCAAGGCGAGTAAATCAGAAGAAGGTTATGCGGGTACTGGCAGGATTCATCGTGAGGTGAAGCATTGCGAACATAATCAGGGCTGATTAACTAGCCGGCGCGCATTCTCTCCTCGAAATGTGTAAAAAGCAAACACTAATTGTGCGTTCACCCAGTCATTCCCTGTTTTTCACGGCCACGGGGACGGCAAAAGGGCTCCCGAGGGAGCCCTTTTCATTGCCGGTCAGGGACGGGCTCAGGCGTCGCCGCAGGCCTTCTTGGCGGCGGTGATCATGGGGGTAATGGTCATGCCCTGTACCACGATGGAGAACATCACCACCGAGTAGGTCATCACCAGGATCACCTGGCGCAGATCGACGTTGTGCTCCGGGATCATCATGACACCGGATGGCAGTGCCAGGGCCATGGCCATGGCCAGACCGCCACGCAGGCCGCCCCAGGTGAGGATGCGCACCGAGAAGGTGTTGTAGCTGCGGAACTTGCGGAACGTCACATAGGGCAGGGAGACGCTGATGAAGCGGGCAGCCAGGCAGAGCGGCACCGCGATGACCAGCAGGATCCAGTCGCGCCAGTCGAGGTCCAGCAGCACCAGTGCCAGACCGATCAGCAGGAACAGCAGGGCGTTGAGGAACTGATCCATCAACTCCCAGAAGTGATCCAGGTGGTGCTGGCTCTGCTCGGAGAAGCCGGAATGACGGGTCCAGTTGCCGATCATGATGCCGGTCACCACCATGGCCAGGGCGCCGGAGACGCCGATCATGTTGGCGAAGGCGAAGCCCGCGGTCGGGATGCAGAGGGTCAGCAGCAGCTCCAGGGAGCCGTCGTCGGTGGCGCTGATCATCACGTGGGCGATGAGACCCAGCACGGCCCCGAACAGGATGCCGCCGAGAGCCTCATGCAGGAAAAGACCGGCCACGCTGCCGAAGGTGGGTTCCACGCCGCCAAAGGCCACGGCAAACACGGTGGCGAAGATGACCAGACCGACACCGTCGTTGAACAGGGATTCCCCCTCGATCTGGATGGCGATCTGGGGTGGCGCCTTCATCTTCTTGACGATGGCCAGTACGGCAATGGGGTCGGTGGGGGAGATCAGGGCACCGAACAACATGCAGTAGACCAGCGGCACATCCCAGCCCAGCAGCTTGGCGATGAACCAGAAGCCGTAGCCGATGAGGAAGGTGGAGAGCAGGGTGGCGGCTATGGCCAGAATGGTGATTTCCCACTTCTGGCTACGCAACGCCTTGAGGTTGATGCCAAGGCCGCCGGCGAACAGCAGGAAGCCCAGGATCCCCTTCAACAGGAAGTTCTGGAAGTCGATGCTCTCCATGGTCTTGATGGCGAGAGGCTCCAGATTGAACCAACCCAGTTTGCCAAACAGCACCAGCAGTGCGGAGATCAGCATGGAGCCCGCAGTGATGGCGATGGTGGTCTGGATCTTCACAACATACTGGTTGGCAAAGGCGATGAAGATCGCCAACGCTGCCAGGAAGCAGAGTGTGTAGTAGACGCTCATAGTTATTTTTCTCTTTGGTAAACAGCAAGCACGTATCCCTCTTGAGGACGGGCATAGGGTACTCCCGGGTTAGATCATGCTCATTACCTATTTATGGTTATATTTAATCGTCACCACGGACAGATAGACGGCTAGATTTCCATTTAATTTGATTGCTGCTAGGATGGGCATCACGCAGTTGCATGGATGTAAGGGGTACGAGCGGTGTCGAGCAGAGAGTCGAACAAGAAAGCGGATGTCACAACCAGGCTGGAAGCCTGTCTCAAGGAGCGGATCCTGATCATCGACGGGGCCATGGGCACCATGATCCAGGGTTACAAACTCGGTGAGGCGGACTATCGGGGGGAGCGGTTTGCCGACTGGCATACCGACATCAAGGGCAACAACGACCTGCTGGTGTTGAGCCGTCCCGCCGTCATTCGCGAGATCCACGACCAGTATTGTGCCGCCGGGGCCGACATCCTCGAGACCAACACCTTCAACGCCACCCGCATCGCCATGGCGGACTACGAGATGGAAGCGCTCTCGGCCGAGATAAACCGGGAGGCAGCCCGCCTGGCCCGCGCCGTGGCGGACGAGTGGACGGCCAAAGACCCAGCCAAGCCGCGCTTTGTGGCAGGGGTTCTGGGTCCCACCAACCGTACCGCCTCCATCTCGCCGGACGTGAACGACCCGGGCAAGCGCAACGTCACCTATGACGAGCTGGTGGCCGCCTACACCGAATCGACCCACGCCCTCATCGAGGGCGGTGCCGACATCATCCTGATCGAGACCATCTTCGACACCCTCAACGCCAAGGCGGCCGCCTTCGCGGTGGACCTGGTGTTCGAGGAGCTGGGTTACAGCCTGCCGGTGATGATCTCCGGCACCATCACGGACGCCTCCGGTCGTACCCTCTCGGGCCAGACCACCGAGGCCTTCTACCACTCCCTTCGCCACGTCAAACCGGTCTCCTTCGGCCTCAACTGTGCGCTGGGGCCGGACGAGCTGCGCCAGTACGTGGAGGAGCTCTCCCGCATCAGCGAGACCCATGTCAGCGCCCACCCCAACGCCGGTCTGCCCAATGCGTTTGGCGAGTACGATCTGGACGCGGTCGAGATGGCGGAGCATATCCGCGAGTGGGCTTCGAGCGGCTTTCTCAACCTGGTGGGCGGCTGCTGCGGCACCACCCCGACCCACATCCGCGCCATGGCGGACGCCGTGGCGGGCATCAAGCCCCGCGCCCTGCCGGATCTGCCGGTAGCCTGCCGGTTGTCGGGCCTGGAGCCTCTCATCATCACGGCGGACTCCATGTTCGTGAACGTGGGTGAGCGGACCAACGTCACCGGCTCGGCCAAGTTCAAGCGCTTGATAAAAGAAGGGCTCTACGACGAGGCGCTGGATGTGGCCAAGCAGCAGGTGGAAAACGGCGCCCAGATCATCGACATCAACATGGATGAGGGGATGCTGGACGCCAAGGCGGCCATGGTGCGCTTCCTGAACCTCATCGCCGGGGAACCGGACATCGCCCGGGTGCCGGTGATGATCGACTCCTCCAAGTGGGAGGTGCTGGAGGCGGGCCTCAAGTGCGTGCAGGGCAAGCCGGTGGTCAACTCCATCTCCATGAAGGAGGGGGAGGACAAATTCATCGAGCAGGCGAAACTGCTGCGCCGCTACGGCGCCGCCGTCATCGTCATGGCGTTCGACGAGGTGGGCCAGGCCGATACCCGGGCCCGCAAGTTCGAGATCTGCCAGCGCGCCTACCGCATTCTGGTGGACCGCGTCGGCTTCCCGCCGGAAGACATCATCTTCGACCCCAACATCTTCGCGGTGGCGACCGGCATCGACGAGCACAACAACTACGCGGTGGACTTCATCGAAGCGGTGAAGGACATCAAAACACACCTGCCCCACGCCATGATCTCCGGCGGTGTCTCCAACGTCTCCTTCTCCTTCCGTGGCAACGAGCCGGTGCGCGAAGCCATCCACGCTGTCTTCCTCTACCACGCCATCAGGAACGGCATGGACATGGGGATCGTCAACGCGGGCCAGCTTGCCATCTACGAAGACATCCCGGCCGAGCTCAAAGAGAAGGTCGAGGCGGTGGTGCTGAACCTCAACGACAACGCCACCGAGGCGCTGCTGGCCATCGCAGAGAAGTATCGCGGCGCGGGTGCCCAGGCTGAGGATCCGCGGGATCAGGAGTGGCGCAGCTGGCCGGTGGGCAAGCGGCTCGAACACGCCCTGGTCAAGGGGATCACCGACTTTATCGAGGAGGACACCGAGGAGGCGCGCGCCCAGGCCGAGAAGCCGCTGCACGTCATCGAGGGGCCGCTGATGGATGGCATGAACGTGGTGGGCGATCTGTTCGGCGCCGGCAAGATGTTCCTGCCCCAGGTGGTGAAGTCGGCCCGGGTGATGAAGCGGGCGGTGGCCTACCTGCAACCCTACATCGAGGCGGAGAAGTCCGGCGGTTCCAGCAACGGCAAAATCGTGCTGGCCACCGTCAAGGGTGACGTGCACGACATCGGCAAGAACATCGTCGGGGTGGTGCTCCAGTGCAACAACTTCGAGATCGTGGATCTCGGGGTCATGGTCTCCTGCGAGACCATCCTCAAGACGGCCCGGGAAGTGAACGCCGACATCATCGGCCTGTCGGGCCTCATCACTCCGTCCCTGGACGAGATGGTGCACGTGGCCAAAGAGATGGAGCGTCAGGGGTTCAAGCTGCCGCTGCTCATCGGCGGAGCCACCACTTCCAAGGCCCACACCGCGGTGAAGATAGAGCAGAACTACTCCGAGCCCGTGGTCTATGTCTCCAACGCCTCCCGCGCCGTGGGGGTGGCCCAGAGCCTGCTGAGCCCGGAGCTCAAGCCCGCCTTCGTCGCCCGCATCGACAAGGAGTACGAGATTGCCCGGGATCAGCATGCCCGCAAGCAGCCGCGCTCCAAGCCGGTCAGCCTGGCCCATGCCCGCGCCAACCGCCATCAGCTGGACTGGGTGGGCTATGAGCCCCCGGCGCCCCGGGAGCCCGGCGTGCAGACCTTCGAAAACGTACCCATTTCAGTGCTGCGTCCCTACATCGACTGGACGCCGTTTTTCCTGAGCTGGGAGCTGGCGGGCAAGTTCCCCCGCATTCTGGAGGATGACGTCGTGGGGGAGGAGGCGACGCGCCTCTACGCCGACGCCAACGCCATGCTGGATCAGCTGGAGAAGGATCAGAGCGTGCGCTGCGCCGGTATCGTCGGCCTGTTCCCCGCCAACGCCGTGGGGGACAGCATCGAGGTCTACACCGACGAGACCCGCACCCAGGTGCGCAAGGTGCTGCACCACCTGCGCCAGCAGAGCGAGAAGCAGGGCTTCCCCAACTACTGTCTGGCGGACTATGTGGCGCCGAAGGAGAGCGGCAAGCCCGACTGGATCGGCGCCTTCGCGGTGACCGGCGGCATCGGCGAGGAGGCCATCGCCAAGGCCTACAAGGCGGACCACGACGACTACAACGCCATTCTCATCCAGGCGGTGTGCGATCGCCTCGCCGAGGCCTTTGCCGAATACCTCCACGAGCAGGTGCGCAAAGTGCACTGGGGCTATGCCCCGGACGAGGCGCTCAGCAACGAAGAGCTTATCCGCGAAAATTACCAGGGGATACGTCCGGCGCCGGGCTACCCGGCCTGCCCGGAGCACACCGAGAAGGGGAGCATCTGGGAGCTGCTGGGGGTGGAGCAGGCCATCGGTATGCAGCTCACCGAGTCCTACGCCATGTGGCCGGGGGCGGCGGTATCCGGCTGGTACTTCTCCCACCCCGAGAGCAAATACTTCGCCGTGGCCCAGATCCAGCAGGATCAGGTGGAAGACTACGCCATGCGCAAGGGGATGACCCTGGCAGAGGCCGAACGCTGGCTGGGACCCAACCTGCATTGATCCCCGTCTGCCTCGCCTCACGCGGTGCGGGGCAGACGCCGGGTATGCACGCCATATCGAGGTTGCCATGAAGATTGGATTTGTCGGTCTGGGGGCTGTGGTGCAGACAGCCTATCTGCCTGCACTCGCCGCACTGGCGGAAAATACCGAGATATGGGGTTTTGATCCCGCCATCACCCTGCCCGGCGTCATGTCCGCCCCGACCCTGGAAGCCCTGCTGGCCGAACCCCTGGATCGGCTGGTGATCGCCACGCCTTCCCTGCTGCATCTGCCTGTGCTGGAGCAGGCACTGGCCAGCGCCATTCCCCTCATCCTGGTGGAGAAACCCGTGGTGGCCACCCTGGCCCAGCACGATCGCCTGCACGCCCTGCTGGCGGACCCCGAGGTCGCAGCCAGGGTGCTGGCGCTGGATCACTGGATGGCCCGCAATGCCGTCCAGCAGTTGCTGCTGAGCGGCAAACTGGATGAAGGCTGGCAGCCTCGGGAATCAGACGGCGCCGGGGGCGGGCTGGCCACCCTCGCCGATATCAGCGCGGTGGAGGGCTTTTTGCTGGAACCCTGCGGCCTGGACGAGGCGGGGGAGCCCTATGCCCTCAACTTCGCCACCGGGGAGCCGGATCGGCGGGTCCTGCGCCATCCAGACGGGGTGATCCTCGACATCGGCACCCATCTGCTGGCGATGATCCGGGAGCTGCTGGTGGCCCTGGGTGGGGACGACCGCCTGCACCTGATCGCGGAGGGCGTCTGCGACCGGCTGGGGCAGCCCATCCGGCGCGGGGATCTGGAGACCGCCGAGGGGCGGGCCTGCCTGCGCGGCGAGGCGGCAGGGGTGCCCCTGACCCTCTGGCTCGACAAGTATGCCGGTCCCGGGGTGGAGAAGAAGGGGCTTTGCCTGCACTTCAAAGACGGGCGGCGCATCGAGCTGCTTCGCCGCGGCAACCTGGAGTGGCTGCACCATCACGACGTCGACGGGATGCGGGGCTGGCAACGTGAGGGGCCCCTCTATCGCCACTGCATCGCCCAGACCCTGCTGGTCCCCGTGCCTTTGGGAGGCTGGGCCGGCACCACGGCGCGCCGTTTGCAGGAGGTCGCCCTGCTGCTTGAGTTGCAACAAGGGCTGCGCGGCCCCCATTGACGTCGCTGTGCGCCATCCGGCATGAGGGCTGGTGGCTGGCGCCGTCTTGCAGAACGGTCCGTTCTTGAGTGCAGCACTCTCGGTTTTTGCCCGTTCTTGCAGAACCGCGCATGGTGAGGGGAAAGGATTGGCGTTGCCAGTCGTTCATGGCACCTTATACTCTCCAGTCCGATTATCAGGTCTGCCATTTCCATGAATATTGCCATTTTATCCCGTGAGCCCAACAACTATTCCACCCGCCGTCTGGTCGAGGTGGCCCGGGCCCGTGGGCATCAGGTCGAGGTGCTCGACACCCTGCGCTGCTACATGAACATCGCCTCCCACAGCCCCTCCATCCATTACGAAGGACGGGAGCTGGAGAGCTATGACGCAGTGATCCCGCGCATCGGTGCCAGCATCACCTTCTATGGCACCGCCGTGCTGCGCCAGTTCGAGATGATGAGCACCATGGCTCTCAACAGCTCGGTGGCCATCTCCCGCTCCCGGGACAAGCTGCGCGCCATGCAGCTGCTCTCCCGTCACGGCATCGGCCTGCCGGTGACCGGCTATGCCCACAGCACCCACGACGTACCGGATCTCATCACCATGGTGGGGGGCGCCCCCCTGGTGGTGAAGCTGCTGGAGGGCACCCAGGGGATTGGCGTGGTGCTGTGCGAAACCCAGAAGGCCGCGGAGAGCGTCATCGAGGCCTTTATCCAGACCAACAACAACATCCTGGTGCAGGAGTACATCCGCGAGGCCAACGGCGCCGATATCCGCTGCCTGGTGGTCAACGGCAAGGTGGTGGCCGCCATGCGCCGCCAGGCCCAGCCGGGGGAGTTTCGCTCCAACCTGCACCGGGGCGGCACCGCCGAAGCCATCAAGATCACGCCGGAAGAGCGTGCCACCGCCGTGCAGGCCGCCAAGATCATGGGGCTGGACGTGGCCGGGGTGGACATCCTGCGTAGCGCCCGCGGCCCGCTGGTGCTGGAAGTTAACTCCTCCCCCGGTCTGCAGGGGGTGGAAGCCGCCTCCGGCAAGGACGTGGCGGGCAAGATCATCGAGTTCCTCGAGCTCAAGGCGAGCCGCAAGCATAAGCCGGCGGAATGAGTCCCAAACGAGTGTCAGACAGGTAAACACAGGGCGCCCTCGGGCGCCTTGTTGCTATCTGGCGGGTGGGCTGGAAGGCAGCGGGCTTGCCGGGAACTGTCTCCCTTCTCCCGTTGTGTTGAACAGCCGGGGAGAAGGGCCGGGGATGAGGGGGCTATACCGCCCCGGGGGCGCCGGGGATCATCACCAGCCGGGCGCTGAAGACCCCCTCCACCAGGTGGGTCTCAATCTGCCAGCCCAGCTTCTCGCAGATGCGCTGGATGATGGTGAGACCGCAGCCGTAGCCGAGGATCTGATCCGGCGCGGCGGCGGTGGGGTTGCTGATGGTGAGCACCTGCTCGTGCAGGGTGATCTCGATGTGCCCCTCGGCGTAGCTCAGGGCGTTTTTCAAGAGGTTGCCGAGGGCGATGGCGAGCAGGGAGAGGGGGGCCTGCACCTCGCTCTCCTCGTCCAGTTGCAGGCGAATGTCCAGCGTCTCCCGTTGCAGCAGGGGGGCGAGGCGGGTCAGTTCCCGGCGAATGAGCTGCGCCACCTGCTGGGGCGGGCGTTCCACGGCCTCCTTGCGTCCCAGCAGCAGGAAGGTTTCGGTGAGCAGGGCCATCTCGTCGGCGGCGGCGCGGATGCGGCTGACGGCGCGGGCCGCCGGGGCGGGCAGGTCATTCACCTTGCCGAGCAGGGCGGCGGATCCCTGGATCACCATGTTGGGGGTGCGCAGCTCGTGGCTGGCAAAGCGGCTGAACTCCTGTTCACGGGCAAACACGGCGGCCACCTCGTGCTTGCCCGCCAGCAGCGCCTGCTCTATCTCACGCAGCTCCTGCCAGGGGGCATCGGGCACGAAGTCCCCCTGATCCGGGGTCAGGTGGGCGACCCGCTGGCGCAGCCGCTCCAGCGGCCTGGTGATGTGACGCACCAGCCAGATGCCGAAGGCGAGGCTCCCCAGCAGCAGGGCCAGGCCGATGAGGCGGGTCACCAGATGCAGCTTGGCTTCGTAAGGGTCGAGGTAGTCGTCCGCATCGTCGTTGAACACCAGATAGAGCAGCCCCTGACCCGAGGGGTGGGCGCGTACCAGGAAGTGCTTGTCCTCCCGGCCCAGCTGATGCTCGAAGAAGCCTGGGCTTTGGTAGGCCTTGAGCCAGGCGGGCAGGCGGCCCGCCTCTGTCCAGTAGCTGGAGAACTGGCGCGGGCTGGGGGCGGGGGCCGCCATCCCGAGGCGCAACCAGTCGTCGTCATAGCGGGTTGCCTCCGCCTCCAGCCAGTGGCGCAGGCTCAGCTCCTCCATCTTGTTCTCGGCCACCACCATCAGCAGGCTCAGGATCACCAGCAGCAGCAGACCGGCCCCTCCCAGCGCCAGCACCAGGCGCCGGCGCAGGCTCGGCAGGCCGGGGGCAAGGGGCTGCGTCGGGTTCGTCATGGGGTCACCAGCCGGTAGCCCTGGCCGTGCAGGGTCTCCAGCATGGGGGTGGGGAAGGGCTTGTCGAGGACATTGCGCAGGGCATAGATGTGGCTGCGCAGGGCGTCGGAGTCGGGCTCCTCGTCGCCCCAGACGGTGTCGAGCACCTCCTGGCGCGTCACCAGCTGGGGCGCGCGCTTCACCAGCAGGGTGAGGATCTGGAACGGGATCTTGCCGAGCTTGAGCTCCACCCCGGCGCGGGTGGCGCGGCCGCTGGCGGGATCCACCGTCAGATCGCCAAAGCAGAGCACGCCCATGTCCCCTCTGGGGCCACGCAGGCTGAGGGCCTCCAGGCGCACCTCCAGCTCCTCCATGGCGAACGGCTTGATCAGATAGTCGTCGCCCCCCGCCCGAAAGCCTGCCAGCTTGTCCTCCAGGCTGTCACGGGCGGTGAGAAAGAGCACCGGGGTCGCGATGCCGTCCGCACGCAGCCGCTCCACGGTACGCAGGCCGTCTAGGCGCGGCATCATGACGTCCATGATGATGACGTCGAAGCGCTGCTCGGCGAGCAGTTGCAGGGCGGCCTGGCCGTGATAGGCGCAATCCACCCTGTGCCCGGCCAGCGCCAGATAGTCCATGATGGTCTCCGCCACCTGGGGACTGTCTTCCACCACCAGTATTTTCATGCTCTGATCTCCTGGTCTGTGCCGATATTTCACGGCCATTTCACACCGGATGGGTCATCCTGTGTGCCAGTGTAACCCCGAGGATCCCCGATGAAGAAGTCTCTCTGCGCCTTCTGGTTATTGATTCTATTGCCTTTTGGTCTGGTGCAGGCGGCCGAGTTCAAGCTCACGGGCCGCACCACCTGGCAGCTTGGCCAGTTGATGGTCAACGGCATTCCCTTCGTGATCGATGAGCGCACCCGCTTCAAGGATGGCTTGGATGAGGACGATCTCGGCGGGACCTGGGTCGATCTGGAAGGGGTCGTGCAGGAGACGGCGGCAGGGGCGCAGCGGCTCGTTCGCGAGGTGGAGGCGCTGGAAGAGGAGGACGAGATGGAACTGGAAGGGCCGGTGGAAGGGGGACGGATCTGGGGTTATGTCACCTCGGATGGGAGCCTCTCCCCGTTTGAGGGACGCTGGCTGGAGCTGGAGTGCAAGTTTGACGGCATGCGCCTGAGCCAGTGCCGGGAGGATGACTGACCGGTCAGGGCGGACCGGGAAAAATTGCTCGTCCGGGGCCATAGTTAAACCTCACCCCGTGACCCCGGACCGTCTGCCATGACCCGAACCGCACTCTGCCTGCTGCTGTTGCCCTTCTGCACCCTTGCCGACGACGCCGAGCTCTGGCTGGTGGAGCTGGAGCACAACGACGGGGTGCGCCTGCAATTCCAGGGGGCTGAGTTGGAGCTCGGCAGTGCCGAACTGCACGGCGTGGCGCTGCCGGACGGGCTCGTGCCCGGCATGCACCTCGCGATCCAGAGCCGCTACGGCGTCGCCGAGACGATCCGGGTGCTCGACGGGGCGCCGGATCCGGCGCTCGGGGCCAGCTGGCGGCGGGCGGAGGATCGACTGCTCACCCATAATCAGCAGGCATTGCTGCTACAGGATCTCGGCGTGCTGGTGTTTGATGCTGACACTCGCTGGATCAACGGCAGCGCCGCCGATCTGCAACCGGGTCGCCGCCTGGTGCTGAGCCGGGATGAAGAGGGCCGCCTCACCGACATCCTCATTCCTGACCCCGAGGATCCCCTCGACGCCGAAGAGTGAGACCTCTCTCCCTTTCCCCTTGTTAATGGCTTGTACTTTAAATTTCCCCACTTATACTGGCGCACATCTTGTCGGAGTGCTGACCGTCGAACGACGCTAAGCTGAGACCGTTAATTCGGGATCCGTGGAACCTGATCAGGTTAAGACCTGCGAAGGGAAACAAGGGTAACTTGCGGGTTACCGCGCCGGGGAAGGCACACCTTTCCGCCAGCTGGAGGCAGACCGCCTCTGGCTGGCACAGGCGCACAGGGGGAGGTTGTCCCGCCGGGCCGTCAGGCCTGCGGATCTGCCACACAGGGCAGAGGGACGGCAGAGCAGGGAAGATCCATGCCCGACTCACTCCCCCGAGCACACCCCGCCGCAAGTTCATCTTCTCCTCGAACTCCAGACAAGCAAACACCCATAACTTCAACCAGTTAATGTGAGTTTTGCTATGTCTACCAATGTTTCTGATACCGCCAAATCCAGCCGCCGCGAGCAGCGCTCCAGCGCCCAGACCTTTATCGACAACCTCAAGGGGATGGCTCACCCCAACTCCCGCCGCATCTTTATCCAGGGTTCTCGCCCTGACATCCGGGTGCCTTTGCGGGAAATCCAGCTGGCCGACACCTTCGTCGGCGGCACCAAGGACGCTCCCCAGTTCGAGCCCAACGAGCCGGTGCCGGTTTACGATACCTCGGGCCCTTATGGGGAAGAGGCCGCCCCCATCGACGTGCGCCGCGGTCTGCCGCGCCTGCGGGAGAATTGGGTGCTGGAGCGTGCTGACACCGACGCGCTGGACGGGCTGAGCTCCACCTTCACTCAGGAGCGGCTGGCGGACGAGGGGCTGGATCACCTGCGTTTCGAACATTTGCCGAGCGCCCGCCGTGCCAAGCCGGGCCGCCGGGTCACCCAGCTGCACTATGCCCGCCAAGGCATCGTCACCCCCGAGATGGAATTTATCGCCATCCGCGAGAACATGGGCCGCGAGCGGGTGCGCTCCGAGCTCCTGCGCACCCAGCACCCGGGTCAGGGCTTTGGCGCCAGACTGCCCCAGAACATCACTCCCGAGTTCGTGCGCGATGAGGTGGCCGCCGGTCGCGCCATCATCCCCAGCAACATCAACCACCCGGAAGCGGAGCCCATGATCATCGGCCGCAACTTCCTGGTGAAGATCAACGCCAACATCGGCAACTCGGCGGTCACTTCCAGCATCGAAGAGGAAGTGGAGAAGCTGGTCTGGTCCACCCGCTGGGGCGCCGACACCGTGATGGATCTCTCCACCGGCCGCTACATCCACGAGACCCGCGAGTGGATCCTGCGCAACAGCCCGGTGCCCATCGGTACCGTGCCCATCTATCAGGCGCTGGAGAAGACCAATGGCATCGCCGAAGACCTCACCTGGGAGCTGTTCCGCGACACCCTGCTGGAGCAGGCCGAGCAGGGGGTGGACTACTTCACCATCCACGCCGGCGTCTTGCTGCGCTTCGTGCCCATGACCGCCAAGCGCCTCACCGGCATCGTGTCGCGCGGTGGCAGCATCATGGCCAAGTGGTGCCTGTCGCACCACAAGGAGAACTTCCTCTACGAGCACTTCCGCGAGATCTGCGAGATCTGCGCCACCTACGACGTCAGTCTGTCGCTGGGGGACGGTCTGCGTCCGGGCTCCGTCTACGACGCCAACGACGAGGCCCAGTTCGCCGAGCTGCGCACCCTGGGCGAGCTCACCAAAATTGCCTGGGAATACGACGTGCAGGTGATGATCGAGGGCCCCGGCCACGTGCCCATGCACATGATCGAGCGCAACATGACCGAGCAGCTGGAGCACTGCCACGAGGCGCCCTTCTATACCCTGGGCCCGCTCACCACCGACATTGCACCGGGGTACGATCACTTCACCTCCGGCATCGGCGCCGCGCTCATCGGCTGGTACGGCTGCGCCATGCTCTGCTACGTGACCCCCAAGGAACACCTGGGTCTGCCCAACAAGGAGGATGTGAAGCAGGGGCTCATCACCTACAAGATCGCCGCCCACGCCGCCGATCTGGCCAAGGGTCACCCGGGCGCCCAGATCCGCGACAACGCCATGTCCAAGGCGCGCTTCGAGTTCCGCTGGGAGGATCAGTTCAACCTGGCCCTGGATCCCGACACCGCCCGCGCCTACCACGACGAGACCCTGCCCCAGGAGTCCGGCAAGGTGGCCCACTTCTGCTCCATGTGTGGCCCCAAGTTCTGCTCCATGAAGATCACCCAGGACGTGCGCGATTATGCGGCGAAACTGGAAGCCGTAGAGATAAAGCTGGTCGGCATGGACGGTCAGCAGGAGCGGGTGGTGGCCGAGGTGGAGAGCGGCATGGCCCGCATGGCGGAAACCTTCAAGGAGACCGGCGGCGAGATCTACCATCAGGCGGCGACCCTGAAGCAGGCCGCAGGGGAGGAGGCGTGAGCAGCGAGCGCGGGGCTGTCAGCCCCGCCGACCTGTCGCCTGTGACGCAGGCCCGCCCCGTGGTCTGGACCATCGCCGGGTCCGACTCCGGCGGCGGGGCCGGCATTCAGGCCGACTTGCACACAATGCATGACCTCGGCGTGCACGGCTGCTCCGTCATCTCCGCCATCACGGCCCAGAACTCGGTGGCGGTGAAGATGGTCGACCCCGTGCTGATGCAGACCTTCGCCGCCCAGATCGATGCCCTGGGGCTGGATCTGCCACCCGCCGCCATCAAGATCGGCCTGCTGCCGACCCGGCTGCATGTGGAGGTGCTGGCACGCAGGTTGTCGACCGTCGAGGCTCCCTTCGTGGTCTACGACCCGGTGGCCATCGCCAGCACCGGCACCCCCATGGCGGAGCCCGGCATGCTGGTGGCGGTGCGCGAGCACCTGCTGCCGCGCCTCTCCTTGATCACCCCCAACGGCCCCGAATTGGAAGCCCTGACCGGCCTGCCTGCCACCAGTCCCGAGCTGGTGCGCCTCGCCGCCCGGCGGCTGCGCGAACTCGGCGCTCGCGCCGTGCTGGTCAAGGGGGGCCACCTTGAATGGGGCGGGGATCTCTGCCTCGACTACTACCAGGATGAGACCCGCGAATTCTGGCTCGCCGCGCCGCGCCTCGATACCCGCCACGGTCACGGCACCGGTTGCGCTTACGCCAGCGCCATCGCCGCCGTGGTGGCGCAGGACTATCCGGTGGAGGACGCCATCACCCTGGCGCGCGCCTACCTGCAACAGGGCTTGGCGGCGGCGCAAGGGGTGGGGGCAGGCCCGGGGCCCATCGCCCATCTCGGCTGGCCTGCCGATCTTGCCCACTTCCCCCGTGCCGTGCTGGCGGGCTCACCGCTCGATCGCCGCTTTGGATTGTATGAAGCGAGCAGCGCCCGTCTGCCGCAGGGCCCCTTTGCGCCGACCGAACACCACCTCGGTCTCTATCCGGTGGTGGACTCGGTCAAGTGGCTCAAACGTCTGCTGGGGGCCGGGGTCAAGACCATCCAGCTGCGGATCAAGAATCTGCCCGCCACAGAGGTGGCGCCGGCCATTCGTGATGCGGTCGCGCTCGGTCGCCGCCATGGAGCGCGGCTCTTTATCAACGACTACTGGCAGCAGGCCATCGAGGCGGGCGCCTGGGGCGTACATCTGGGGCAGGAGGATATGGAGACCGCCGATCTCGCCGCCATTCAGGCGGCGGGGCTGCGCCTTGGCATCTCCACCCACGGCTACTTCGAGCTGATGCGGGCCCGCGAGCTTGCCCCCTCCTATATCGCGCTGGGCCATATCTTCCCGACCAACACCAAGGCGATGCCTTCGCGCCCCCAGGGGCTGGCGCGGCTGCACCACTACCGCGCCCTGATGGCGCAGTGGCCCACGGTGGCCATCGGTGGCATCAGCGAGGAGCGGGTGGCGGCGGTCAAGGCAAGCGGGGTCGGCAGCATTGCGCTGGTCTCGGCCATCACGGCGAGCGATGACTGGCTGGGCGCGACCGAGCGGCTGCTCGCTGCCGTGGGGGCGGGGGATGAACCGCGCTCGGCCTGCGTGATACGGGAGGCAGAACATGCGCTCTGATGCGGCTTCTCTTAGTGACAAAGAGTATCTGAGATACGGCCGCCAGCTGATGCTGGCGGAAGTGGGGGAAGCCGGTCAGGCGCGGCTGAAAGATAAGTCCGTGCTGATCGTGGGCCTCGGCGGGCTCGGCTCGCCGCTCGCCCTCTATCTGGCGGGGGCCGGGGTGGGCACCTTGTGGCTGGCCGATGGCGACACGGTGGATTCCAGCAACCTGCCGCGCCAGATCCTGTTCGATAGCGAGGCGGTCAACCACTCCAAGGCGGAGCTGGCCCGCGAGCGCTTGGCCGCCCACAACCCGCTGGTGGAGCTGATTGCCATCAATCAGCGACTCGATGCCGCCAGCCTGCCGGAGTTTGTGGCCGAGGTGGATCTGGTGATCGACTGCTGCGACAACCTCGCCACCCGCCAGGCCATCAACGCCGCCTGCGTGGCCCAGGGCAAGCCCTGGGTCTGTGCCGCAGCAGTGGGCTGGCAGGGGCAGCTGATGGTGCGCACCAGCAGCGATCACGCCTGCTACGCCTGCCTCTATCCGCTGGATACCGAGATCAGGGAAAGCTGCGAGACCAGCGGCGTCACCGGCCCGCTGGTCGGGGTGATGGGCTCTTTGCAGGCGCTGGAGGCACTGAAACTGCTGCTCGGGATGCCGAGCCCGGTGGCGGGCACATTGCGCCGGTTCGATGCGTTGACCCATCAGTGGCAGACCCTCACGCTGGCTCCCGACCCCGATTGCCCGGTTTGCGGCAGCACCCACCCGGCCCAGGAGAATTAACCATGAAGATCCGATTGAACGATATCGAGCTGACGCTGCCCACCGGCCAGCGCCTGACTGAGCTGCTGGCTGTGCAGGAGATTTCCCCTCAGGGGGTAGCGGTGGCCCTCAACGGCGCCGTGCTGCCCCGTGGCCGCTGGGCCGAGACCCGTCTCAATGACGGGGATGAACTTCACCTCTTCACCGCCATTGCGGGAGGCTGACCCATGATGCTCGCAGTCCCATCTTCGAGCGCCCTGCCTTGCGGCGGGGCCTCATCTCTTCTTATCGCAGTGGCCGGAGGCTGACATGCTCAAAATTGCCGATCACACCTTCTCTTCGCGCCTCTTCACCGGCACCGGCAAGTTTGCCCGCCCGGAACTGATGGCCGCCGCCATCGAGGCGAGTGGCTCCCAGCTGGTCACCATGGCCATCAAGCGGCTCGAACCGGGCAAGGCCCACGACGATATCCTGAGCCCCTTGCTGCAACTCGGGGTCAAGCTGCTGCCCAACACCTCCGGCGCCAAGACCGCCGCCGAGGCGGTGTTTGCCGCCCACCTCGCCCGCGAGGCGCTGGGGACGAACTGGCTGAAGCTCGAGATCCACCCCGACCCTCGTTACCTCCTGCCCGATCCCATCGAGACGCTGAAAGCCGCCGAGCAGCTGGTGAAAGAGGGCTTTGTGGTGCTGCCCTACTGCGGTGCCGACCCCGTGCTCTGCAAACGGCTCGAAGAGGTGGGCTGCGCCGCCGTGATGCCGCTGGGCGCCCCCATCGGCTCCAATCAGGGGCTGGTGACCCGGGAGTTTCTCTCCATCATCGTCGAGCAGGCCAATGTGCCTGTGGTGGTGGATGCGGGCATAGGTGCGCCGAGCCATGCGGCCGCCGCCTTTGAGCTGGGGGCCGATGCCGTGCTGGTCAACACCGCCATTGCGGTGAGCGGCGACCCGGTTGCCATGGGCCGCGCCTTTGCGCTGGCCTGCACCGCCGGGCGCAGCGCCTATGAAGCAGGTCTCGGCGCCCGCGCCCTGCAGGCCCAGGCCTCCAGCCCGCTCACCGATTTTCTGGGGGCGTTATGAGTCAGCATGACAATGACCCCACCCCGACCCTCCCCTTGCCAGGGGAGGGAGTGTCGACTCCGCCCTCTTGTGAAGTAGGAGATCGGGGGAGCGGATTAACACCTCCCCCTTGTGAAGGGGGAGGCCGGGAGGGGGTTGAGAGAAAGTTGGAGAGTTTTCTCGATAGATGGCTCGAGCTGGAGTGGGACGATATCGGCATGCAGATCCGCGCCAAGACCGCCGCCGATGTAGAGCGGGCGCTGACTACCTCCCGCCGTACCCTTGCGGACTTTATGGCGCTGATCTCCCCGGCCGCCGAGGCGTATCTGCCGCAGATGGCGGCCGAGGCCGAGCGGCTCACTCGCCAGCGTTTTGGCAACACCATCGGCTTCTATGTGCCCCTCTATCTGTCGAACCTGTGCGCCAACGACTGCACCTACTGCGGCTTCTCCATGAGCAACCGCCTCAAGCGCAAGACCTTGAATAGCGAGGAGATTGAGCGCGAGTGTCTGGCCATCAAGGCGCGCGGCTTTGACAGCGTGCTGCTGGTGACCGGCGAGCACGAGCACAAGGTGGGGCTCGCCTATTTTCGGCAGGTGTTGCCCATCATTCGCCGCCACTTCAGCACGGTGGGGATGGAGGTGCAGCCCCTCTCTCAGGACGAATACGCCGAGCTGAAAACCCTCGGCCTCGATTCGGTCATGGTCTATCAGGAGACCTACCACGCTCCCACCTACGCCCGCCACCACCTGCGCGGCAACAAGCAGGACATCGCATGGCGCCTCGCCACGCCGGACCGACTGGGTCGCGCCGGTATCGACAAGATCGGGTTGGGGGCGCTCATCGGTCTCTCTGCGGATTGGCGTGCCGACAGCTACTTTGTCGCCGAGCACCTCGCCTGGCTTGAGCGCCACCACTGGCAGAGCCGCTATTCGCTCTCCTTCCCGCGCCTGCGCCCCTGCACCGGCGGGCTGGAGCCTGCCGTGGTCATGTCGGATCGCCAGCTGGCCCAGCTTATCTGCGCCTGGCGCCTCTTCTCGCCCACGCTGGATTTGTCCCTCTCCACCCGCGAGTCGGCTACGTTTCGCAACGGCGCGGTGCGTCTTGGCATCACCCAGATGTCCGCCGAGTCGCGCACCCAGCCGGGGGGCTATGCCGAGGGGGATGCCGAGGAGCTGGAGCAGTTCGCCATCCACGACGATCGCCCAGTGGGGGAAGTGGCCGCCGCCGTGCGGCAGGCCGGGTTGCAGCCGGTGTTCAAGGACTGGGAACCGTTTTTGGGCCGATAGGGGCGGCCACGCCCCCCTTTACCGGGTGGCGCCCGGCATAACGATTGGGCGCCGTTCGGCCACACACCTTGCTGGTGGCGACGCTTTGGCTCCCTCCCCTGCGAAGGGGAGGGCTGGGGAGGGGTCTTGATGCGATGTTTCATTGCCATCGTAGGGTCGATTAGCCGTCAGGCGTAATCGTCCGAGGGGATAGTTGATGGCACGGCTTCGCCGAGCAGGACGCGAGGCCGTTGGCCTCGAAGGGGTTTCGCCCGCCCTTCGGGCTTGGGCGAGTGACTTTTCTTTGCGTGGCCAAAGAAAAGTCACCAAAAGAAAGGCCACCCCCGCTTATTCGCCCGACTTACGTCGGGTTCCTTCGGCTCACCCGCTTGTCCGACGGCACGCGCCGACGGGGCATCCCTGCCCCGGCGCCGCTCGCTCGACATCCTGTCTCGCGGCCTGGACAAGCGGGCTCGCCTCAGCGAATAAGAGGGGGAACCAAAACCGTGCCCGCCATAACCTCAGGGAGTGGTCGTAGGGTGCCAGAAGCGGAGCGCATTGCACCACCAACAAACAGACTATGATGGAATCTGAATCCTCTATTTCTAGTAGTTGATAATCTCACGTAGGTATTTCATGAAAGGCACTTTGTCAAAGTCAGCATGCTCTCTATTTGGTTGAAGGATATTTTTCCAGTAGAGATTTGCGTTTAGTGGCTTGCCCTGTGCTTGTTCTTTATATCTTAATACTTCCGGAATCTTTTCATCTTGGTGAGCCGGTTCAAATGTCGTGTGATGAACTCTCATTAGACCACTGATTCCATAATGTTTATCAACAACAAACTGTTCGCTTATTGTTTTTTGTATGTGAGTTGAGAAGTAAGGGTTCTGCTCTTTATCATGGCCGGTGATTGCTCTGCCATCGGTATCACACACAATATGATATTTTATTTTAAATCTAGAGAATATTTTTTGGTAAAATGGGATGTTATTAACTGTGCCACAGTTTAAGATAAATAAATCTTTTCCTGAATCATATTCCTGAAGGAATGCTCGAGCAATAATTTCCTCTGTGGGTCCCTCAATTAACAAAACTTCATCAGCATAGAAAGATTCGCAAATATAAGGGTTAAATCGAAGAATTTCATTCATCTCTTGTTTTAATTCTTCATTTGTACTAATCCCCTTTGCTTCTTTTAAAAATGAGTCATTTATCTGATGAGTAAGGGTTCCGGTGTTGGACTTTGTAAGCCTAATAATGGATGATTTTGGTTGTGATATATCAATCATCGATGGTGAGTGTGATGCGCACAAGACTTGATATGGGAGGTCATCAATACTTACCTTATATATCAAATCTCGCAATTCTTTTATGATTTTAGGGTAAAGGAACAGCTCCGGCTCTTCAAATAAAACCATGTAATCCTTTCTACCTGGCTGGCGTTCAAATTTCTCTGCAACATCTTTCATTAGTAGAAGAGTAAAAATTGCAGTCCGGATCGTTCCATGCCCTACTGTGTCAGAAGATGAGGGAATAGATATATCTGGTTTGCCTTCTTGGTCAGTCTTGAAAAAATCAATGCTAAAATCTTTGCCTAGTTTATTTTCACTCCATACTAAGCGATCCTTTGATTCTTTGAAGATTAGTGTAGTGTCTGAGAATATCTGAGAGAAATATGAATTAACAGAATCTTGATAGCTTTTAATTACTTCTGGGTTATACATTTTGTCTTGTAGTTCTTGAATCTTTGCTTTGGCCTCGTGCAATGCAATAAGGTCATCAGATTTCAAGGTATTTTCCGCCATGCTTTTTAGAATGACGTTTAATATTTCCTTAGCCTCATCTTCTGTCGGCATTGCTTTTATAAAAATGGGCTTCGGCATACAAGACTGGAATACAGTATGCAATCCGATACTGGCATACCCCACATCCTCATATTTTTTATCTATATAGTTATACGTCTGATTTTTTTCTTTTATTGCACCTTTGCCATCAGATAACCATGTTTTCTTGATTTTTATCTTATCCTCGAAGAGATATTTCTTATACGATTCCTTTTGTTTTGCTGCTGTGGTTTCTATACGGTCCTTATCAAGTTGTTGTAAAGAGACTTCGATTTCGAATTCAATGTTGTTTTTTATTTCACATTTATAGAAATCATTTTTAGATGGTTTTTCGTTTTGATAGAAAAACTGATATGCCTTTAAGAAAGTAGACTTTCCAACATTATTCTGACCATATATAAATAAGGTGTTGGTATTTTCAAACGTTATTTTGTTACTTTCCAAACCACCTGATATCCCTCTGAAATTATTTACAGAAAAGAAATTTATTTTCATTCTTTATCTCCATAATATTGGCGATTTTAATAAGTGCCTATTAATAGTGAATTGCTGAATGACATGTGTCATGGAATTTATATATTGATAACACTTAATAAATACACATTTTTGAATGTGCTTTCTAGACGTTTTGTTTAGCATTTTAAATGTTTGGAAAGATGATGCTTTAATATATATTTTGAGTTGCATCAAAGTTTTGGGAACTATTTAAAATGCTAAAGAAGAATGTATCTTTTAAAAATTAACATTATTCACACAATAGACGTTAATTTTTGTTAGTGTACCTTTGACTAGGTTTTATCTGAAGCTGAGGTTGCTGATAATGTGAGCTGCATCAGCTTTGATATACAGGCAGAGTCTTTGGGTTTTCTTCCTCAGTATTACCACGGTTGAATTCTATAAACTCCCCTTCTCCAACTCGTCCATTTCCCCGCCACCGATCAACTGCAAATTCCGGCTGATCCGCTCCACCGGCCAGTCCCACCAGGCGAGGGCGTTGAGACGGGCGATGGTGTCGTCGTCAAAGCGATAGCGGATCACCTTGGCGGGGTTGCCGCCGACCACGGCGTAGGCGGGTACATCGCCGGTGACCACGGAGCGGGCGGCGATAATGGCGCCATTGCCGACTTTGACTCCCGGCATAAGCAGGGCGTCATAGCCTATCCAGACATCGTTGCCGATGACGGTATCCCCCTTGTAGGGGAGGCTGCCAGGGGCCGGGGCGGCGCTCTCCCAGCCGTTGCCGAAGATAAAGAAGGGGTAGGTGGAGAAGCCGGAGGTCTGGTGGTTGGCGCCGTTCATGATGAACTTGACCCCGCGGGCGATGGCGCAGAACTTGCCGATGATGAGCTTGTCGCCGATGAAGGGGAAGTGGTAGAGGACGTTGCGCTCGAAGCCCGCCGCATCCTCCGGATCGTCGTAATAGGTGTAGTCACCCACCTCGATATTGGGTCCCTTGATGGTGTTCTTGATAAAGCACACCTGGGGGAAGCCGTTCATGGGGTGGGGGTTGGCGGGATCGGGTCCGTGCATGGGGGCTCCTCTGGGGTCCGGGCTCTGGCTACCCTAACGGAATCGGGTGGAGCCTTGCCACCCTTTTGTGCCCTCCGCTTCGCCAGTCTCTGTCGCCCCCTGCCCATGTGCGCATCGACCCGGGGCGGGTTTGTCTCTAGCATGGAGGGGCGGCGGAGTCTGGCTCCGTCAAAATGGATGATGGACGAAGTGCGCCTTGCACACTTCTGGCGGAGAGAAAAGATGAAGCTGCGTTCCTTGTTGATGGTGGGTGCCCTGCTGCTGGGCGGGTGTGCGGTCAATCCCTATGGGGGGACGCCTGCGCCGGTCGGCGAGCCGGACAAGCCGGTGACCAAACCAGAGAAACCCGTGGCCGAGCCTGACAAGGCCGAGCCGGTGCCTGCCCCCAAACCCGTGGCACCGACGGGGCTGGCGGTCGCCCTGGCCGATGATTTCCTGAAGGCCGCCGATGTGCAGGCGCTGGCGGGCAGCAGCCCGGTACTGCTGCTGATGGCGCCCCAGAACGGTACAGGTGAACCCTTCAGCACCCAGCCCCTGGCGGTGGCCATGATCCAGCGCATTCAGGCCAATAGCGGCTTTCGTTTCGCAGATCCGGGCCAGGTGGCGGCCATCACGGGTCAGCTCGAATACCAGCAGGGAGGCATGAACCCCGCCTCCCTGGTGCGCCTGGGTCGCCAGACCGGGGCGGGTTACATGCTCTACGGGGATCTCCTCTCTGAAGGGGGCCGCTACCGGCTCGCCATGAGCCTGATGGATCTCAAGAGCGGCGAACTGCTCTGGAATGCCAGCCGATCCGCTGCCCGCTGATGCCGGCTCGTCATGAGCCTGATGGATCTCAAGAGCGGCGAACTGCTCTGGAATGCCAGTCGATCCGCTGCCCGCTGCCCGCTGCCCGCTGATGCCGGTTCGCCGGATCCCACTTGACCGGGATCCGGCCCTGCCCCCCTTGTCCGGGGGCGGGAATACCCCTATGGCGCCCCTGACGTCACAGGGGTTGGCATGTCGCACTGCCTGAAGGCAAAAAAACCTTCCTGACTGTCTGACAGCTCTGGTTCTGACAGCATCCCCGATTGCTACCATTCACTTTGCCGGAGGCTTGTCCGGTGAGCACGTCACCGACCGCATCCTTCCCGCCCGGCAGGCAGCTTTCTGCCCCTGTGCGATACTCCATGAGTCTTGTATAACAGGAGTACAGGGACCCACTCCCACGGATAGCAAGGAGCTCGGATGGCGCTCTCAGTGGCACAACTCTACGAAGTGATGGCCCAGTTGCCGGATCCCGTTTTCATCCTCAGCGAAGATGGCTACTACATCGAGTACATCGGCGGGATGGAGCAGCAGTCCTACCAGAACGGCAATCCGCTGATCGGCAGACAACTGCTGGACGTGCTGCCCGAGGACAAGGCGCAGTGGGTGATGGCGCAGGTGGCTCAGGCCCTCGCCAGCGGCCAGGTGCAGGTGGTGGAGTATGACCTCTCCCCCGACGAGGTGGACGGCATCGACGCCGACGCCGGGCCCCAGGGAATGCAGCGTTTCGAGGGCAAGATAGCGCCCTTGCCCTCTTTATATGAGGGGAAGCGGGCGGTGGCCTGGATGACCCGCAGCATCACCCGCCAGCACGAGCTGCAACAGCGGCTCAAGCGGCTCGGGGAGACGGATCAGCTCACCGGCCTCTACAACCGCCACTTCTTCTTCGACCAGTATCACCACAGGGTGCAGGGGCAGCATCTCACCGGCCTCATCATGCTGGATCTCGATCACTTCAAGCAGATCAACGATCGCTTCGGCCACCAGACCGGTGACAAGGTCCTGTGCCGGGTCTGCGAGTGCGTCTCCGCCCAGTTGCGAGGGGAGGATCTCTTCGTGCGCAGCGGTGGCGAGGAGTTTCTGATCCTGCTGCCGCAGATAGACGAGGGGATATTGCTGAAGGTGGCGGAGCGGATCCGCGCCGCAGTGGCGGCCATGGCGCCGGATCCCGCCCCGGTGACCGTGAGCCTGGGCACCACCCTGATCCGGCCGGGAGAGGATCTTGGCACCGTGCTGGCCCGGGCGGACGAGTGGCTCTATCGGGCCAAGCGGGGCGGGCGCAACCGGGTTGCCCACGATGGGGCACCCTGAGGGGCGCAGTGAACAGGCAAGAGGGCGACCCGGGGTCGCCCTCTTTCATTTGGCCGGGCCAGATCAGCCGAACAGGGTCGAGATATTCTGCCCCGCCATCAGCAGGCCGATGGCCAGGGCGCTGAACCAGACCAGGGTGGCGGCGACCAGGGCATAGCCGAGGGCGACGAAGAGCCCGTCCCGCTGCAACATGCCGATGGCCAGCAGCAGGATGGCCCAGGCGGGCATGGCGTTGGTGAAGGGAATGGCGCCGAGCGGCAGCATCAGCAGCAGGGCGGCCAGCATGATGAGCAGGCCGTTGCAGCGGTTGATGGTCACGCTGCCGGTCAGGATGAGCAGGCGCGGGCGGATGAAGCGGTCGATGCGGGCCAGCAGATCCGCCCCCTTGTGCAGGGTCGGCTTGAGGTGCTCGGCGGCGAAGCGGCGCTCCATCAGGAAGGCGGGTAGCCAGGGCACCCGGTTGAGGGTAATGCCGATGCCGATGAAGAGGATCAGCAGGCCAAAGGGGGTGCTGACGCCGGGAATGGAAACCGGCAGCAGGAAGGGAACCGTGAGCAGCACGCAAAACAGCAGCATGCCCTGCTCGCCCACCAGGGCCAGCATCTGGCGCAGGCTGATGTGGCTCTCCTCGATGGCGTGGGCGGTGGCCCTCAGGGTATCGGAGAGCGTGCTTTGGGGGTCGTTGAGTTGCGCGGCAACCATTCCTGAGATCCTCGTCTGTTGATGCCACTGCTGTGGCGCCGCCAGCTTACGGGGACGAGGTTAATCCCAGATGAATAATGTGAGCCGGCGCAAGTTTTGATGGCAAGGATGCGCCGGGAGCGGGGGCGGGTCGCCAAAATGGGGCGATACAGCCCCCGTCCAGGGTCGGATGGAACAGGCTCTGATATGCTTTTTGACGCAATCCATGTGAACCGGGGAGAAGAGCGTGACGAGAGCGACGATGATGGTGCTGGGACTGTGGTTACCGCTGACGGGCTGGGCAGCCGAGCCCCCGGCGACGGGCTGGCAGCTGACTCCCTTTGCGGGATACAGCTCGGCCATCGACTTTCGGGCCATGGACGAGCCGGCCCCCACGCCGCACGGGAGCGACATCGACACCCTGCAAGGGGAGCGCTCCGGCAGCTGGGGGCTCTTCATCAGCAGGGAGGTGGATGACCCCGGCATGGTGGAGCTGCTCTACAGCCACCAGTCGACCCGGGTGTCCCCCGAACTGCCCGACAGGCTGACGGTGGACACCCTGCAGTTTGCCGGGGCCCTGACTCTCTCGGACAACCTGATGGCCCCCTATATCGGCGCCGGGATCGGGGTCACCCGCTTCGATGCCTACGACAGCGAGACGGCCCCTTCCATGTCCCTGGCCCTCGGGGTGCAGCCGCGCCTGACCGAACATCTGGCCGTGCGGGCCGAGGTGCGCGGCTACGGCTCCCTGGTCAATGACGACAGTGCGTTTCTCTGCAATCCCGAGGTCTGCGCCTTTCGGGTGCGAGGGGAGCTCATCACCCAGTGGCAGGCCAATATCGGCTTGACCCTGAGGTTCTGAGCCTCATGATTGGGCTACTTTGACCAGACAAGGCGATACAACTCCGTGCCATCCCTGCCCCGTGAACTGCCCGTACTGCTGACCCCAAGGGGGCGACTGCGCCCCTTCGATGGGCGGGATGCTGCCGATCTCTTCGCCATCTACGGGGATCCCCTGGTGATGCGCTTCGTCGGGGAGCCGCCGTTTCCCTCCCTTGCCACCGTGTCGCAGATGCTGGCTAGCGTCGAGCGGTTGCTGGCTGGCGGCGAGTCGCTGGAGTGGGGGCTGGTGTTACGCGGCAGCGGCCGCCTGGTGGGCACCTGCGGCTTGCACAGCTTTGCGGCCGGCGCCAGCCTGCGCCAGGCGGAGGTGGGCTGCATGCTGGCCCGCAGCCACTGGGGACAAGGTCTGATGGGGGAGGCGCTGAGCGCCCTGATCGTCTATGCCCGCCAGCTTGGCATCGTCACCCTGCTTGCGGATATCGAACCGGACAATCTGCCCAGCCAGCGGCTATTTGAGCGGCTGGGCTTCATCTGGCAGCAGGATACCTGCTACCGGTTACTGCTGGGCGAGGAGATCACACCAGACCGCGCGTGACGCGGCTGAGGGGCTCGTTGACGTCGAACACCTTGTACTGCACCGCGCTGGCGCCCATGGCGAGCACCCGCTGCTCATGCATGGTGGCGTAGGCGAGGGCGCTCCCCTCATCCTCGAACAGATAGATGCCGCCCGCCTCGCCGGTGCGGGGGTTCTCGGTCCAGATCTTGGAGATGAAGCCCGGCTCCCGGGTGATGGAGTCGGCCAACGGCATGGCCGCAGCAGTGAGGGCCGGTCCCATCATCTCGGCGGGGAAGTTGAAATGGATCTGCAGCAGGCTGGGCATCATAAACCTCTCGTGGGTGTTGATTGACGGAATCCGCATCATAGGAAGCCGGTATCTTGGCTGCAAGAAGGCACATTTTCGTGGCATAGTTACCGCAAAGTAACCACTCACGAGCCATACCGTGCCCTCACTGCCCTGTCCCGCCTATCAGGTATTGCGCCTGCTGACCGGCAAATGGAAGCCGGCCATTCTGTTTCATCTGCGCGAACAGACCCGGCGCTTTGGCGACCTGCGCCGCTGCCTGCCCGAGGTGAGCCAGAAGGTGCTAACCGCCCAGCTCAAGGAGCTGGAGAGCGACGGTGTCATCATCCGCACCCTCTACCCCGACGTACCGCCCAGGGTGGAGTACAGCCTGAGCCCGCTTGGCGTCGCCCTGATCCCCCTGCTCCAGCAGATGCACGATTTTGCGCTGAACCACGTTGATCTGCTGGCTGGTCAGGGTCCTGTTTCTAGCGAGCCCGCAGCAACCAGCGGCTGAGGGCGGTGGCCGCCAGCAGTCGGTAGCCGAGCAGAGTGAGCGCCAGCAGCGCGGGTACCTTGAGGAGTTCCCACCACACCTGTTTGCCCTGGGGGCCGAAGATCATCAGCCACACCACCAGCATCATGTGCAGACAGTAGAGGCCGAGCACCTTGGGGGCCTGGCGCTCCAGCCAGCTGCCTTTGCCCCATGCGGGGTTGGCCAGCAGCAGGCCGAACAGCCCCAGCGCCCAGGGGAGCGAACCCAGCAGGAAATCATGACGAGCGAGGGGGACGGCGGCAACGCGCAGCAGACCTGCGGCCTCCAGGGCATAAAGCCCCATCCCCGCCATCATCATCAGGGCGCAGCGCCTGGCGTCCGGCTGCCAGGCACGCAGGCGCAGCTCGGCGCCAAGCGCCACGAACAGCAAGGAGAAGAAGGGGCCGTTGCGGGTCAGCAGGGCCCACTCGCCCCCCGGCAGCAGCGGGCCATAGGAGCCACCGATCAGGGCCAGGCTGTAGAGCAGGGCCCCCAGCAGCAGGGCCAGCCTCGGCAGGCGGGCCTGCTGGCAGAGCCCCAGGATCAGCACCGCCACCATCAGGGCGGGCAGGAACCAGAGGTGGATCATGCCGCCCACCCACCAGACGTTGAGATGATCCCCGAGCTGCATCTGCCACTGGCCCGCCATGGCGGGCAGGTAGCCCTCGCTCACCGCCGCGAGCGGGTTGAAGGGTATCAGCACGTAGAGCAGGCTCCACGCCAGCCAGAGCCCCAGCAGGGGTCGGCAGTAGCGCAGTGCGACCGTCAGCGGGTGGCCCGCGGCGAGGGCGGGTTGCAAGAAGTAACCGGCGCACAGGAAGAACAGCGGCACCGCGAAGCGGCAGAGCTGGTTGATGACGGCCCCGACCAGAGGGTAGGGCGTGCCGTCCCACAGGGCGGGGTCGAAGGGGTTGCTGAAGGGGGAGAGATGGATGGTCATCACGGCCAGGATGGCCACCACTCGCCCGCATTCGATGCTGGAGATGCGCATGATTCCTCGCGGCGTTCGGGAGCTGGGCGCACCCTATCAGCCGCAGGTGCTCCCTATCCAGCCGCCTGGTCGCCAACTGTGACCCCCATCGGCGGCCGGTTACCCTTTGTTACCCGAGGTGCGGGCAAGGTTACCGCCGCCGGGAGCGGGATCCCGTTTTGGTGTCGGTAAAAGGGCTAGAGCAGGGCCACCAGCACGGTGACCAGGGCGCCCAGCAGCAGCAGGGTGATGCCGCGACCGGCGGGGCCGTGCAGCTTGTTCCACATCAGCAGGCTGGTGAGGGCCAGCAGCAGCATGGCCAGGGCCGCCAGATCTCCCACCAGTTGCCAGGGCAGGCCGGTGCCCATGCCACGGTGCAGCCGGTTGAGGCTGGCAGCGAAGTTGGCCTGCTGCAGCTCGGTGCGCACCAGCAGAGTGCCTTCCACATAGCTGGCGGCCACGCTCTGGCTGAGGGTGACACCGCGCAGCTCCCAGCGGGCCGGCAGGGTGAGGGCGCCGGATGGTGTGGGCAGGGTCTGGGGCGGGGTGATCTGGGGTCGCCCCTCCTCGAACATGTCTGCATAACGCTGTTGCAGCAGGGCTTTCAATTCATCCGGGCTGGCCAGCGGCGTGCTCAGTACTATCTCTTCGCTCGATTTGGCGGTGTGGGGACCGGGCAGGGGCAGCACGGCCCTGTGTTGCAGCCAGAGGCCGGTGAGGCCGTAGAGCAGCATCAGGGTGAGGGTGGCAAAGCCGGCCCAGGCGTGGATGCGGCGCACCCACTTGTTGTTGTGCAGGGGGAGTTTTCTGCGTGTCATCGTTCGGTGCTTCATAACAATCTGGCCAGCGAACGCTGGCCAGAGGGGTCGGTAAACAGGGAGGATCAGAAGCGGTAGGCGGCGGTCAGGTGCAGCTGACGGGGCGTGCCCGGCATGATCTGGGCCGCGCTGGTGGCGCTGACGAAGTAGTCGTGATCGGTCAGGTTCTCCACGCTCAGCTGGGCTTCCCACTGGGGCCAGCGGTAGCCGGCACGGGCGTCGAAGCGGGCGTAACCGGGCAAGGTGGTGGTGTTGGCGTTGTCGGCGAAGCGATCCCCCACCGCCGTCATCCCGGTCTCGCCGAACCAGCCCTGCTTGCCGCTCTGGTAGCCGGCGAACAGCTGGCCGTTCTGGCGGGAGACGTTCATCGGCCGCTTGCCTTGCAGGTCCGCGTCTGCCTTGACCTGCTCGGCATCCTGGATGGCGACGCCGCCGCGCAGATAGATCTCGTCGGTCAGCTGGGCACGGGCGCTCAGCTCGATGCCGTCGGTGCGCTGCAGACCGGTGAGGATCACCCGGGTGGGATCCAGCGGATCCTTGCTGCGTTTGTTGTACATCTCCAGCCGGTAGAGAGAGAAGGTGGTGGCGAGGCGGCCGTTCAGCCAGTCGCTCTTCACGCCCCCTTCATAGAGCCGGGTGTGCTGGGGATCCAGGTTGTTGTTCTTGTCCCCCGGGGTGATGCCGATAAGCTCACCGCCCACCGGGGTGAAGGTCTTGCTGTAGGAGGTGTAGAAGGCATGCTCCTCGATGGGGTTCCACACCAGGCCCAGGCGCGGACTCAGGCTGGTGACCGAGAGGGTCTCTTCCTTGTCGAGGTCGTTGCGGCGGCTGGTGACGGTGAAGTCGTCGCGGCGCAGGCCTGCCAGCAGGTGCCAGTCGCCCAGGCTGAGCTGATCCTGCACATAGAGGCCGACACCGCGCACCCTGTGATGGGCGTCGCTGGAGAGTTTCATGGCGCCGTCGTAGGTGGGCAGGGAGCCCGGATCATAGAGGTTGCCTGCCGGGATCGGGTTGGCGTTCTGGTAGAGCTTGGGGGTGCGATCCTGCCAGCCCTGCTCCAGACCCACCAGCAGACGATGGGCGATGGGGCCGGTTTGCAGCTGGCCTTCCGCCTCGGTGTTGCTGGTGAGGCTGCTGGCCTTGAGATCCTGCTGCCAGCGGGCGCGGGTCACCTTGTCACCCTTGACGCTGGTGACATAGGTATTGTCGAACTGGCTGTCGAGGGTGGTGTAGCCGAGCTGCTGGCGCAGTTGCCACTGATCGTTGATGTCCCAGGTGAAGCGGGAGCGGGTGGACTGGGCCACATCGTCGATGAAGTCGCGGCGTGTGTCGCTGTAGACGCTCTCGATGGGGACATCCGCCGGGCGACCATCGACGCCGGGAATGCCGCGATCCGGGGTGCGATCGTGCTCGTTGCGCTCGTATTGCACCAGCCAGTTCAGGGTGTCGGTGATCTCCCAGTTGACGGAGGGAGCCAGCAGGGTGCGCTTGCTGGTCACGTCGTCGCGAAAGCTCTCCTTGTCCTCCTGGGCCAGGTTCAGGCGCACCTGTACCCGCTCTCCTGCCTCGCCGTTGAGATCGGCGGCGAAGCTGCCGACCTGGGCGCTGACGCTGGAGGCCTGCCCCTTCTGGGGAACCTTGCTGACCCGGTTGACGATGCCGCCCGTGCTGCCACGGCCGTAGAGCACGGCGGCGGGGCCCTTGAGCACTTCGACCCGTTCGATGTTGCCAAGGTCGCGGGTGTATTGCATGTCGTCGCGCAGGCCGTCGAGGTAGAAGTCGTTGCTGGCGCTGAAACCGCGGATGGTGACGCCGTCAAAGCGGGTGTCGCCGCTGGCGTTGACGCCGGGGATGCCGGTCAGGGCTTCACTCAGGGTGGGCTGGCCGAAGGCGGTCAGCTCGCTTGCCTTGACGCTCTCGATGCTCTGGGGCACCAGCTTGGCCGGGGTGGCGGTGCGGGTCGCGGTGGCGACCTCTTCATGTTGGCTGCGTTTGCCGACCACGGTCAGGGTTTCGTCTTCGGCACGGGGGCTGGTGCAAACCGCCAGCAAGGCGACGCCCAGCAAGGCGCGCGGGGAGTTGGAATGGTTCATCTGGGTGTGACTCTTTGTCGACCAATCGGCCTGAACTTGTTGATTTAATTGTAATTATTGATTTCTCTCATCGCGAGAGGTTGCTAATGATATTGATTTTCATTTGCCTTGCAAGGAGAAGATGCAAGAAAAAGAGATCATTGGCGGCAGGCACTGAGGGGGCTGGAACCTCGGGGAAAAGGCCGGGGGAACCTTGGTTCGGTTCGGAGGGGACGCTACCATGGTGGCCTCGCGCCTTGGCGCACCATCCGGAACACACAGGGAGAGAAACATGGTCGAGATCATCAGGGCGGATCTGCACAACCCTCGCCACGGCGAGGCGCTGATCGCGATGCTGGACGAATACGCCAGGGACGAGATGGGGGGCGGCAGTGCACTGGCGGACGAGGTGAAGGCGAATCTGGCCGAAGCACTGGCCGCGCGACCCGGTGCTCATGTGCTGCTGGCCTGGGTCGATGGGGAGCCCGCTGGCGTTGCCACCTGCTTCGAGGTTTTTTCGACCTTCGCCTGTCAGCCGCTGCTCAATATCCACGACGTGGCGGTGCACCCTGCCCATCGCGGCCAGGGCATCGGCAAGCGGCTGTTGGCGGAGGCGGAGCGGCTCGCCCGGGAACTCGGTTGCTGCAAGCTGACCCTGGAGGTGCTGGAGGGGAACAAGGTGGCGCAGGCTGCCTATCGCGCCAGCGGCTTTGCGGGTTATGAGCTCGATCCCGAGGTGGGCCGTGCCCTGTTCTGGCAGAAGAAGCTGGGGTGAGAGGGTCGGCAAACATGATCTGCCGGGCTTGCCTCTGAGACTCCTGTCCCCTAGAGTGGCACCAGATTTTTCAATGTGTTGATGGAACCGGCCCGGCCGGGTGAGTGACATGACCCTTTATGCTTCGGATCAGCGAGTGACCCGAATGAACTCCGTACAGATGCGCACGATGAAGCATTGTCCGGAGCCGGTGGAGGCCCAGACCTCCCATCCATTCATCGTGCAGTGACGACCGGATCTCGCTACCTCGCGGGAGCCGTGACCTTGCCGCACGACTGAACCAAGGCCATAGACGTTGCCTCGTCTATGGCCTTTTTTGTTGTCCCGCAGCCAGGCTGCGGGTGCGAGACAGAGCAGAGGCCCGCCCGGGTCTCTGCTTTTTTTATGGTCTGTCATGACCGACGGGTATGCTTGGCAAGGGCCGGGTCGTCGGCCAGAGAGGCTGACCATCTTCAAGAGGAAACAGTGCAATGTCACAAAATATCTATGACGAACCAGGGTTTTTTGAGGGCTATGCCCAACTGCCACGCTCCCTCCACGGGCTGGCGGGGGCGCCGGAGTGGCCGGCGCTGCACGCCATGCTGCCGGATCTTACCGGCAAGCGGGTGCTGGATCTGGGCTGCGGTTATGGCTGGTTCTGCCGGGCAGCCAGAGATCTCGGGGCTGCCGATGTGGTCGGTATCGATCTCTCCGCGAAGATGCTGGCCCGTGCCGCCGAGCTGACCCGGGATGAGGCCATCCGCTATCGGCAGGGGGATCTGGACGGTCTTGCGCTGTCCGATGAGCCTTTCGATCTCATCTACAGTTCCTTGGCGCTGCACTACCTGCCCGAGGTGGCGCCGCTGTTTGCGGAGATCCACCGTGCGCTGGTGGCTGGCGGCAGCCTGGTGTTCTCGGTGGAGCACCCCATCTTCACCTGCCCGCAGCCGCAGGGCTGGCTGGTGGATGCAGAGGGACGCCGCTCCTGGCCCATCAACGGCTATCAGGCGGAGGGCAAGCGGGTCAGCAACTGGCTGGCGGAGGGGGTAGTCAAGTATCACCGCACCCTGGGCACCTACCTCAATGCCCTTGTCGCCGCCGGGTTCCAGATCCGCCGCGTGGAGGAGTGGGGGCCGACGGCGGCGCAGATTGCGGCCAACCCGGCCCTGGCGGAGGAGGCGGAGCGCCCCATGCTGTTGCTGGTGTCGGCGTACAAATCCCTGGCCTGACGCAATAAAAAACGGCGCGCAGAGTGCTCTGCGCGCCGTGTCGTCAGGTGGTTGCCGACTTAGAAGTCGTAGCGGGCCGCCAGCTGGAAGTCATCCTTGGTGTTGAGCTTGCCGCTGTCATGGCTGTCGAGGTTGTTGATGCGGTACTCGCCGATGACGCGCAGGTTCTTGTTGAACTTGTACTGGGCACCCAGGGTGTAGTAGTCGATGGAGTCGTAGTCAGACTTGCCAGCCTGCTCCACCTTCTGCTTGTTCCACAGGGCCATCAGGCCGAAGCCGCTCTCGAAGTTGTAACCCAGCGCTCCTTCCCAGCCGGTGTGATCCTTGCCGGTGGCCAGGAAGTCGCTGCCGTCGGCATAGCTCAGGGCGGCGTAGAGGGCCTTGTTGTCGTACTTGGCGGAGAGCAGCCACAGCTTGGCATCCTCTTCACCGCTCTTGTCGCGGATGCCCACGTTGTAGGCGGTCCCCAGGGAGAGGTTGAACGGGAAGGTGTAGGCCACGGCGGCACCGTAGGCGGCATCGCTGTCCTTGCTGGAGGTCTCTTCGGTGTCACCGCCATCGAACTTGTAGCTGGTATCTACCTGGAAACCGTTGAACAGGCCGGAGTACTTCAGCACGGAGCCGGCGCGGTTGGTGGCGAAGGTGTCGGTCTTGGCGCCCAGTGCCTCGTTGCCGTAACCATCGGAGAGGGAGACATCAGTCCAGTCCGCCAGGAAGCCAGGAGCCCCCTTCTGGCGACCGAAGGTGACGGTTCCCCAGTTGGCGCCGACACCGGCGAACGCCAGACGGGTACGCAGGTTGTCGGAGTTCTCGCTGACGGTCTTCTCGCTGTCGTTGATGTACATCTGCAGTTCGTACTGGGCCAGCGCCTTGAGACCCGGGTTGATCTCGCTCTCTACCTTGGCGCCCAGACGGACAAACTGGTTGGCCCCCTGCTTGTCGCTGTATTCGTTTTTGATGTCACCGTTGGCGTCCAGCTCTTTCTTCTCGCCGAAGAACTGGCCGGCGTAGATGCGGCCGTAGAGGTCGAGCAGGGTGCTCTCGTTTTTGTACACTTCAACGGCTTGAGCCTGGAAGGCGGCGGTAAGAGCCAATGCTACTACTGTCAGCTTTTTCATCATGATCCCTTGTGTTGCAAGCTTTTGTTTTAAAAGACGGGGCCATGCTAGAAGTGACAGATGACAGTCGGGTGACCGT
The DNA here is from genome assembly GCF_053005425.1 of Aeromonas sp. 25-248. Taxonomy (NCBI): domain Bacteria; kingdom Pseudomonadati; phylum Pseudomonadota; class Gammaproteobacteria; order Aeromonadales; family Aeromonadaceae; genus Aeromonas; species Aeromonas sp. 25-248. The sequence goes on along the minus strand of NZ_JBRKTB010000006.1, from coordinate 134,734 downwards.
GCAATGAACAAACCGTGTCGGTTCCATGTCAGCGGGATGAAAACCGGGATTTATGTGGCTGGTCGCCACTTTTACGCGCAAAGGTTTGCCCTTGTGGTAGAATGCCGCCCGTTTTCGAGCTCCTAAGGTTGGATATGCGATGAGACGTGAACTGGCAATCGAATTTTCCCGAGTGACGGAAGCGGCTGCACTGGCTGGCTACAAGTGGCTCGGACGTGGTGACAAGAATATCGCCGATGGCGCGGCCGTGGCGGCCATGCGTCACATCCTCAATCAGATCCAGATCGATGGCGAGATTGTGATCGGCGAAGGGGAGATCGACGAAGCCCCCATGCTCTACATCGGCGAGAAGGTGGGCACGGGCCAGGGCGACGCCGTGGACATCGCGGTCGACCCCATCGAGGGGACCCGCATGACTGCCATGGGTCAGGCCAATGCTCTGGCCGTGCTGGCGGTGGGCGACAAGGGATCCTTCCTCAAGGCCCCCGACATGTACATGGAAAAGCTGATCGTGGGCCCCAAGGCGAGAGGCGCCATCGATCTCGATCAGGCCCTGGAGCTGAACCTCAAGGCCGTGGCCAAGGCGCTCGGCAAGCCCCTCTCCCGTCTGACCGTCATCACCCTGGCCAAGCCGCGTCATGACAAGGCGATCAAGGAGATGCAGGGTCTGGGAGTGCGGGTGTTCGCCATTCCCGACGGCGACGTGGCCGCTTCCATCCTCACCTGTCTGCCGGACAGCGAAGTGGACATGCTCTACGGCATCGGTGGCGCGCCGGAAGGGGTGATCTCCGCCGCGGTGATCCGCGCCCTGGACGGCGACATGCAGGCTCGCCTGATCCCCCGCCACCAGGTCAAGGGTGACAGCCCCGAGGTTCGTGCCCTGGGTGAACAGGAGATCGCGCGCTGCGAGGAGCTGGGCATCGACGTGAGCAAGGTGCTCAAGCTCGAAGATCTGGCCAAGAATGACAACGTCATCTTCTCGGCCACCGGCATCACCAAGGGTGATCTGCTGGAAGGGATCACCAGCGACGGCGTCATGGCGACCACCGAGACCCTGCTGATCCGCGGTAAATCGCGCACCATCCGTCGTATCAAGTCGATCCACTTCCTGGATCGCAAGGACAGCGTGGTACGCGACATCATCCTGTGATGTGCTGACTCCCGCAGCAAAAAGCCCGGCACTGCCGGGCTTTTTGCGCTCTGCAGGGCGCCAGGGTGCCCGGGCAGGGATAAGGCTTAGGAGAAACCGGACTCCTTGCTACACTGCGGTGCCCCACAGAGGAAAAATCACATGGAATGTCGTCAGGGATGCGGTGCCTGCTGCATCGCCCCCAGCATCAGCAGTGCCATTCCCGGCATGCCGGACGGCAAGCCCGCCGGTGTGCCCTGTGTGCAGCTCGATGCGCACCTGGGGTGCAAGATCTTCGGCCAGCCGGAGCGCCCGGCGGTGTGCGGCGGCTTTCGCCCCATGGCGGACGTGTGCGGCTCCCATCGCCAGGAGGCCATCTGGCTTATCGGCGAGCTGGAGCGGCTGACCGCCTGAGCCCTTGACCCTTTCCCTCGGGGAAAGGGTGTCTGCTTGTCCTCCTCATCCCCGCCCCCTTCTCCCGCAAGGGGAGAAGAGAGCCACCATTCGGAACAATGGCAATAAACAATCCCAATAAAAAGAGGCCGCAATTGCGGCCTCTTTTTATTTCGCGACGAACGGGCGTCAGATGTCGGCCAGCTGCAATGCCTGGCGGTAGTACTCGTTGGCCTTGTTGGTCAGGCGGCGCTTGTCCATCACCTGGCCGAGGGCGTGGTAGAGGGCGGCATCCGGCGCCTTCGCCACTTCCTGCTCCAGCAGCCGCTGGGCGTCGTCCAGCTGACCGGCCAGCAGGCAGACCCGGGCCAGCGCCGCTTCGGCGCCCGGTTGATCCTGGATCTTTCTGAGCAGGGTCAGCATGGGCTGGTAGTCGTCCAGTTTGAGCTTGGGCAGACGGGCGAACAGCTCGGGGGAGGGATCCTTGCGCAGGGCCTCCAGCCAGAGATCGGCGGCTTCGGCATCGGCCCCCAATCGGCGCAGGCGATCCCCGTAACTGGCCAGCAGCACGGGATCCTGGCGCTGTTTGCGGGGCAGACCCTGCCAGACCGTGCGCAGGGTGTCGAGGGAGCCGCTGGCGGCCTCCAGACGACCGCACCACGCCTGGTGCAGCAGGGTCTCTTCCTGCTGGGCGGTCAGCTTGCCCACCTTGCGCAGGGCAGGGGCGAGATCGATGAGGGCCGCCCAGTCTTCACGGGCCAGATACACCTGACGCAGCTGATCCAGCACCATGGGGTGGCGCGGGTTGAGGGCATAGATGGACTCGAGGCGACCGAGGGCGCTGTCGTACTGGCCCTGCTCAATCTGCAACTGGGTCTGGATCAGGGTCAGTGCCAGCTCTGCCTTGGGGTTCTCTTCCTGAGCTTTCTGCAGGTAGTGATCCCGGCGCACGTCATCGCCCCGGGCCTGGGCCACCCGGGCGGCGCTCAGGTAGTTGAGCAGCGGGGTGTCGCTATTGTCTGCGCCCTTGATGAGAAGCTTCTCGGCCTGGTTGTAGTGCCCCTCTGCCATGGCCAGGGTGGCATTGACGGTTTGCAGGTTGGCCTTGCGTCGGCGGCGGGAACCGAACCAGCCCTGGGTCTTGCGACGCAGGCCGAACAGGCGGGCCAGCACCCATTCCACAATGAGCAGGGCGCCATAGAACAGCACCGCCAGGATCACCGCGCTGGTGACCGAGGATTCCACCGTGTAGTTGCCCAGCGAGATGAGCACATAGCCCTTGTTGCCGGAGGCTTCGGGCCCGAAGATGAGGCCCGCCACCATCACGGCGACTATGACGATCAGACGAATCATGGTCTCCTCCTCAGTTGCCGGCCAGGATGCGTTGCAGGCGTTCGGTCAGCACCTGTTCCAGCATGGTCTGGGTCTTGAACTGATCCGGGTAGTCAAACTGGATCTGCTCGCCTTTGAGCTTGTCGAGCTCGGACTGCATGTACTGGGTGGCGCTGTTGTCGGCATCGAAATACTGGGTCAGCCAGCGCTGGGCCTTCTCCAGGCTGTCGACATAGAGGGACTGCTGTTCACGATAGACGGCGAGCTGGGCCTGCAGCAGCTTGGTCTTGAGGTTCTCCCGCAGGAAGATCTCCTGCTGCGGGGAGAGCAGGGCTTCCACGGCGCCATCGTGGCGACGAATGGTGATGAAGTTTTCGGTGAACTTGACCCAGTTCTTCTTCAGGTTGCTCTGCCACTCGTCCGGGTTGGTGCTGACGGTCTGGTCGGGCTCGCTCTTGGCTTCCGGCATGCTGACGGTGGAGAGGGGCAGCAGCTCGATCTGGTCCGAGAGGGCGGCCAGCTTCAGGGTCAACCCCTCGCGATCGACCCGTGGCATCCCCTTGAGCTTGGCGATGTCTTCCGCCAGCGCCTTGCGAATGGGCATCAGGCTGGGGTCGTTGAGCGCCTTGATGCGCTCGTCGGCGTTGCCGAGCAATGTGATGGCGGAGACGATGTCGTGTTCGAGCCACAGCTTGCGGCCCGCCATGCGCACCAGGTATTCGGATTCGGCCAGCATCCAGTCATTGGGGCGCTTGTCGTCCAGATCCAGCACCTTGGTCTGCAAGGCGTCCAGCGCCTCCTGCAACTGCTGCTGGCTCTTGCCGAGGGCACCGATCTGTTCGGCATCCTTGCTGCTGCCCTGATCAATCCTGGTCATGGCGTCGGCCAGTTGCTGCTTGAGGGCTACCAGTTCGGCCTGCTGGGCAACGGCGTTCTGGTGTCCGTGCACATAGAGACCACCGGCCAGCCCCAGGGCCAGCAGGATGGCGATGCCGCCAAGCACGGTGCCAGAGCTGCCCTTCTTGCTCCCTGTTGTTCCGGGAGCGGGCTTGTTGTTGTCGGCCACGGTGGCCGCGGCACTCGGCTGGACTTCTTGCTGTTCAGTCATTCCATCTTCCTCAGTTCCAGGGCGGCCACCAGAGCCTGGTTGGATGCACCTTGGGCAATCACGATACGGGTAAAACCAGCCCCTTCTGCCATCTCGGCCACCCGGGGACTGGGCACCACCAGCAGGCGGTCATAAAGCCAGGGGTGCTGCGGGCCGGGCACCAGGGCCAGCAACCGCTGCAACAATTCGCCACTGGTGATGAGCAGGCTGTCGAGCCCGGCTGCCTGCCAGTGGCGGGTCAATGCGTCCCCGTCAAGATCGGGGTAGTGGCGCTCATAGGTGGCACAATAGTGCACCAGTGCGCCCCGTGAGGCCAGCGTCCGGGCGATGAGATCCCGCCCGTCGTTGCCGCGCAGGATCAGCACCCGGCGGCCACTCACCCCTTGCAGCGCCGGCAGGGCCAGCAGCCCTTCACTGCGGGGATCGGCCGGGCACAGGGCCTGGATGCCCGCCTCGGCGAAGGCATCCGCACTCGCCTGGCCGACTGCAAAGTAATCAATATGTGGCCAGGTCTGACCAGTTTGCAACAGAAAATGATGTGCAAAATGAACGGCATGCATGCTGACGGCGATAACGAGGTCCGCCTCCCGCAGCATGTCACCCAGGTGAGGGAGGTCGCATCCCGGCCGGGTTTCCAGCAACGGACAGCAGAGCGGTGCATGACCCAACTGGTGCAGCATCTGCACCAGCTGGTTGGCCTGGGCGGCCGGGCGCACCACCAGGGGGACCATCAGGCGGCGCTCCAGGCAGATGACCGTGAACCTGGCTGTGCTGCACTCATGCCCGGTAGACCTCGGCCAGGATAACGTCGGCGCCGGCGGCCAGCAGGCGCTGGGCCAGGGTGTGGCCCAGCGCCTCGCCCTCTGCCAGGGGGCCGCGGATCTCATCGCGAATGACGTGGCTGCCATCCGGGCTGCCCACCAGGCCGCGCAGCCATACCTCTTCTCCCTGTACCAGGGCATAGGCCCCGATGGGCACCTGACAGCCACCTTGCAGGGCGCGGTTCATGGCGCGCTCGGTCAGCACCCGGATGCGGGTCTCGGGGTGTTCGAGCGGCGCCAGCAGGGCGTGCAGCTCAACATCATCCAGGCGGCATTCGATGCCGACCGCCCCCTGGCCGTTGGCGGGCAGGCTCTGCTCGGGCTCGATGAAGGCGGCGATGCGATGGGCCATCTCCAGTCGTTTCAGGCCGGCGGCGGCCAGGATGATGGCGTCATATTCACCGGCATCCAGCTTGGCGAGGCGGGTGTTGACGTTGCCCCGCAGGTCGCGGATCACGAGATCAGGGCGGGCAGCGCGCAGCTGGCACTGACGGCGCAGGCTGGAGGTACCGACCACGGCCCCTTGAGGCAGCTCGTCTATCTGGTTGAAATGGTTGGAAACAAAGGCATCACGCGGGTCTTCGCGCTCACAGATGGTGTGCAGGCCGAGCCCATCGGGGAACTCCACCGGTACGTCTTTCATGGAGTGGACAGCGATGTCGGCACGCCCTTCCAGCATGGCAGTCTCCAGCTCCTTGACGAACAACCCCTTGCCGCCGACCTTGGCGAGGGGGGTGTCGAGGATCTTGTCACCCTGGGTGCTCATGGGCACCAGTTCGACCTGCAGATCCGGATGGAGTGCCTCCAGCCGATCTTTCACAAAATTGGCCTGCCACAGGGCCAGTGGGCTCTTTCGAGTGGCAATTTTCAGGGTTCGGGCTGCCATATCAATCAGTTGTTTCATCTTTTGAGAGGAAAACGATCTTACCACCCTTTGCAGGGGCTTTCATGGCGCAGCCCGCAAAAGCGGGGCCAAGCTCAAAAACGGGGGCTGAAAATTATTTTCATTCAGCCAATAATTGATTTTAAGTTATTGAAAGTAAGCAACTTTATTGCTTTCCTCTGATACCGTTACGAACGGGGTCAGAAATAATCCGGTGATTGTGTGCGGGCTTGTTTACCACTGCTGTTTGCATTGTTAACATGATCACACTTTTTTGACGTCTCCCCGTTTTGGTGCGTCATTTCTCTTCCCCATAGGTAGGGCATTGCTGGTTAAACTCGACACGCTGGTGGCGCGCTACGACGAACTCAATCGTCTCAAGACGCAACGAGCGCTGGATCTCATGAGTCGCTACGGGCAGCAGGTTTTCCACTTGCTGCCTGTCATGCTGCACTTCAATCACCCCCTGTTGCCCGGTTATGTGGCAGGGGATGTGCCTCATGGTATCTGGAGTTTTGTCGCCAACGAGGCCCAGCAGGCCTTCATCCAGGATCTCTGCCAGAACGCCAACTGCCAGGGCGGTCTCAGTACCCACGACAAGTCCATCCAGGGCCTCTACTCCATGGGGAGCACCTCCTCCATCGGTCAGTGCTGCCACTCGGATCTCGACATCTGGGTCTGCCACGTGGCCGGTCTGTCGAGCGAGCGCCTCGCCCTGCTGGAACAGAAGTGCCAGCACCTCTCCATGTGGGCCGAGCAGCGGGGGGTCGATCTCAACTTCTTCCTGATCCCCGAAGACAAGTTCCGTCAGCGCAACGATGCCCAGATGCAGGGGGAGAGCTGCGGCAGCGCCCAGCACCTGCTGCTGCTCGACGAGTTCTACCGCAGCGCCATGCACATCGCCGGCAAGCGGCTGCTCTGGTATCTGGTGCCTGCCGAATATGACGATCACTACGACGACTACGTCAACGGCCTGTTTGCCCACGGCAAGTTGAGCCAGGATGACTGGCTCGATCTGGGGGGCTTTGATCGCATTCCTGCCGAGGAGTATTTCGGCTCCGCCCTGTGGCAGCTCTACAAGGGAATCGACTCCCCCTACAAGGCGGTGCTCAAGTCGGTGCTGATGGAGGCCTACTCCCACGAGTATCCCAACACCCGGCTGCTGTCGGTGACCAGTCGCGACTGGTTCCAGCACAACGAGGGGATGCACTACCGCCTCGACAACTACTGCCTGATGCTGGACAAGGTGACCAACTACCTGAAGTCCATCGGCGACATGCAGCGCCTCGATCTGGTGCGTCGCTGCTTCTATCTGAAGGTGTGCGACGGGCTGAGCCATCCCAAGGAAGATCACTCCCCGGACTGGCGCCGGGAGCAGATGGCCCAGCTGGTAGCCTACTGGGGCTGGAGTCCGGAGCGCCTTTACCACCTTGATCACCGCCAGGAGTGGAAGGTCGAGGACGTCAAGGTGGCCTACGCCGAGTTGCTGGAGGCTCTGATGCAGAGCTACCGCAATCTCATCCAGTTCGCCCGGCGCAACAACATCAGCGAGTCCATCAACCCGGAAGACATCGGCATCCTGTCGCGCAAGCTCTATGCCGCATTCGAGAGCCTGCCGGGCAAGGTGCAGCGCATCAACCTCAAGATTGCGCCGGATCTCGGCGAGCCGGATCTCAGCCTGGTACAGGTACCCCACGGCCGCCTGAATCGCGCCGGCTGGTATCTCTACAAGCATTCCCTCGAACCCGCCGACATCATTGGCCGGGCGCCGCTCGAATATAACGGCTACATCAGCAAGCTGGTTGCCTGGGCCTATTTCAACGGCCTGCTGACGCCCCAGTCCCGGGTGCACCTGTTCAACCAGGGCTCGGATCTGCACATCGACAACCTGCATCAGTTCTGTCGCGATCTCTCCGGCACCTTCCCGGTCAAGTATCCCCGCGCGACCAACCTGGCCCTGAGCCGGCCGTGCGAGATCCGCCAGCTCTCCATCTTCCTGAACCTGGAGACGGACCCGTCCAGCCACTGGGTGGGGCAGGTGATCGAGTTCGATGCCAACGCCGCCGATGTCTTCTCGTTCGGTCGCAACCAGGAGTGTCTGGTGGGATCCGTGGATCTCGTCTATCGCAACTCCTGGAGCGAGATCCGCACCCTGCACTTCGAGGGAGAGGAAGCCGTGGTGGACGCCCTCACCACCATCCTCGGCAAGATGCACCAGGACGCCGCGGCCCCCGAGATGATCGAGGTGTTCTGCTACAGCCAGCACTTCCGCTCCCTGGTGCGCACCCGCTTCCAGCAGCTTGTGGCTGAATGCATCGAGTTGCGCCTGGCCCGGGACAAGCAGCAGCTGGTCAAGACGCTGGCGCTCGGTAAGGAGAAGTACGGCATCTTCTTCGAGCGGCGCGGGGTGTCGGTCAAGAAGCTGGAAAACGCCATCGACTTCTACCGCCACATCTCCCACAACAAGCTGGATCACCTGCCGCTGCGCCTCGACAAGACTCACAGCCAGCATCTGCCCGGCATCGTCGACGCCTACGCCAGCGAAGGGCTGGTGCAGTTCTTCTTCGATACCCGGGATGCAGGCACCAACATCTATATCCTGGACGAGGCGAACCGGGTGGAGATCTACCAGCACTTCGCCGGCAACAAGGACGAACTGGTACAGGGGGTGAATCGCTTCTACACCTCGGGTCACGAGCGATTCAGCAATGCGGGTCAGTTCAGCAACTTCAACCTGCCCCAGTACTACGAAATCGTGCAGGTGGGTGACAAACTCGATGTGATCCCCTACCGCAGCCAGAGCCCGCAGCGGGACACCCCAGGCGCGGCGCGGGAAGTAGGATGATGTGCTGATAACAGCACAGGCAAGATGGCAAACGGTCTGCATGATGCAGGCCGTTGTCCTATCCGTGGTGCGGGAATCTGGCGTGGAGGGGGCGCAGCCAGTGGGGGGATGCCGTCGAGCATCGCCGTCAGGGATGAAAGCAAACGGCCTGCTGATGCAGGCCGTTGTCTTACCCGTGATCCGACAATCAGGCGCCGAGGCGGGCCAGCAACCAGCTGCGAATGTCGCCCAGCTGGGGGCGGCAGATCTCGTGGCGCATGGGGTATTCGTGCCACTCGGGGCTGAGTCCCACCGCTTCCAGCCGGTTCTTGGCGTCCCAGCCCATGGAGAGGTTCACCACGTCGTCATAGATGCCGTGCATGTAGCAGATGGGCAGGGCGCGGGCCGCCTCGCTCATTTCGCCGGGCAGGGCATCGGGTACCGCCAGATAGGTGGACATGCAGAGCAGGCCTGCCAGTGGCACCGGATGGCGCAGGGCGGTGAAGGAGGCGATGACGCCCCCCTGGGAAAAGCCGGCCAGCACGATGCGCTCGGGGGCGAAACCCTCGGCCACCAACTGTTCGATCAGCGAAGCGATACGGGCCGCTGACTCCCTGACATGGGACTCCACGGCGCGATCCGCCGGATCCTCGAAGCTCTTGATGTCGTACCAGCCGCGCATCCGGTAGCCCATGTTGATGGTGATGGGGCGCTCGGGCGCATCCGGCAGCAGATGGCGGACGGGCAGGTTGGCGGGCAGGGCCAGCGCCTCCACCAGGGGGGCGAGGCCGGCGCCGGAGTCCCCCAGCCCGTGCAGCCAGATCACCGCATGGCGGGCACCTTCGGGATGCAGATCCGTCATGAGAAGACCACGGGCTCGCCGGCCTGGGTGGTGCAGGCCCGGGTCAGCAGGGCCTTGAGCTCGTCGCCGAAGCGGTTGTCGATCCAGCTGTCACCGCGCAGCTCGAAGTGGAAGCCGTTCTCCCGGGTGGCGACCCAGATCTGGTGCAGGGGCTCCTGCTTGTTGATGATGACCTTGGTCTTGTTCTCGAAGCTCAGGGTCAGCACCCCGCCGGCGCGTTCGCAGTCGATATCCGGATACCCCTCGTCGATGGTGTCTTCCACATACTGGAAAAAGGCGTCGGTCAGGGCGTGATACTCGTGATCCTTCATCGGTTTATCCTGTTGCTTTTAACAATGTGAGTGCGATTATAGAGGGCCAAAAATTTTTTCGCAGCGAACCATTATGATTACCCAGTTCACCAAGTGCCTGTTTGCCGCGTCGCTGTCGCTCGGGTTGGCCGCCTGTGGCCTGACGGGGCCGCTCTACATGCCGCCGGCCGAACAGCCCGCACCTGCAGAGCAGACACAGCCCAAGACAGAGAGTACACCGCAAGCCGCCTCGCCTGCGACCGCTACACCGGCCTCAGAGGCCGCGCCGCAATAATCTAGGAAGGAACCGCCCCCTTGGATCACTTTAACTACGACGCAGACGGTCAGCTTCAGGCCGAACAGCTTCCCCTGCAACAGCTTGCCGACCAGTACGGCACTCCGCTCTATGTCTACTCCCGCGCCACCCTGGAACGCCACTGGCATGCCTTCGACCAGGCGGCTGGCGACATTCCCCACCTGATCTGCTACGCGGTCAAGGCCAACTCCAACCTGGCCCTGCTCAATCTGCTGGCACGCCTCGGTTCGGGCTTTGACATCGTCTCCGGCGGCGAGCTGTCCCGGGTGCTGGCGGCGGGCGGTGATCCGGCCAAGGTAGTCTTCTCCGGCGTCGCCAAGAGCGAAGCCGAGATGCGCCTTGCGCTGGAAAAAGAGATCCTCTGCTTCAACCTGGAGTCCGAAGCCGAGCTGGAGCGCCTGAACCGGGTCGCAGGCAGCATGGGCAAGAAGGCGCGGGTCTCGGTGCGGGTCAACCCGGACATCGACGCAGGCACGCACCCTTATATCTCCACCGGCCTCAAGCAGAACAAGTTCGGCATCCCCATCGAACAGGCGCCCGCCATCTACCGCAAGGCAGCGGCCATGGCCCACATCGAGATCAAGGGGGTGGATTGCCATATCGGCTCGCAACTCACTGAATTGAATCCCTTTATGGAGGCGGCGGACAAGCTGCTCAAGCTCATCGACGAGCTGGCGGCGGAAGGCATCCACATCCATCACCTGGACGTGGGCGGCGGTCTGGGGGTCAACTACGGCGCTGAGCAGCCGCCGCACCCGACCGAGTATGCCGAGGCGCTCAAGCAGAAGCTGGCTGGCCGGGATCTGACCCTCTTGTTCGAACCGGGCCGCGCCATCGTCGCCAACGCCGGTGTGCTGTTGACCCGGGTCGAGTTCCTCAAGCCCGGCGAGACCCGCAACTTCGCCCTGATCGACGCCGGCATGAACGATCTGCTGCGCCCCTCCCTCTACGGCGCCTGGATGAACATCATCGAGGTGGACAGCCGCGCGACCCACGAGAAGGCACTCTATGACGTGGTGGGCCCGGTGTGCGAGACCGGCGACTTCCTCGGCAAGGAGCGTACCCTGGCGATTGCCGAGGGCTCCCTGCTGGCGGTGCGTTCCGCCGGCGCCTACGGCTTTACCATGTCCTCCAACTACAACACCCGACCCCGTGCGGCCGAGGTGCTGGTGGACGGTGACCAGGCGCACCTCATCCGTGAGCGGGAGCAGTTGGCGGATCTCTGGCGTGGCGAGCACCTGCTGCCGTGATGGATGGATTTTCAGCGTTCCTCCATGTGAGAGCGTGATTAACGGTGAGACAGGAACGCGCGATGTTGATTGAGTTTTCCAAAATGCACGGCCTCGGTAACGACTTCATGGTGGTGGATGGCGTCACCCAGAAGGTGTTCTTCAGCAACGACATCATCAAGAAGCTGGCGGATCGTCACTTCGGTATCGGCTTCGACCAGCTGTTGCTGGTGGAGCCGCCCTATGACCCCGAGCTCGACTTCCACTACCGCATCTTCAATGCCGACGGCAGCGAGGTGGAACAGTGCGGCAACGGGGCCCGTTGCTTCGCCCGTTTCGTGCGTCTCAAGGGGCTGGTCAACCGGGATCGCATCGCGGTCAGTACCGCCCGGGGCCGCATCACTCTGCAGCTGGAAGGGGAGAACCAGGTCACGGTCAACATGGGGGTGCCCCAGTTCGAGCCGGGCAAGATCCCGTTCCGTGCCCAGAAGGCGGAGAAGACGTATCTGCTGCGGGCCCAGGATCACACCGTGATGTGCGGTGCCGTCTCCATGGGCAACCCTCACTGCGTCATCGAGGTGCCCTCGGTGGCCGATGCGCCGGTGGAGACCCTGGGACCCATCATGGAGCGCCACGAGCGCTTCCCCGAGCGGGTCAACGTCGGCTTCATGGAGATGGTCAACGCCAGCGAGATCAAGCTGCGGGTCTTCGAGCGCGGGGTGGGGGAGACCCTGGCCTGCGGGACCGGGGCCTGTGCGGCCGTGGTGATAGGCATCAGCCAGGGCAAGCTCAAGGAGCGGGTCACCGTCACCCTGCCGGGTGGCAAGCTGACCATCGCCTGGAAGGGACCGGGTCAGCCCGTCTATATGACGGGGCCGGCCGAGCACGTCTTTGACGGCCAGATAGAGTTGTAGACAAGGAGCGGGTGATCCCGCTCCATCAACGGATCATATCGGGGCCCTTGGCCCCTTTTTCGGATGGATCAACCAAGTTATGAGCGAACTCAAACGGCAGGAATCACTGGTGGATGAAGCCACAGTGCTGGAGTACCTGGCCCGTTATCCCGAGTTTTTCCTGCGTCACGGGGCCATGCTGGACAAGATCCGCATTCCCCATGGGCAAAAGGGCACCATCTCCCTGGTGGAGCGCCAGCTGGACCGTCAGCGGGAGCGCATCGAGCAGCTGGAGCAGGAGATCACCGAACTGATGGGGGTCGCCAGCGAGAACGAGCGGATCTTCCGGGTCTATGCGGATCTCTACGGGGAGATCTACGGCTGCCAGACCCTGTTCGAGCTGAGCGCCGTGATGGGCAAGGCCTTCGTCCAGCGGCTGCGACTCACCGGCCTGCGGCTCTGGCTCAATCCCAGGCATTTCCAGCTGAGCGGCCCCGAGCAGCGTTTCCTGGCGCAGGGCAAACAGCTCGAACAACTGCTGGGCCTGCGCCTGCCCGGCACGGACTACTATTTCGGTCGCCTCAACCAGAGCGAGAAGCAGGCGCTGTTTGGCAATGATGTGCTGGTCAACTCGGTGGCCCTGATGCGGCTCGGGGAGCTCGGCGTGCTGGCCTTCGCGAGCTCGGATCCCAGCCACTTCACCCCCCACAACGACACCCTGCTGCTGGGTCAGCTGGGGCGTCTGCTGCAGCTGCGCCTGCCCGAGCTGGCCCGTGGCTAAGGCAACGACCCGATCCCCTGCCAAGACGCCCCCTGCCGCCGACCCCCTGCCGGTCGCACTGGCGGGGGAGCTGGACGCCTTTATCGAATACCTGCGGGTCGAGCGCCAGCTCAGCCCCCACACCCGCAGCAACTATCAGGCCCACTTAGAAGCGATGACCGCCGAGCTGATGAAGCTCGGGGTCGACGACTGGGCCCGGCTCGAGGCGAGCCAGGTGCGCAGTCTGGTGACCCGGATGCACAAGGGGGGGCTGGCGCCCCGTTCCCTTGCCACCAAGGTGTCGGCCCTGCGCAGCTTCTGCGACTGGCAGGTGCGCCAGGGGCGGCTCACCGCCAACCCGGCGCGGGGCATCGTCACCCCCAAGCAGGGGCGGCCCCTGCCCAAGAACCTGGACGTGGACGAGATGTACCAGCTGCTCAACATCACCGACGAGCAGGATCCACTGGCGGTGCGGGATCGCGCCATCATGGAGCTGATGTACTCCTCCGGCCTGCGCCTTGCCGAGCTGGTGGGGCTCAACCTCGCGGACGTGAAGCTCGAGGAGCGCCAGCTCAGGGTGATCGGCAAGGGCTCGCGGGAGCGGGTGCTGCCCATCGGGCGGATGGCGGTGGAGTGGTTGCACAAGTGGCTCAAGGTACGCCCCCTGCTGGCCGGTGACGAGGGGGAGGCATTGTTCGTCTCCAAGCGCAGGCAGCGGCTCTCGGCCCGCTCGGTACAGGAGCGGCTCGACGGCTGGGGCAACAAGCAGGCGCTCAATGCCCACGTGCACCCCCACAAGCTGCGCCACAGCTTCGCCACCCACATGCTGGAATCCTCCGGCGATCTGCGGGCGGTGCAGGAGCTGCTGGGGCATGCGGATCTCTCCACCACCCAGATCTATACCCACCTCGACTTCCAGCATCTGGCCAAGGTATATGACAGTGCCCACCCGCGAGCGAAGCGGGATCCGGAAACGCCGGAGGATGAGTGATGTGGTGTGCGATCTGCGGGGATGACAATCTCCACGTCGCCCGGGTCAGACGGGAGCTCGCAACGCCAGAGGATGAGGAGTAAAGAGGAACAGCCATGCAGTTTTACCGTCGCTGGCAGCCGGTGGCCGCCATCTCGTTCGATCTGGACGACACCCTCTATGACAACGGCCCCGCCATCACGCGGGCGGAACAGTGGATGCTGGACCACCTGCGCAGCGAATACCTGGCTACCGCCATGCTGGACAAGCCGCGCTGGCTCGCGCTCAAGCGCCAGTTGCTGCTGGACCACCCGGCGCTGAGCCACGACGTCAGCCTGGCGCGCCAGCGGGGCATTCGCGAGGCCCTGGTGCAGGGGGGCATGGAGCCCGGGCTGGCGGAGCAGCAGGCCCGGGCGGTGTTCACCGGCTTCATGGCCGAGCGCTCGAAGATAGAGGTGAGCGAGGCGACTCACGCCCTGCTGGCTCGTCTGGCGGCGCGCTACCCGCTGGCGGTGATCACCAACGGCAACCTGGATCTGGAGCAGGCGGGCCTGGCTGGCTACTTCACCTTGGTCTGCAAGGCGGGAGCGGGAGCCAGAATGAAACCGGCTCCCGACATGTTCGTGCAGGTGCAAGAGGCCCTGGGGCTGACCCCCGGCCGCATCCTTCATGTGGGGGATCACCCGGTGACCGACGTACTGGGGGCCAGGCTGCACGGCTTTCGGGCCGCCTGGCTCAACGAGAGCGGTCAGTCCTGGCAGTCGTTGTCGCTGCTGCCGGATGTGGAGCTGGGGCAGCTGCAGGATCTGGCCACCCTGCTGCTCTGAGCTGGGGGTGAGGGACAGATTCCGTGATCTATATCTGGCAATAACAACAAGGGAGCAAGGGCGTGAAGGGAATGAAGGGTGTCATCTGGCTGGCGATCCCCATGATGCTGGCGGGATGCGATCTGGTGCAAGACCGTTACCGGATGGAGTTCAGGGACGGATCCTGGCGGGAGATCGCCATCTCCCCGTTTTCCGACGAGGCGCGCTGGCGCGAGGGGTGTGCCACCGGCGAGATCCAGGTGGACATGACCCTGCCCCTGAAACGGGGCAAGGTGGTGAATGGCCGGGAGCAACTGCTCATCGGCGGCGAGCTGTTCGAGCTGGAGGATGCCCGTCTCTATCGCGGCAACGGCATGGTGCTCGGGCAGGCCCCGGACCATATCCAGCGGGGCCTCAAGGGGCTGGATGTCTGCCGAACCCTGCGCCCTGATCGCGGGGCCCTGCCCAAGCTCAAGGGCAAGGGATTTGGCGACTAGCCCGTCTGCTGCCTGAGCGGGCGGCAGGCGTCGCCGAAGGCAGTGGACAGCTTGATGGCGTGGAGGTTCACAGGACCGCCACGTCGGATGCCTCCGGGCAGCCCCCGATGTACGGGGCCCTGTCCAGGCTCAAGGGCAAGGGGTCGGCGACTAGCCGACCTGCTGCCTGAACCGGCGGCAGGCGTCGCCAAAGGCGGTGAAGAGCTTGATGGAGTGGGGGTTCTCGCTGGCCTTCCACTCCGGGTGCCACTGCACCGCCAGCAGGAAGGGGGAGAGAGCGGGTGCGTGGATCGCCTCGATCAGCCCGTCTTCGGCATGGGCCAGGGGGGCCAGCCCCTTGGCCAGCGTCTTGATCCCCTGCCCATGGAGGGAGTTGACCGGAATCGACGGCTGCCCCATCAGCTCGGCCAGCCAGGTACCGGGCACCAGCTCGACCTGATGGCTCTCGCCATACTGCTCGTCCACCGGGTCATCTGCATCCTCCCGATGATCGTCATAACCCGGCTCGCAATAGACCTTCTGGTGAATGTCGCCTCCCAGAGCCACGTTGATCTCCTGCATGCCGCGGCAGATCCCGAGGATCGGCAGGCCACGGTCGAGGGCGGCGCGCACCAGGGGAATATCGAACAGATCCCTGTCCCTGTCCTGGGGCTTCTCCGGGGTGAGGTTCTCCTGGCCATAGAGGGCAGGATCGATGTTGGATCCGGCACCGCTCAGATAGACCCCGTCGGCGAGGTCCAGATACTGCTCCAGATCCTCGGTGCCACAGCAGGTGGGCACCAGCAGCGGCACGCAGCCGCTGATCTCCACCAGAGGCTTGATGTATTTGTGGGTCATGACCTGGTAGGCGTGGCCACTGCGGGCCTGGGCCCCCATGGTCATCAGCACGACGGGTTTGTTATGGGCACTGGGGTTGGGCATAGGTCACCTTGGCTATCCTTGGCGGTCTCATCCTGCGCCTTGGGAAGGCCCTTGCCGCCTCTGCTCGCAAGGGCATGCCTCAAGGCATGGTCGTGGGATCAGGGTCGCGCCAGCGTGCCAGAATCGTCGGTCAGCCTTGGCAACGACAGCCTGGATCCTGCCTCCAGTCTGCCAAGGCCGTTCAATATGTCAAACAAAATGATGCAATTATGTTAACCGTTGATGTCGGGATACGGCTGTGAGTCCCATTTAAAGGGGCTTGAGGGGGAATGCCTGGTGCGGCGAGAGATTTGATGGTGGATATATTAAACATCTGGCCGGGCGGCCGGATAGCAGAAGGGGCCCACAGGGCCCCTTGTCGACTCAGGCGTTCAGGATGAAACGTTCGATCACCTGGGCGACCCCGTCTTCATCGTTGCGCCCCGTGGTGTGCTGTGCCAGCGCCTTGATCTCGTCGGTGGCGTTGCCCATGGCGACCCCGAGTCCGGCGTAGGCGATCATGTGGTGATCGTTGCCCGCATCCCCCACCGCGATCACCTGGGAGGCATCCAGCCCCAGGTGCTCGGCCAGGGCGGCGACGCCGGTGCCCTTGTTGCTGCGCTTGTTCATGAACTCGAGGAAGTAGGGGGCGCTGCGCACCACGGTATAGCGCTCGTGGAGTTCGGCGGGCAGCTGGGCGATGGCACGGGAGAGCAGGGGCTCTGGGTCAATCATCATCACCTTCATGATCTGCTCGTCGTCGGGCAGGGTGGCGAAGTCCACCAGGTTGATGGGTTGACCGATGAGGCGGGATTCGTGCTCGGTATAGGGGCTGATCCTGGGGCTGATGAGCCCCTGGCGGACGGAGAAGCCGTGGATGTTCACCCCCAGCTCACAGGCCAGGTGGGCGATGGCACGGGCATCGCTGCCGGTCAGCAACTGGCTGCGGATGATGCGTTGCTCGGACACCTGCTGCACCAGGGCGCCGTTGTAGCAGATGACGTAGTCATCCTGGCCGGTGAGGCCCAGCTCGGTCAGGGCGGCGGTCATGCCTTCCAGCGGGCGGCCGGAGGCCAGCACCACGGTCACGCCCCTGGCGCGGGCTGCCGCGATGGCGGCCTGGGTGCGGGGGGAGATTCGGCCCTCTGGGGTCAGCAGGGTGCCATCCATATCCAATGCGATCAGCTTGTACATCTTCTCACTACCTGAGTCTGGCCGGCCCGCCCGATGGGGCCATGGGGAGGCCGAGTGTAGCGAAAATCGCCGCCGGGATCACGCCGCCTGCCGACGCGGGGGCACGTTGCCCCTCAGCGCTGTCCCTGGTAGGGGGTCAGTTGCAGCTGATCTTCCCGGATGGCGAAGTGGATGGGGCCGTGCTCGATGTCGACCCTGTTGTGGTGGTGGGCCATCTCCACCTCGACGCCGGGGAAGAGGCGCTGGGTGGCGATGATGTCCATGTTGGCCATGAGCGCTTGCAGCTCCCGCTGCGCCTCGGCGAGCTGCTCGTCCAGGCTCTTGCTCTCGTCGAACTGGCGGGTGCGCAGCGCCTTGATCTTCTGCAGGGTCTCGGGATTGCGCTTGTCACGAGGCAGTTGCAGCAGCCGCAGGATGAGATCCTGCAGCTTGTCTATCTGCTCGGCGCAGGTCTGTTTGCGCTGGCGCAGCGCCAGCTCCTGCTCCTTCTGGCTGAAATAGCCACCGAGGATCTGCAACCGGGTCCGATTGGCCGCCGAGGCTCCGAGCACCGGTGCCATGATGAGCCGGTTGGCGATGTTGATGCCGCCGATGAGGTGCCCCTTGCGCATGGCGCTGTCCCCCACCTTGAGATCCTGGCCGCTGCGGCAATAGCAGTGGCTGAGCTGGCTCAGGATATGGATGTCGCCATCGGCCTCCAACCTGGCGTACTGGGCATAGCTGGCGTGGATCTCCCCCCCGGCGTTGAGGTGGCAGAGGTATTCGTCGTCCGCCAGCTTGCGCCCTATGATGCCGTTGCGCACCGTGATGGTGCCGCCGGATTCGATGTAGCCGCCCTCGACGAAGCCGCCGATCACCACGTCCCCGCTGGTCTTGACGCGCATGCCGGGCATGACGTCCCCGGTGACCAGCAGGGATCCCTCGAACTCGACGTGGCCGTGGCGGATGTCGACCTGCTTGACGTTGAGTACCTCGTCGACCCGCATCCCGGCACGCTCCTGACAGGGGAGTCCCGGGCGTGTCGCCAGCAGCAGGTCCGGATCCTCGGGGGAGAGGCAGGTGCCGTCACCCGGCGTCATGGCGCTCTCCTTGCCGTGGCGGGCGGTCAGGGTCTGGCCCGTCACGGTGAAGCCGTCGATGCCCTGGGTGGCGGGGTGCCTGCGCATCAGCAACGCCCCCGCCTTGACGGTGAGCAGGGTGCCGAGGTCGCGCATGTCCACCTTGCCGTGATCCCGCTCCTGGGGTTTGAGGATCCGCTCGGCTGCGGTCTCCACCAGCCGCTCCAGGCGGGTATCCAGGCCGTGCCTGGCGGCCTTGCCGAGGGCGATGACGGGATTGAGCTGGGCACCGGGGGCCGCCTCACCCGCTGCCTGGATGGCGGCGGCAAGGAGTCGCTCGCTCACCCCCTGCTTGACCGTGCTGGCCGCCAGGGCCTCCTGCAACCGGGCCAGGGTCAGGGGCTGGCCACCCCAGTCCGCGGTGATCTGCGCCCTGGCGCTCATCTGGTCCTTGTCCACCTGGATGAGCAGCCTGGCATCCTGGCGCCGGGCAATGGGGACTGGTGGATGCGCGGGGGCATCCGGCTCTGCGATGAGGGCGTTGAGCAGGGTGACGGCTTCGCGGATCCCCTCGCCGAGGGGTTCGTAGCGCCGACAGTTGGAGAGTCGCAGCAGGGCCAGGACGTCGCTTTCCTGGATGGGCTCGGTGAGGCCCGGGGTGATGCGCAGACAGACATAGCTCATGTCGGCCGACAGCTGAAACCACGCTTTGCTTAACACCGGGCCCTCCTTCGTTGTCCCTGTCCGGTTTGCCCCATGTCGGGGCCTCTCCTTGCCGGCATCCGATGCCGCCGGGGCGGATCCAACGCGCAGTATTCGGGTATTTTTCCTTCCGGGTCAACGATCTGAATGCAAATGGGTGAGCCGGGTTGAGGAAATATCGGCTGACGGGAGAGGGGCGGAGCCGGCCATGCCATGGGCTCCATTGCGGTTTTTTAGCGCAATATGCTGATGTTTTATGCTTTCGCTATCCAGAGTGTCCATCACGTTCAAGGAGGCGACGCAAATCACCTTGCCAGGCAGGAAGAGAAGGATTTTAATCTGCCGCCGCCCCAGGGCGAGGACCCTGGTCGCCATCGATCAGCCCCTTTTTCTGTCCAACCGAACGAGCCCCATGACCGCCCAAGGCCACCTGCTGTTTTCCGTCACCTGCGTCCTGCTTGCCCACAAGGTCGGGCTGACTCCGGCCCTGGCCGATGCCAGCCTGTGGCACATCGTCCCCATGGCCCTGGCGAGCGCCCTGCTGCCGGATCTCGATCACCCCCGTTCCCTGCTCGGGCGGCAACTGCCCTGGATCTCGGGGCCGCTCTCCCGGCTGTTCGGCCATCGTGGCTTCACCCACAGCCTGCTGGCGGTGGGGATGGGGGTCTGGGGGCTGGCCCAGGTGGAAGCCCCCTGGTTGCTGTCGGGGGCGGTGAAGGATGCCCTCATCGTGGGCTATCTCAGCCATCTGCTGGGGGACTGGCTCACCCCCATGGGCATTCCCCTGCTCTGGCCCTGGCGTCGGCGCTTTCGCCTGCCCGGCCTGCCCCTCAAGAGCGGCGGGGGCTACGAGAGGGCCTTCTGCCTGCTGACCCTGGCGCTCGCCGGGTACTGGGTCCATGGCGGTGCAGGCTTGGCTCACTTCTAGCCCCGGGCGCCCTCCTGGCCCCTGGCCGTTCGGGTCAGGGTGAGGTAGTCGGCGAGCACCGGCAGCCCCAGCAGGTGGCGGCGCAGCATGTCGAGGGCGGCGAAGGCGAGGATCCGGCGACCGCTCGCGGGATCCGGGTGGCTGACCCTGAGCGTCTGGCCGTGCAGTTGCCCGTCGGCGCAGAGCAGCAGCGGCACGCCGTCCGGCCCGGCACGGCCTATGGTGAGGCTCAGGGGGGCGGCGGGCACCGCCAGTTGAGTCAGATCGTCGCTCAGGGTGTGGCTGAAGCCGGCGGTCAGGGCCGGGTGCCCGTGACACATGGCCAGCAGGGCGCCCCGGCTCTCCCCTTCTTGCAGGTGCAGCGACCGCTCCCCCAGCAGGGCCAGGATCTGGCTGGCAGGCGCCTCGTTGCCACGCCCTACCAGCCAGGGGGCGATGGCCGCAAGCAGCCTCGCCTCGGCGGCGTCCATGTCGGCGGTGCTGGCACCGTGGCCGATGAGCTTGAGCTCGATGAGAGGCATGGAGGAGCGGTAGCCCAGCTCGATGCCGGCAGGCCAGGGGGCCGCATCCAGCATGTCGCTGAGGGCGGACTCCGAGACGCCGAAGGTGTAGAAACGGCGCAGCTCGGTGTCCGTCTCTTCCCCGGCCAGCGCCTTGAGGCGGGGCATGATCTGTTCGCGCACCATCTGCTTGAACTCGAACGGCACGCCCGGGGTGAAGAAAAGCCGGCTCTGGCCGTGGCTGGCCGGGTGGCGGACCACAAAGCCGCAGGCGGTGCCCACCGGGTTGTCGAGGATCTCGCAGTCCCGGGGCAGCCAGGCCTGCTTGGTGTTGCTCCGGGCCATGGTGCGGCCCCGGCTGGCATAGCGTTCGGCCATGGTGGCGAGCCAGTCCGGGAACAGGGTCAGGGGCTGGTCAAACGCCTCGGCCGCGGCCTGGGCGGTGAGGTCGTCCGCCGTGGGGCCGAGCCCCCCGCACACCAGTACCACCTCGGCGCGGTTGGCGCTCTCCTGCAGCACAGCTGTCAGATCCGCGAGGTTGTCCCCCACGGTGGCGCGGCGGCGCACCTGCCAGCCCTGCTCCAGCAAGAGGGCGCTGAGCCAGGCGGCATTGGTGTCCACCACCAGGCCGGTCACTATCTCGTCGCCTGTGCTGATGATCTCGATGCGCATGGGGACTCCTTGGGTGGGGCCAGCCCTCTCAGGGCTTGCCGTGTTCGAAGTAGTAGCTGATCCGGGTGCGGGGATTGAGGTATTCGAACACCGCCGGGGGCAGGCGTTTGGGCTGGATCACCTTGGCGATGGTCAGCCCGGCCGCGTCGAGGTCGATGATGGCCGCCTCCTGGCGCGGAATGCGGGGGTCGTATACCAGCACGGCGGGGTAGAGCAGGCGGGAGGCGTTGACCGACATCACCAGCCCCACCTGGCCGTTGGAGAGCTGCACCACGCTGCCCGGGGGGTAGACCCCCATCAACCGGATCAGCATGCCGAGGTGATCGGCGTTGAACTGGGACTTGCGCTGCTTGTAGAGGCTGCCGAGAGCCGCGTAGGGCACCTTGGCCTCCAGGTGGCAGAGGTTGTCGTACTCGTTGATGAGGGAGACGATCTGGGTGAGGGGATCGAGCTGATCCCCCTTGAGCCCCTGGGGGCCGGTGCCGTCCAGGTACTCGTGGTGGTTCTGCACTATCTGCTTGGCCGCTTCCGGAAAATCGCTGACCAGCCCCAGCAGTTCCAGGCCGTAGCGGGGATGCTGGGCCATCAGGTTCTGCTCCGGCTTGGTCAGCGGCTCCGTCTTGCGCAGGATCTGGCTCGGGATCCTCAGCTTGCCGATGTCGTGGAACAGGGCCCCCATGCCGACCTGACGGATTGCCTCGGCCGGCAACTTGCACTCCCGGGCGAGCAGCATGCTGAGCACGCTGACGTTGAGGGAGTGAAACTGCAGGCTGTTGCCATCATCGCTGTCTGAGACCAGGTGCAGCACCATCTCGTCCACCGAGAGGAGCTGCTCCGTCATGGCGTTGATCAGCTCCTGGGCCTCGCTGATGGCGTTGAGGGGGCGGGACTGGATCTTGCCCATGAGGTTGCGCACCTGGGCCAGGGATTGGCGGAACTGTTTCTCGCACTGCTGCAGGTCGCGGCGATAGCGCTGCAACTGCTCGATGCGCCGCAGTTTCTCCTGCTGCATCTCCTCCTGGCGGGCGACAAGACCCTCTCCCTCAACCTCATCTGCCTGGGACTGGGTCTGTCCGAGGGGCTTGGGCGGCGTGTCGCTCTTGTCGGGAATGATGGTCACCAGCTTGAGGCCAAGGCGACGAATGAGCTCGATCTCCTCCTCGCTCTTGAGCTTGAAGCTGGAGAACAGAAACGGGTGCTCACGCCATCCCAAAGGCAGGGAGACATAATTGCCGACTTGCAGCCGTTCTACGGAGATCTTGATTCCTGTCATGGGGTTGGGCACGAGGGACACACTGAGCCGTATGCTAGTCAAAGGGCGGGGTGAATACAAAAGGTATCTGATGACAGCGGGAGCGCTTTATTATAGGCTTCTAGATGTCCAGACATATTTACCGATGCAGTACAGGGAGTCAGCATGCCGATCAAGATCCCGGACCAGTTGCCCGCCGCCGAAGTGCTGGGGCAGGAGAACATCTTCGTGATGACGGAATCCCGGGCCGTCACCCAGAACATCCGCCCGCTGCGGGTGCTCATCCTCAATCTGATGCCCAAGAAGATAGAAACCGAGATCCAGCTGATGCGGATGCTCTCCAACTCGCCCTTGCAGGTGGACGTGGATCTGTTGCGCATCGACGATCGGGAGTCGAAAAACACGCCCCAGGCGCACCTGGAGAACTTCTATCACGACTTCGAGCAGGTGAGAGGCAACAACTACGACGGCATGATCATCACGGGGGCGCCGCTCGGGCTGGTGGAGTTCGAGGAGGTGGTCTATTGGCCCCGCATCGTCGAGATCATCGAGTGGTCCCATCAGCATGTCACCTCCACCCTCTTCCTCTGCTGGGCGGTGCAGGCGGCGCTGAAAGCCTTGTACGGCATGGAAAAGCAGACCCACGGCGAGAAGCTCTCCGGGGTCTATCGCCACCACCGCCTCGACGAGCACGAGGCGCTGCTGCGTGGCTTCGATGACGAATTCGTGGCGCCCCACTCCCGTTATGCGGCCTTCGACGGGGATCTCATCCGCGCCCACACCGATCTGCAGATCTTCGCCGAGTCGGAAGAGGCGGGTGTCTATCTGGCCGCCACCAAGGATTGTCGCCAGGTGTTCGTCACCGGCCATCCGGAATATGACGCCCTGACCCTGGATGGGGAATACCGGCGGGATCTGGCGGCCGGGCTCACCCCCGTCATTCCGGTCAACTATTACCCGAACAACGACCCGAGCCAGACCCCGCGCGCCACCTGGCGTAGCCACGGTCACCTGCTGTTTTCCAACTGGCTCAACTATTACGTCTACCAGTTGACCAGCTACAAGGTGGAAGACATCGGCAAGGTGTTTACCTACCAGCAGCCCAAGGGATAGAGCCCTCAGTCCGCCCCGGCCAGCCGCCGTCCACGGGTATCGAGCCAGTGACGGTGGCAGGCCAGGGTGAAGGCCCGTGGCCGTCTGGCCCGGATGAGGGTCATGGCCTCCTGCTGGGGCAGCCCCTGGGTCATCAGCACCAGGGCGGCCGCCAGCCCGGTACGCCCGCTTCCGCCGTGGCAGTGAATGGCAAGGTGCCGTCCCTCGCGCAGCAGGGCGAGCAGTCGGGGTTGCACCCCGGGCCAGGCCTGTTCGAAGGCGGCATCCGGTGCCTCGTCATCCGCAATGGGCAGATGGAACCAGCTCATGCCTCTGGCCTGCACCAGCTGCCCGAGAGAGAGGGGCCCGCACAGGGCCAGCTCTTCTTCCGTCATCAGGGTAAGCACCCCGCCGGCACCGGCCAGCTGCAACTGGGCAAGGGCGTCGGCCATGGGGACCTGCTGGCTGCCGGGGCAGGGGGTGAGCAGGAGCTGGCCGTCGAGCCGTGGAATGTCCAGGCTCCAGAAGGGATGGGCACTGAGCATGGGGTTCCTCGTGGTGGCCGGGATCAACGGGATCGGCATCCCGCGGGTGCGGCACAGCATAGAGGGGCCGGAGGCGATGTCAATCTGCGTTGTGTTCGGCCCGGTTTACGGGCAGAGTCTAAAAAAATCGAGCGATGCAAGGAGTAAAGATGAGAAACCTGGATCAACTGGACTTGGACATCCTGGCCCATCTGTTTCGCGATGCGGGCATGACCAACAAGGATTTGGCGGCCCTGGTCGGGGTGGCGCCGTCCACCTGTCTGGAGCGGGTGCGCAAGCTGCAGCAGGATGGCGTGCTCAAGGGGGCGCACTGCGAGGTGGATTACCAGGCCCTAGGCGGACACATCCAGGCCATGGTCTCCCTGCAACTGGCCCGTCACAGCCGCCAGATCATCGATGCGTTTCGCGACGCCATCCTGGCCCTGCCCGAGGTGATCAGCCTGTTCCATATGGGTGGCAAGGATGATTTCCTGGTGCACCTGTGCGTCTCCGATACCGAACACCTGCGCAATTTCGTCTTCGATCACTTCACCTCCCGGGAAGAGGTGGTCCATCTCGAGACCTCCCTGGTGTTCGAGCACAGGTTCAGCCGCTCGCTTCCCTGCTTCCCCCACCCCTGACGGGGCGAGCCGCAAGAAAAAACCGCCCGAGGGCGGTTTTTTTGTGGGCGGTTCCTCAGTTGAGAGCCAGCCGGCTGTCCTGCGCCGTCCGGTAGAGCCCCTGCTGATAGGCCAGGCTGCCCCACAGGACCAGCCCCAGGGTGGCATCCTTCATGGCGCCCGGCTGCGGCGCCGGGGTGAGCGTCTCGGTCGCATCCTCGTAGATGAAGCCTTCCGGCGCCCGCTCGGGCTGCAGGATCACCACATCCTTGCCGCGCATCAGGGCGAAGTTCTTGTCGTATTGCATGATGGCGCGCCCCGGCCAGTCGGCGGGCATGCGGGTGAGATCCTTGCCCAGCATGGGGTAGTCGGCACTTATGCCCATGAGGGAGAGCAGGGTCGGGGCCATGTCGATCTGGCTGACGATGCGAGGGTCCTTTCTCGGTGCTATGCCGTCCCCCAGGATGACCCCCGGGATGTGGAAGCGGGGGATGGGCACCAGGCTGGCTCCCCCGACCCGGCTGTCGTGATCGGCGATGACCAGGAACAGGGTGTCCTGCCAGTAGTCCGATGCCCTGGCCTTCTTGAAGAACTCGCCGACGGCGTAGTCCGCGTACTTGGCGGCGTTGTTGCGGGTCTGCTTGGGCTGCTCGTACAGGGCGATGCGGTTGTCGGGGAATTCGAAGGGATCGTGGTTGCTGGAGCTGAACACCAGGCTGAAGAAGGGTTTGCCCTCCTTGTGCAGCGCCGCGAAGGTCTCGTTGGCCTTGGCCATCAGATCTTCATCCGAGGCGCCCCAGGATCCCTCGAACACCGGGTTCTTGAAGTCCTTCTGCTCGACGATGGTGGTGAAGCCGTTGCCGAGGAAGAAGCTGCGCATGTTGTCGAAGTGGCTCTCGCCACCATAGATGAAGCTGGTGTCATAGCCTCGCTGCTTGAGCAGGTCGGCGATGGTGAAGAAGTTGGTCTGGCTCTTGCCGAGCTTGACCACGGCCTGGGCCGGGGTCGGCGTGAAGCCGGTGAGCACCGCCTCGATGCCGCGTACCGAACGAGTACCGGTGGCGTAGAGCTGCTCGAACGCCCAACCCTCTTTCGACAATGCATCGATGTTCGGGGTGAGCGGCAGGCCGCCGAGGGAGCCGACGAACTGGGCCCCCAGGCTCTCTTGCAGCAGGATCACCAGGTTTTTGGGCTTGCCCTGGTAGCTGGCCGTGTTGAAGGTCTGGCTCGGCAGATCGGCAGAGGTGAAATCCCCGAGAGGGCGACCGCTCTCCTCGCGGACTATCTCGAGTACCTGATGGTCAGCCATCTTGCCGTAAAACTGGCTGGCGTCCTCCTCGGCCCCCATCTGCTTGATGGCAAAGAAGAGGGAGTAGGCGGAGTTGACGGTGAGGGCGTTGACCAGGGGATCGTCGGCAAAGGCCACCATGGCCGGGTTCAGGGCGCGATGGCCGAGACTGGAGCGGGCGCCGAGAAAGCCGACGGCGAGGATCAGCAGGGCGAAGGCGGGGCGCCAGTACCAGCGGGGGAAGCTTAGGTCACGCACCAGGCGGCCGCTCAGCCACCAGCCACCGCCGAGTACGGCGCCGCTGAAGATCACGGCCAGCAGCAGCTCGCCCTTGCGGCCAGCCCACAGCATGGAGAGCACCTCCTTCGGATAGATGAGGTACTCCACATAGAGGCGGTTGGGGCGCACCCCGTATTCGGTGACGAAGGCGGGAGTGGAGATCTCGAGAAAGAGCATCAGCCAGAGCCCCAGGGTGAGCCAGATCCGGATAAGCTGCATCCAGAGCCGCCCCGGCGCGTGGGGTCCGGCCAGCAACTGGGTCAAGACGGCGGGTACGCCCCAGACCCAGCAGAGGGTGGCAACGTCGACGCGAATGCCTTGCAGCAGCATCTCCTGCCAGCCAGAGACGGCATCCACCCGTTCCAGTTGCCAGAGCCCCAGGCCAAGGCGGCTGACGGTCAGGGAGATGAGCGCGATCAATGAAAATACGGCGATGGGCCAAACCGGTCCCAGCCATTGTCTGATGGTGGTCATATTGTTCCTGCAAACCTGTTTGCGCCCAGTCCCCGGACGCATTGTTGTTATGGTGCAGGAGTATGACAGTGGCGCCTGGCAAAGGTTGCATGGGCATGGGGTATACATGGAAAAGTTGGCACGTTTTATGATTTTTTTGTGACGGGATGCAGGGTTCGAAGAGAGCATAAAACGCTGGGAAAACTGTGATCCTGCTGGCACATCGAGACAAGGGTCGTGCCTATAATGGCGCCGAATTTCTCAATCGGAGCCGAAGGGATGCCGGTCTTCATCGATGTGGAATATATGCAGGGCTGGTCTTTGTTCGTGGTGCTCTCCGACGGCACCACAGGCGTGCTGGATCTCACCCCCTGGCGCGGCCAGCCGCTGTTTGCGGCCATGGAGACCGAGCGTCGCTTCGCCCGTGTCTTCATCGATGATCGCCATCAACTGGCGTGGCCCACGGGCTTCACCCTGGCGGCCCACGAGGTCTACCACCTGATCCTGCCCATCGACGAGCGCGCCGCCTTCCCCGATCGCAACATGCATCGATTCTGACATGCTAACTCGTTGAGTCAGGTAACGTTTTCAGTCACAGACCCGCGTCGGTCAGGTCGATATCATGACCCCAGTGCGGCGCTTTGGGCGCCCATCCACCACAGCGGGAACATAACAATGAAACAAGGAACGTTGCGTCGTGGCGGCCTCATCGGGGCCGCCCTGTTACTGACGGCTTGCGGCAGCGGGGGAGGCGGTGGCAGCAGTGACCCCCAGCCCCCGGTGGTCAATCCGCCCCCCGCGTCGGCCAGCCGCGCCTGCTACGGCAATGATCAGCCAGCCTGCAACCTGCGCACCTACCAGGTGATGGTGGAGTCCTTCGTCGACGGCGACGGCAGCGCCAACTACGGCGTCGGTTACGGCCCCTCCCGGCACAACGGCGATCTGCAGGGGATCATCGACAGCCTCGACCACATCAAGAGCCTCAACGTCAACGCCATCTGGCTCACGCCGGTGTTTGACTCCTGCGCCGGTCAGGCCGGGGACGACCGGCTGGATGCCACCGGCTACTTCGCCTGCGACTTCTTCAACGTGGATCCCAACTTCGGCAGCAACGCCCAGCTCAAGCAACTGGTGGACGGGGCGCACCAGCGCGGGCTCTATGTCTTCCTCGACGGGGTGTTCGGCCACGTCAACAAGGTGGGGGTGAGCAAGCCTTCACCAGAGGGGCGGCTGCCTGCCCTCAAGAGCGGCGGCGCAGGCTACCCGGGCCAGCTGGTGGATTACGGCCAGCCCGAGAGTCTGGCCTACTTCAAGGAGGTGGCCCGTTACTGGGTCGAGCAGTACGGCATCGACGGCTGGCGCCTCGATCAGGCTTATCAGCTGGGGCTGGATGACTGGCGCGCCATTCGCAGCGAGGTGGCCCAGGCCAGCGCGGCGCGCAAGGCCGCCGGCCAGCAGTGGGGCACCCTCGGCTACATGGTGGGGGAAGTGTGGAAGGGCGCCGACGAGATCCGCGCCCAGGCCTATGGCCCGAGCGACAACCCGGCGCTCTCTTCGGCGTTCGACTTCCCCCTGCGCTACGGCCTGGTACAGGCGCTGGCGGTGGAAGAGTCCGGCAAAGGCGGGCAGGGGGCCAGCGTGCTCGACGCCAGCTGGAACAAGGTGGAGAACTACCCGGACCACGCCATGCCCAACCTGATGCTGGGCAACCACGATCTGGTGCGCTTCGGCGATCTGCTGGAGCGGGGCAACTTCAATGGGGCGGACTACTGGCAACGCCACAAGGCGGCCTTCAGCTTCATGGCCGCCCGCTCAGGTCCCATTACCTTCTACTATGGTGAGGAGTTTGGCGACGAGGTGCCTGGCTTTGCCAGCCAGGTGGGGGGCGACTGTGCGGCCCAGGGGCTCTGCGATGATCACGTGGCCCGCAGCGATGGCAAGGTCCCCGGTGTCACCGGCTTCGTGCCGAGCAGCGAGCAGGCCGAGCTCAAGCAGTGGCTGAGCGACCTGCTGGCCTTGCGCGCCGCCCACCCCGCCCTCTATCAGGGGGAGCGGGTCAAGCTGGTGGCCGAGGGGAGCGTCTATGGCGACATCAAGCAGACGGCGGGCGAGCAAGTAGTCTACCTGCTCAACGTCTCCACCACGCCTCAGAGCTACGCCGTGCCGGTCGGCAAGCTGCGCAGCGGCAGCGCCCTGGTGGATCTGCAGAGCGGCGAGAACCTGGCCATCGGTGGCAGCAGCGTGACGGTGGACTTGCCGCCCCTCTCCGGCCGCTTCCTGCTGGTGCGCTGAGGGAGGCAGGCAACAGAAAGGGCTCCATTATGGAGCCCTTTTTCATGGTGGCGGCTTACTTCTCGATGCCGCTGCCCAGATCGTCCCGGCGGGAAGAGACCGAGGGCTCGGCCCCGTGGCGCCAGTGTTCCAGCCGGTTGTGCACCCCGCGGCGCAGGCTCTTGAAGCTGGCTTCCAGATAGTCCACCCCCACCAGGATGGAGAGGGTGACGACGGTGAGCAGCAGCGCCTGATGCAGCATGTCCATACCGATGAGGGCGCCGAGGGCGGCCAGCATCCAGATGGCGGCGGCGGAGGTCACCCCCAGCACCTGACCATCCCGGGTCATCATGACCCCGGCCCCGAGAAAGCCGACCCCGGTGATGAGCTGACCCAGCACCCGCGCCTGATCGGCGCCCTGAGGACTGACGGCGGCGCCGATAGCGAGAAAACAGTAGGTGCCGAGCACGATGAGGGAAGAGGTACGGATCCCCACCGGCTTGCCGCGAAGCTGCCGCTCCAGCCCCACCAGGGTGCCACACACCAGACAGACCAGGATGTTCTCCCAGCCAAGGGGCGCGATGTCCCACCACTGCATTGTCATCATATCCACCTCTGCTCGCGATGCTTGTTATCCTGTCGCGCTCTGCCCCCGGTTCTCCAGCCGCTGGCGGAAGGCCCGGGCGAGGCGCTCGTAGAGGTCCTTTGCCTCCCTGTCTTCAATATCGCCACGTATCCAGGGGTTGTCGATGATTTCCAGCAACACGCAGCCCTGACCCTGCTGGCGCAGATCCACCCCGAACAGGCCGTTGCCGAGCTGGTGCACGGCGCGGCGGGCGGTTTGCAGCACCCGCTCCGGCACGTCGCTGAGGGGCAGCGCCTCGATGCGGCTCATGTCGAGGGGGTGTTTGCGGCGACGGATGCGGTTGCCGGGTTCGGGTCGGTAGCGGCGGCAGGCGAACAGCGGCGAGCCGTCGAGAAAGCCGATGCGCCAGTCGAACTCGGCAGGGATCCGGCTCTGGACCAGCAGCAGGGCGGAGCGGGCCAGCCCCTCGTCCAGCAGGCGGGCGAGCTGGATGTCATCGCCGGCCATGGCGAGGTCGCGCCCCTGGGCGCCGTCGGGGATCTTCACCATCAGCGGCAGACCGAGGCGCTGCACCAGTTCGTCCACATGCTGGCGGCCGCGGCGGGTCACGACGGTGGTGGGGGGCATGGGCACGCCGCTGCGCACCATCAGCTCGTAGAGATAGAGCTTGTTGCTGCAGGCGAGGATGGCACGGGAGCTGTCGATGACCGGCATCTTGAGCTGCTCGGCGCGGCGGGCAAATTCGAAGGTGTAGTGGCCGACCGCGGTCTCGGCGCGCAGCCAGAGGGTGTCGAACTCCGGCAACCGCTCGATGGCCGAGGGAGGCAGGATCTCGGCCTGGATCCCCTGGGCCGCGGCCGCCTTGATGAAACGCTCCAGCGCCAGGGCATCGCTGCTGGCGCGGCCGTCGTTGGGGTCGACCAGGATGGCGAGCTGGTAGCGTGGCGCCGTCTGCTCCTCGTCCCCCGTGCCCACCAGCGCCTGGGCGTGCTGCACCATCAGCGCCTTCTCGCTCGGGCTCAGCGCCAGCGGTGACAGGCTCTCCTGCTGGCGCACCGACCAGCCGTGGCGACCGCGCTTGAGGGTCAGCTCCTGCAGCGGCAACTGGCTCAGGCCGTAGTAATAGCGGGCGAGCCCCGCCAGCTCGCTCTGTTCGCACTGGCCGAAGATGGCGCGCACCCGGATCCTGTCTTCGCTCTGCTGGGCCAGCCAGCCCTGCAATTTGCGCCACAGCTTGGCGGGAGGCTGCTGGGGTTGCAGCCTGCTGATGGCCTGCAATCCCGGCAGGCAGTGGTGGCCGCGGGCCTGGGCCAGCAGGGAGCAGTAATAACCGGCCCCCAGGTGTTCCAGGCTGCGGCAGAGGTTGATGATGCGCGGACGCCCCCCTGTGGTGGGCAGACCGTGTTGCAGGTAGGTGCGGGCGGTCAGCAGATAGTCGGCATGGCAGGGCCAGTCGCCCGGCTCCTCGACGATGACATAGGTACTCATATTTTCAGGCTCCACAGAAAGGACTGCCAGAAACGGCAGGATCCCCAGTGGGCTTCGATGCACCGACAAGCACGACAATGGCGCGAGGGGAAACAAGAGGTTACAGTGCCTAATATTCTGCCTTGGTAACTTGTGATACAAGTCGCATTTCTGGTGCTGAGGATAAATAACCGAACAAGGACTCCCCGTGTTGACCGTGCGCGCCGCCCGAGCCGATGATTTGGGCGCCATCGTGAAGCTGGAACGCTACTGTTTTCCCCCCGAGGTCGCCTTCGGCCGCAGCCGCTGGCACTATCTGCTCAATCAGGCCAAGGGGCGCACCCTGCTGCTGCAAGACGAGAAGGCGCAGGTGATGGGCTATTTGAGCGTGCTGGAGCACAAAGGCTGGGATCGTCTCATCATCCAGACCCTCGCCATCCGCTGGACCGTCCGCCGTCAGGGGTGGGCACGCCGCCTGCTGGAGCAGGTGATCCGGGAAGGGCGCGAGGCCGGCTGGGGGGCGATTCGCCTCGAGGTCGCCGACGCCAACCCAGAAGCCAGGACCCTCTATCAGGGGCTGGGGTTTCGCCCCGGGGTACGGCTGCCCGATTATTACGGGCCCGGACAGCATGCCCACCGCCTGGTGCTGGCGCTGGGGGATGAGCGGCAGGCGCCATCATGAGTTGCGAGGATTGCCTGGCCACGGCCATCAGGGCCAAGCTCGGGCGCTGCCCGGTCTGCGCCGCCCAGACCTTTCTCATCGGGGCCGTCGGCTGGCTGGTCTGGTGGTGGTGCGGCGCCGATACCTCGGTCAACGCCCTGACCGGCCTGCTGTTTGCGCTGGGGGGCTCGGGTCTCTTCCTGCTGCATCTGGCGGTGTTCGCATGGCGAAAGCTGGGCAAACGCGACATATAACGTGCTGATTTTTCAAGAAGACAAATAACAATGGAGGTTCACATGATTGCAATGGTAACGGGCGCCTCGTCCGGCTTTGGTGAGGCCATCAGCCGCCTGCTGGTGAGCGCTGGCCACCGGGTGATCGGCACCGGGCGCCGCGCCGAACGGCTGGCCGCCCTGTCCGAGGAGCTGGGCGAGCAGTTCCTGCCGCTGGTGTTCGACGTCCAGGACAAGGCTGCCACCCGCGCCGCCATCGAGGGGCTGCCGACCGAATGGCAACAGGTGGATCTTTTGGTCAACAACGCTGGCCTGGCACTGGGGCTGGAGCCTGCCCACAAGGCGGATCTGGAAGACTGGGAGCAGATGATCGCCACCAACATCAGCGGCCTGACCCTGATCACCCGGTTGCTGCTGCCGGGCATGGTGACGCGCAACCGCGGCCACGTCATCAACATCGGCTCCATCGCAGGGACCTACCCCTATCCGGGCGGCAACGTCTACGGCGCGACCAAGGCGTTCGTGAAGCAGTTCAGCCTCAACCTGCGCGCCGATCTGGCGGGCACGGCCATCCGCGTCACCAACGTGGAGCCCGGCCTGTGTGGTGGCACCGAGTTCTCCAACGTGCGCTTCCATGGCGACGACGCCAAGGCGGCCACCGTCTATCAGGGGGTGCAGGCCATCCTGCCGGAAGACATCGCCAATACCGTACTCTGGATCAGCGAGCAGCCCGCCCACGTCAACATCAACAGCATCGAGATCATGCCGGTGGCCCAGACCTTCGGCCCGCTCCACATCAGCCGTCGCTGATGTCATGACGAGCCGACTCCTGTCCACAAGAGGCGCCTTCGGGCGCCTTTTTTTGATGGGTCTGGTCGCACTCGTCATGGAGTGCAGAAGGAGGCGTGCTGCGACCCCGTGCTGAACCGTCGAAAGAGGGGGGTACTCAAGTTGGCCTGCATTTTGCTGTCTCCGGCCCATGGTGGGGAAACCATCCCCGGAGCCGGCGAGGCCGGCAGTGAGCGTGGAGCCTTCATGGATATCAAACCCTATGGTCATCAACTCGCCCAGAGCGCGTCCCAGAACCGTGCCTTGGCGACCCTCAGCGACAGCGATGACAAGCAGAGCGGCTGGTCTCAGCAGGTCAGCCTCTCCAGTCAGGTGCTGACCGGCAAGGCGCAGCAGGCACTGACCTACGAGCATCTGGCCAGGAACGGCAAGAACACAGTCCTGACCGGTGGCGTCAAGGATGCGCGGGTGCAGCAGATGGTGGACAAGGCCCTGGGCTTTGATCGCAAAAAATTTGACGATCTCGAGCGTCAGCTCAAGGGGATAGCGGATGACAAGACGCTCTCTGCCGAGGAGCGCGAAACGCAGAGCAAGGACCTGGCCGCGCAGCGCGATGCCATGCTCAAGGAGGCCATGGATCGCCTCACCGGCAAATCCGCCTCCCAGGCATGATGTGATTCAAACGGCAATCTTTGGGCGTTAAAGGCAAGGGGTTGCCCCCTTGCCACGGGGCTGGCAGGCCGTGGTCAGGGTTCAGGGACTCTGGGGGGCAATGCCGATGGCGATGGCGGTGGTCTGCACGGCCTTGATCTGGTCCCCCTTGGCGATGAGGGCGAACTGGGCCGGATCCTGCACCTTGAGGGTCAGGGTATGGTCGACCCCCTTGACCCGGATGGTCTGATGCGCCTTGTCCACGTCGATGACGTCGGCATAGATGGTTACCTGCATGCCGGCGCCGGCAGCGGGTTTCTCCCCGGCGGCCGCCTTGCCCCCTTCCACTTCCACCACCCGTTTTCTCACCCCGGCGGTGCCCTTGAGCAGGGTCAGGTCCAGCAGTTGCAGATATCTCAAGGCCACGACATCTCCCACCTTGAGCTGGGGAAGGTTGGTCACCTCCTCCCCGGCGATCAGATCCAGGGTCTGCCCTTCGGCATTTTTCAGGCTGACCTTGCGGGTGGCCAGGTCGATGGCGGTGACGGTTGCCCTGGCCGTCAGTTCTTCGGCCAGACTGGCTTGTCCGGGGGCCACGGCCACATGGGTGGTGACCTCGGCGGCATAGAGCAGGGGAGGGGCACAGAGGGTGAGGGCACCCGCAATCCAGGCGTGCTTCAGTTTCATGATAGAGACCCAGTGAGTGGGAAAGGGACCCCGGGAGGGGCTTGAGGGGGCGACGAGCGCGTCTTCCCGCTATCACCATAGCAAAGCCGGGCAGGAGCGCCCGGCATCGGCAAGCTGGCATCGTATTTTTGACGACAGGATCCCGTTTTTTGACCTGATGGCACGGCAGGCGCACAATTCCCCGGCATGCAATCAACCGAGGGCTCTGCCGTGTACAACTTCCAATATGCCAATCCCACCCGCATCTGCTTTGGTGAAGGCCAGATAGCCATTCTGCCCGAACTGATCCCGGCCGGCAGCCGTCTGCTGGTGCTCTACGGGGGTGGCAGCATCAAGCAGAACGGGGTCTATGAGCAGTTGACCCAGGCGCTGGCGGGCCGGGAGTGGCTGGAGTTTCCCGGCATCGGCGCCAACCCCCAGTACGATCAGCTGATGGAGGCGGTGGCTCTGGTCAAGCGCGAGCGCATCGACTTCCTGCTGGCGGTGGGTGGCGGCTCCGTGGTGGATGGCACCAAGTTCGTGGCCGCCGCGGCCTGCTTCGAGGGGGACGATCCCTGGGAGATCCTGCGGGACAAGGCCCCCATCAAGGCAGCGCTGCCGCTCGGCTGTGTGCTGACCCTGCCGGCCACCGGTTCGGAGAGCAACCCCGCCGCTGTGGTGAGCCGGGGGGAGGCCAAGCTCTCCTTCTACAATCCGCTGGTGCAACCGGTGTTTGCGGTGCTGGATCCCGCCACCACCTACAGCCTGCCGCCGCGCCAGGTGGGCAATGGCGTGGTGGATGCCTTCGTCCACATCCTCGAGCAGTACCTCACCTTCCCGGTGGGGGGCGAGGTGCAGGACCGGCTGGCGGAAGGGCTGCTGCAGGTGCTGGTGGACAACGGTCCGCGGGCGCTGGCGGAGCCCACCAACTACCAGGTGCGTGCCAACCTGATGTGGGCGGCCAGCCTGGCCCTCAACGGCCTCATCGGTCGCGGCGTGCCCCAGGACTGGTCCACCCACGCCATCGGTCACCAGCTCACCGCCCTGCACGGGCTGGATCATGCCCAGAGTCTGGCGGTGGTGCTGCCCTCCCTGCTGCGGGAGCAAGCGGCCCAGAAGCAGGAGAAGCTGGCCCAGTTTGCCGAGCGGGTGTGGCACTCCAGCCGGGAGGACAAGGCGCTGCGCATCGAGGAGGCGATCATCCGCACCGAGCAGTTCTTCCAGCAGATGGGGGTGGGTACCCGGCTTGCCGACTACGGCCTGAGCGAGGGCTGCATCCCCGGTATCTGCTCCAACCTCAAGCGTTTCGGGCTGACCGCCCTCGGGGAGCAGCAGGACATCGACCCCGACAAGGTAGCCAGGATCCTTTCCCACGCGCTGTAAGTCATCCTGGCAACCATAGTGGCGCGGATCCTTTCTCACGCCCTCTAGGCCTGAGGCCCTTGGCCAAGGGGCGATCCGGACAATAAGTGCGTCCAGGATCCTGTCCCACGCGCTTTGATCATCTGGCTGACGGCTGGAAAAGAGAACGCCCCGATCATCGGGGCGTTTTGCAGGGTGTCACCGGGGCACCGCCGTTTATTCGGCGCTGCGGTCCAGCTCGCGCTCCAGCGCCGCCGCCTTCTGGCGTGCCGGATGAGTGTTGAGTCGCTGCCAGTAGGCCTCAAGGTGGGGGAACTGGGCCAGCTGGCCGCTCTGGGCCAGCAGATCCACCAGGAAGGAGTTCAGGATGTCGGCGCCGGTGAGGCGATCGGCCACCAGGTAACGGCGGTTTGCCAGCACCTCATCGAGATAACCCAGCACCTTGGCGCACTCGGCTTTGGCGTAGTCCGGCAGGAAGCGCATCGGGCTGCCATCCTTGCGCACGAACATGTCGAGCAGCAGCGGCAGAATGCCGGAGCTCTCGGCGAAGTGGAGCCACTGCAGGTATTCGGGATACTCCGGGCTGTCGGCGGCCGGTGCCAGCCGGTCCGGGGCGTGGCGGGCGATCAGGTACTCTGTGATGGCACCGGATTCTGCCAGTACCCGCCCGTCAAACTCGATGACCGGCGACTTGCCGAGGGGGTGGACGGCCTTGAGCTCGGGCGGCGCCAGAAAGGTGGCGGCATCGCGCTGGTAGGCCTTGATCTGGTAGGGCAGGCCCAGCTCTTCAAGCAGCCAGATGATGCGCTGGGAGCGGGATTTGTTCAGGTGGTGCAGGACTATCATGAAAACCTCGACGCAGTGACGGAAGGCGGTGATACGCAGCGCCCCGGCAGCAGGTTCACTTATGGATGAAAAAGAGCGGGCGTGGTGCCCGCTCCTTCGTCGATTGACTCAGGCCTCCAGCGCCTGATCCAGATCCGCCAGTATGTCCTCGATGGCTTCGATCCCCACCGACAGCCGGATCATCTCAGGTTTCACTCCAGCCTTGGCCTGCTCCTCTTCGCTCAACTGGCGATGGGTGGTGGAGGCGGGGTGGCAGGCCAGGGACTTGGCGTCGCCGATGTTGACCAGCCGCTTGAAGATCTTGAGGGTATCGTAGAAGCGCACGCCCGCCTCGTAGCCCCCCTTCAGGCCGAAGGAGAGGATGGCCGAGGGGCGACCGGCCATGTACTTCTCCGCCAGCGGGTAGTGGGGGTGACCCGGCAGACCGGCGTAGCTGACCCAGGCCACCTTGGGGTGATGCCTGAGGTGATGGGCGACCCGCAGAGCGTTGTCCACGTGGCGCTCCATGCGCAGGCTCAGGGTCTCCAGCCCCTGCAGCAGCAGGAAGGCGTTCATCGGCGCCAGCGCCGCGCCGGTATTGCGCAGCGGCACGGTGCGCACCCGGCCGATGAAGGCCGCCGGGCCGAAGGCCTCGGTGTAGACCACCCCGTGATAAGAAGGCTCGGGTTGGGTCAGCTGGGGGAAGCGCTCGGCGTGATCCGCCCAGGGGAACTTGCCCGAGTCGACGATGACGCCCCCCAGGGAGTTGCCGTGGCCGCCGACATATTTGGTCAGGCTGTGCACCACGATGTCGGCGCCGTGTTCGATGGGTTTGCACAAGACCGGAGTGGCGACCGTGTTGTCGACGATGAGCGGCACGCCGCGGGCGTGGGCGGCCTTGGCCAGGGCGGCGATATCGACGATGTTGCCCGCCGGGTTGCCGATGCTCTCGCAATAGACCGCCTTGGTCTTGTCATCGATGAGGGCGGCGATGGCCTCGGCGCTGTCATCCTGGGCGAAGCGCACCTCGACCCCGAAACTTGGCAGCATGTGGGCGAACAGGGTGTAGGTGCCGCCATAGAGCTGGGGGGTGGAGACGATGTTGTCACCGGCGGCGGTCAGCGCCTGGATGGCGTAGGTGATGGCGGCGGAACCTGCCGAGACCACCAGGCCGGCGATCCCCCCTTCAAGGGCGGCCATCCGCTGCTCCAGCACATCGTTGGTGGGGTTCATGATGCGGGTGTAGATGTTGCCCGGTACCGCCAGATTGAACAGATCCGCCCCGTGCTGGGCGCTCTCGAACTCGTAGGCCACCGTCTGGTAGATGGGCACGGCCACCGCCTTGGTGGCGGGATCGCTGGAAAAGCCGTGGTGCAGGGCCAGGGTCGCATCTTTCATCACACACTCCTTGTTGGATGTCACCATTATGGATGGATAGACGTCCAATCTAGCAGTCCTGGCGCCGATGTAAACCACCCATTCCGGCAAAGCAATGCCGGGGGATGGCGGTGACCGGATGGCGCCTG
The DNA here is from genome assembly GCF_053005425.1 of Aeromonas sp. 25-248. NCBI lineage: Bacteria > Pseudomonadati > Pseudomonadota > Gammaproteobacteria > Aeromonadales > Aeromonadaceae > Aeromonas > Aeromonas sp. 25-248. Next base: position 97,122 of record NZ_JBRKTB010000006.1, on the reverse strand, counting down.
TGACGGCGACCTCAGAGACGGCGGCGATACTCCCTGTCGTCTATCTGGTGCATGTCCCACTGCATCAGGCGGTTGAGCTGCACCATGGGATCTTCGACCAGCGTCAGAGGGCGGGGCAGGATCCTCAGGAAGTAGCGACGAAGGGTTTGCTGGATCCGGTTCGGTTTGAGGGGGTTGGCATGGCTCATGATGGTGCTCCTGTGCTGTGGTTCTCACGTTCGCCAGCAGTATTGAGCTAAAATGCGGAAGTAAAAACTGATGACTTTCAGTCAAGGGATTTCCTCTTTTATGCCTACTAGCCGCCTTTATCAGCAATTTCAACGGCTCGCCCAGCAGCTTGGCTGCGACGAGCGGGAAATCAGCCTCGCCGAGGTGGCGGACTTGCTCTGCTGCACCCCCCGCAATGCCCGCCTGCTGCTGCGCCGCATGGAAGGGCAGGGCTGGCTGTGCTGGACGGCGGAGGCAGGGCGGGGGCGGCGCTCCCGCCTCACCCTGCTCGACAACCAGGAGAGCCTGACCCGGCGCCGATTGCGGGATCTGCTGAGTCAGGGCCAGCTGGCGCAGGCGGTGCGGCTGGCCGAAGATCGCCTGGATCTGCTCACTCCGCTGCTCATCGAGCAGCTCGGCCAGGCCACCCGGGAGGGGCGCCAGATCCTGAGGGTGCCCTACTACCGGCCCCTGCCCGGTCTGTTGCCCACCGCGCCCTTGCGCCGCTCCGAAATTCACCTGAGCCGCCAGATCTTCAACGGTCTGACCCGGCGAAACGAGGAAAATGGGGAAATAGAGGGGGATCTCGCCCACTACTGGGAGTGTCTGGCCCCCTGTCACTGGCGCTTCTATCTGCGCCCCGTGGTGCGCTTTCACCACGGCCGCGAACTGGTGGTGGAGGATGTGATGGAGAGCCTGCAGGCCTTGCGGGATCGCCCGCTGTTCGCCCATCTGGCACGGCTGGAGAGTCGCTGGCCGCGCACCCTGGACATCCATCTCGACAGCCCGGATCCTCTGCTGCCGCACCTGCTGGCCGAGCCGGTGGCGGCCATCCTGCCGCGGGAGCTCAAGGGGGAGGCGAATTTCGCCCTGCAGCCGGTGGGCACCGGCCCCTATCGGGTGAGCGCCAACGACCCCCTGCACCTGTGCCTCGAAGCATTTGACGACTACTTCGGGCTGCGGGCCCTGCTCGACGAGATCGACATCTGGATGCTGCCGGAGCTGGCGGAGCGGCTGGAGAGCCACGTCAGGCTGGGCAGCGACACCCCGGAGCTTGGTTCCATGCGCGGGGAGTCCGAACTGGAATCCGGCTGCTACTTCCTGCTGCAGGACGACAGATCGGTCCCCCTGCAGGACCCGGCCCTGCGCCAGTGGCTGACCCGGCTGCTCAACCCCATCGCCCTGATGGCCCGGGTGGCACCCGAACTGCAGCGGGGCTGGACCAGCGCATTGGGCCTCCTGCCCCACTGGCGCGAGAGCCTGCCTCTTCCCGAGCCCGGCCCGGTCAGCCTGCCAGCGCGGCTGGTACTGGCCTGCTTCAACCAGCACCTGGAGTTCAACGAGTGCGCCAGCGCCATGAGCAGCCTGCTGGCAGAGCAGGGGATCCAGCTCGAGGTACGTACCCTGGACTACGGCCGCTGGGTGAGCGGGGAGGATGAAGATGTGGATCTCTGGTTCGGCACCCTCAACCTGGAGCATGAGCACGCCTTCGCCCCTTACGCCTGGCTTCAGGGCACCCCCTTGCTGCGCCGGGTGTGGGGCGGCCAGCAGGCCCTGTGGCAGGGATTGACGCAGTGGCGCGCCCATGGTGAAGAGCCCGGCCCCCGCGCCCTGCTGGCCGAGGTGCAGCGCCAGAGCTGGTTCGTGCCGCTGTTTCACCACTGGCTGGAGCTGGAGAGCCGGGTCGGCGTGCACGGTGTGCGCATGACGGCCCTTGGCTGGTTCGATTTTCGCAGCGCCTGGTTAAAGCCCGAGCAGGTGGCGCAGGAGCCGGAAACCGGCGGTGGCTCTCACCCCCTGGCAGGGACGCTTGAGTCGGACGGGTTGGCGCGCTAGCCTGTGCGCGGTCCTACGACAAGGAGTCGACATCCATGCTGGAAATGCAGATCCAACCCCGTTTTCAAGAGACGGACGCCCTCGGTCACATCAACAACACGGTGCCGGCGGTCTGGTTTGAATCGGCCCGTGATCCCCTGTTTCGCCTCTTCTCGCCCGAGCTGGATGTGCATGACTGGCATCTGATCATTGCGGGCTACACGGTGCAATTCAAACGGGAGCTGTTCTATGGCCAGATGGTGTCGATCAAGACCGGCGTGCGGCGTATCGGTACCAGCTCCTTCACGCTCTGGCAGGAAGCCTGGCAGGGCGGCGAGCTGGCGGTGACCGCCGAGACGACCCTGATCCATTTTGACTACCGGGCCCGGCAGTCCATCCCTTTGAGCGAGGCTCACCGGGAGGGACTGAGGGTCTGGCTGGTAGAGAGTTAATCCGGCCTTCGGGCCCACCACAGGACACTTATGCGCACAACCGCGATCGCCCTGAGCCTCGGCTTGGGACTGGGACTCTGCTCCCTGCCTTCATTTGCCGCCTCCCTGGCCGAGCAGTTCACCCTGATGGAGAAGGGGGCCGACAGCGCCCTCGATACCCGCCTGTTCAGCCACGATGGCGTTGACATCAAGGCCTGGGTCGACGGCACGCCCGTCATCATCGCCGTGCCCATCCTGAACGAGCAGGGCAAACAGGAAGGGGAGAGCCGTTACTACTTCAAGGGCGGCAAGCTGTTCGGGGTGAGGGAGCCCGCCGCCCAGTTCGCCTTCGATGACAGTGGCAAGCTGACCCAATGGCTGGACGACAAGGGGCAGCCTGCGGAGTTTGTCAGCAAGATGAGCATGCAGCAGCGGGAAGCCTGGCTGGCCAGACGGGCGGCCGAGCTGGGCGGGTTGTTTGCACCGAGCACCGCCGAGGAGAAGGCTGACAAGGGGGGCGTCAAGCTCAAGGGGGCCGAGCTCGCCCAGTGGCTCTGCAATGGCAAGCTGATGGCGCTCGCCGGAGGTGACAAGGTGACCTTCGAGCCGGCCAAACTCAAGAGGAGTGCAGAGGGCATCAAGGGAGAGGTCTCCCTGCGCCAGGAGAAGGGGTGGCAGGATCTCTGCCTCACCTGCGAGGTGCAGGGCAACCGGGTGACTCGCCTCACCTGGCAGCCGCTGCCGGGTGCCAACAAGCCGCAGTAAGGGCGGCAGCGTCAAAGAATGGGGGCCCACTTGCGGGCCCCTTTTTCATGCCGGTTACTGCTCGCCCAGGGTGAGCCGGGTGAGGGCCTCCACCCGTCGCCACTGACTGGGCTCGAACCAGCGTGCCAGGATCTCCGGCTGCTGGCTGGCACGGGCCTCGGCAGGCAGGGGCCTGATCTCGGCCAGATAGCCGGCCAGCTGCTGCGCGAACCCCTGCTGGCTCTCTGCCAGCTGGTGCAATCGGTCTGCCGCCTCCGGTCCCAACTGTTCGCGCAGTGCGGCGTCACGCCCGGCTGCGGGGAGTTGTTCCAGATCCTGCAGATCGCCGAGCAGGCGGCTGTTGGCCTCCGCCTCCCGAAACCACTGGGGCTGCTCCGCCAGCCAGAGTTCCAGCTCGCTCGCCAGCAGCGGCTTGTCGGCATCGCTGGCCTCCGCCAGCGCCTTGCGGCGCAGGGTCCACTGCTCCATCAGCCTGTCCTCGGCAAACAGCTGCTCCTGCTCGGCCGGGGTGAAGCGCTGCCTGCGCAACTGCTCGCGCTCGTCGAACAGCTTCTGCAAGCTGGCGAGGCCCGGATCCGCCGGCACCGTCAGGCTGCCCTCGGCCGCGAGAAAGGCTTCATGGCGGGCCTGCAGCGAGGACTTATCCGACGGCGGTGCGGCCTGCCTGACCAGAGGGGAAGCGGGCCCGGCATGTTGCGGCGAAGGGGCGGTTGCGTCAGCGGAGGGCCAATACTGCCAGCCCCCCAGCAGCAGGGCCGCCGCCAGCGGAGCAGCCATCAGCCATGCCCTGTTCATAGTCCCAGCCTCTGCAGGCGGTTGGCGTGCTGGCGATAGAGGTTGACCGGGTCTGTCTCGAACAGGTGGCGAATGCCGAACGACTGGTTCACCTCGTCCAGATGGTTCATGCGGTAGTGGGTGCCGATCACCTTGCCGAGGTGGCTGCTGCACACCCCGACCAGGCCGTCACTGGGCTCCTTGAAGAAGCTGCCGGTCAGCGCCAGCGCCGGATCCACCGGATCCAGGATGTTGGTCATGGTGCCGCGTCCGCTCCAGGAAAAGTAGTAGACCCCGTTGGCGGCCTGCATGGGCCCTTCGCCGCAATGCTGGCTCGGCAGCCCTTCCGGATAGCGCTGGTTGAAGCGTTGGGCGCCGGTGCTGGTGAGGGCGTCGAGGGCGGCGAGGGGATCCTGCGGCAGCTGGCTTCCCCCGGAGAGCAGCGAGATGACCCCGGACAGGGCCGAGGCGGCGGCCACCGCCAGACCTTCGGCCGCCGAGCCCGGCGTCACCTTGGCCCGCACCAGGTCGGCGATCTCCGAGCCATGGTTGACCCCGCCCACGCTGGTGGCGGAGGCGACCAGCTCGGGGGCGACCGAAGCGACGTAGCGAATGGTGGGGCCACCGTGAGAGTGGCCGATGAGGTTCACCTTCTCCGCCCCCGTGATGGCGAGCACCTGCTGCACCTGCTTGAGCAGCTGTTCACCGCGCAGCTCCGAGCTCTGGGTGGCGGAGACCTGGGCCACGTAGACCTTGGCGCCATCCCGGGTCAGGGCCTGGGGGATGCCGTAGAAGTAATCGACTCCGAGCAGCTTGTCGAAACCGAACAGACCGTGCACCAGCACTATGGGGTAGCGGGTCTGGGTATAACCGGCGCCCTGACCCAGCATGGGCAGGGCGCACAACAGCATCAATAGCCATCTTTTCATCTTCACCGTCCTTGTGAAAAAACCGGCTGCACTCTGGTCGTCACCGGGGGTCGTCACCGGGCAGCCACCGGCCTCATGCCAGTACCGGCAGCATGGTGGCTGAACTCAAATGTATCTGTGGATGGGATCACTAAACCGGGGATTGCAGAAAAACCCTACCCATATGGGCAAAAAAGGCTGCACCAACTATTCCTTGTGACTGCCCATTAAATAAGTTAAATAGTAATTATTATCATTTGAGTGGTCGAGTCATGACGGGAACCTGGGTGAAGGGGTGGGTCGGTACCACCGGAGCGGACAGCAGCATGGCGCACTGGAAGGCGCAGACCCTGAGTGGCAACCGCCATTTCGATGCGGGGGAGTACGCCAGGGCGCTCGACTGCTATCAGCAGGCGCTGTGGCTTGCCCGCCAGCAGTTTGCCGACTGGCACGATGCCGACGAAGCGGTGGCGGCCCTGGTGGTGGCCCATCACAACCTGGCGGATCTGCTGGTGGCCATGACCCTGCCGGATCGGGCCGCCGACCTGCTGTGTCACATCCATGATTGCCTGCTGGCCACCAGCCAGTCCCCCACCAGTTCCGCTGCCCTGCGGGAGGCGGCTGTTCGCCACGCCCGCAGCACCCGTACCGAGCTGCTCGCCTTTCTGGGCAAACACGGTCATCACGACGGCATCCAGCGCAGCCTGGGTCAATGTCTGTGTCAGACCGGCTCTGCCCATCAACTGCATTGAGCCCAACAGGAGAGACAATGAACATGAGCCATACCCTGCCAGCCCTTCCTTACGCCTATGACGCACTGGAACCCCATATCGATGCAAAGACCATGGAGATCCATCACAGCCGTCACCATCAGACCTATGTCACCAACCTCAATGCAGCCCTGGCCGATCTGCCGGAGCTGGCTGCTCTGCCGCTGGAGGCGCTGCTTGCCCGTATCGACAGCCTGCCGGCCCAGGTGCAGGGGGCGGTGCGCAATCACGGCGGCGGTCACGCCAACCACAGCCTGTTCTGGCAGGTGATGAGTCCGCAGGGTGGCGGCGAGCCGGACGGCGAGCTGGCCGCAGCGATCGAGCGGGATCTGGGCGGGTTGGAGGCCTTCAAGCAGGCCTTTACCCTGGCGGCGCTGAGCCGTTTTGGCAGCGGCTGGGCCTGGCTGGTGGTCGATGGGCGCGGCAAGTTGCAGGTGGTGAGCAGCGCGAACCAGGACAGCCCCCTGATGGAGGGGCTCACCCCCATACTCGGGCTGGATGTGTGGGAGCATGCCTACTACCTCAAGTACCAGAACAAGCGTCCCGACTACATAGCCGCGTTTTACAACGTGATCGACTGGGACGAGGTGGCACGGCGTTACGTGGCGGCAAGGGCCTGATCGCCGGAAATACCGAGCCCAATAAAAGAGACCCGCCTGTTGGCGGGTCTCTTTTATTGAGGGGTTGGCGCGCTGCCAGTGGCCGGCGCCGCGCTGGCGGCAGCCGGATTATCCACGGGCGTTGGCTCGCTCGGCACGGCTGCGCTGGTGGCGGTTGCCGCGCTCACGGCCGCTGCCTGCTTGGCTTTCGGCTGATGAGGGGGCGGTGCAATGGGCAGGCAGGGCTGGCTTGCCCCTATGGTGCTCAACGCCTGGCAGGGGACCGGGCCGCCGATGACGATGGGCTCGCCGAGGAACTTGGGACCCTTGTCCAGCACGTAGAGGTCGAGCAGCCCCATCAGGCGGGCGAACACCTCGCGCACCCGGGTCTTGATGCCCTGATAGGCGCTGGGATCCACGGCGTTGAAGCCGACCGCCTCGATGCCGAAATGGCGGGCGATGAAGATGGCACGCTCGTTGTGAAAGGCCTGGGAGACCACGGTGAAGTGGGCCTGACCGAACACCTCCTTGGCACGCACGATGGAGTCCAGAGTCCGAAAGCCGGCGTAGTCGCTGTAGATGGCGTTGGCCGGGATGCCGGCCTGGATCAGGGCCCGCCGCATTTGGCGCGGTTCGTTGTACTGCACGGTGGCGTTGTCGCCGGAGACCAGGATGTAGTCCACCTTGCCGTTGTTGTAGAGCTCGGCGGCGGCCTTGATCCGGTATTTGAAGTAGTGGTTCGGGCTGCCGCCAATCAGGTATTTGGAGGTGCCGAGCACCAGGGCGACCCGGTTGTAGGGCACCGCGTTGACGTCGTCATAGGTGTAGTGACGGGCGTCCGAGACGGTCCACTCGCTGTAGCCAAGCAGGGCGGCGATGGAGGCCAGCAACAGGCAGAGGCAGGCGAGCAGGATCTTGGCAAACTTCTTCATGCGCGGTGCGGTTCGGGTCTGAAGTAAGAGAAGACAGAGGGTCATTCTATTACAAGTTGTTGTGGCGCGTCAGGTTTGATGGCGGCGCAGGGGCTCACTCGGGCAGAGGTTGTCGCAGCGCGCGCCAGGATCCCGGGCTTATCAAACGGCGCCATAAACAAGGGGCGGCCATGGCCGCCCCTTGTCATAGCCGTCTCGTTCTCAGTGGGAAGAGTCGTTGGCCTTGCACTCGTCGGAGTCCTTGTTGGCTTCCCACCAGGGCAGCAGCTCGCGGCCGAGCCACTGCTGGTAAGCCTCACTGTCATTGGCAATCAGCTGGTCCAGCTCGGCTTCGAAGGCACTCATGGCCTGCTGCTGATCCGGGTTGCGCAGGGCCTGGGCCATGGCGAGCCAGCTGGCGCCGCGACCGGTCTCGTTCAGGAAGCGGTGCACAGTGTAGGACCAGGAGTAGACCATCTCGCCACCCTTGTCGTAATCCAGGTGCAGGATGTCGGCCAGGGCCGGACGATCGCTGGCTGGGCGGCCGGCGACGTTGTCCAGACCGCGGGCGAAGCACTGGCCGTGGGCGACGAACTCCGCCAGCCCCTCCGACCACCAGGTGGTGCGGTTGAGCGGGTAGTGGCCGAAGCTGCCGTACTGGTTGAAGCGGCCGTCCAGGTAGTGCACGTACTCGTGGCGCAGGTTCCACACCTGGAACGCTGGGCGCTTCCACTCCGCCTCGTAGGCGAAGAAGCGGGCCTGGTTGCCGGGGCGAGCCGGATCCCCTTCAAGGTAGATGCCGCCGTTGTCGGTGGAGACGCCGCCGAACAGGGCACTGCCGTAGCGTTTCCAGTCGGCGGAGGAGTTGAAGACCACCAGTTCCAGCGCCTCGTTGTGATCGTCCGCCACCGGCTGCCAGCCGGTTTCCATCTGCTGGTGGAACTGCTGCTCTTCGGCACCCAGTTCACGGCAGATCCCCTCGGCCTGAGCCATGGTCAGATCCTGGGCCCGCAGGCGCAGGGTCGGCGAGCAGGTGTGCTCGAACGGCAGCACGTCCTCTACCCGGACGGGGGTGCAGAGCCCGGCGAAGTCACCGCTGATGCAGGCTTCGCTGGTGCGGTCCGTGTAGGTCAGGTAGTAGGTGGAGAGGGTCAGCGACATGTCTTCCAGCAGATCCTGACTCTGCTGGCCACCGGGGATCAGGTCGTGGTGGCGAACCAGTGCGATGACGGAGTCATCCAGCAGCTTGCGGTAGCCGTCGAGCTCGTCCGGGCGGGTATGGCGGGCGACCCGGTAGAGGCGGGTGTAGGCATCCAGCACGTTGTTGAGCAGGAACAGATCGGCGCCATCCCGTCCCTTCCACAACGCGAGCTCGCTCATGCCGAGGGCGTGCAGCTGCTTGCGCAGCTCGCCATCCTGCTGGCGGAAGTCGTTGGCGAAGGGATCGCTGTAGTCGCTGGCGAAGTCGAGGAAGTTGAGCAGATCGAACAGACCGGTCGCCCAGGCGTGCTGGCCGTTGATCTCGCTGGAATGGCGGGTGCTGTAGGCCAGCATCTGGTTGAACTCGCCGAGCAGGGTGCCAAAGCGGCTCTGCACTGCCGGGCTCTTGAACTGACCGTGCAGGGCGATGCTCCAGGCACCCATGACGGCGCCTATCTCGTCGCGGGCCTGCTCCGGGAAGAGCAGCGGATGGGCGCCCAGCGCGGTCAATGCCTCGGCCAGCGCCTCGGCGGCAGCCGGGCCGTCTTCCTTGTGCTTGCCGTAGTTGTGGTAGTTGTGGGCACGCACGTATTCCAGCAGCAGCTTCATGGCCGGATGGGCCGGTTGATTGGCCGCCAGCAGGCTCTGGATGCCGCGCGACACGGCCAGCAGCTTGGTGTCATCGTGACCATAGTTCTCCTGCCAGACCGGCGCAGGCTGGCCACTGGCATCCTGCACTATCCTGGCCGCTTCGGCGTCCAGCAGCTCGGTGCCCGGCAGATCCGGCTCGGAGCAGGCGCGGCCGTCGGCACGGCGACAGTCGAGCTGCTCTTCCTTGCTGGCCAGCACCATGGGGCGATTGAGCACCCGGCTCTCCTGCCACTCGGTCGTCTCCGGCAGGGTCTGCCATTCGCTGCCCCCCACCGGGTATTGATAGCCGGTGTCCTTCAAGACCACCTGCACTTCACTGCCGGCGGGCAGGGTCTGACGGCACACCCGGTAGCTGATGGTCTTGTCCCCTTCCTGACGGGTCTGGGGTTCATCGCACTCCTGCTGGGCCTTGGCCTGTTCCAGCAGCCAGGTGTACTGGCGCCAGATGTGCAGCTCGCTCACCTGCTTGGCGGCCTGGCTGCCTGCGATGGGCTGCAGGCGGAAGAAGATCTGCTCGAGGCGGCCATCCCGTTCATTGGGGGTCTCTTCCAGCACCTTCAACTGCTGCCAGTTTTGCGGCTGGTACTGCCATGCCTGTTCGGCGCAGCGACCTTCGGCGTTGAGCTCACAGCGATCCAGCTCCTGCTCGCTGTGACCCAGGATGACCCGCTCCGCCAGCGGCAGACGATCCTGACGCGGCGCGGTCGGGGTGCCTGCCAGCGGCTCCCAGCGGCCCTGCTTCATGCCGTAGCCATAGTCATAGCTGCTGGCCGGGACGGCCTTGCCGGCCGGTACCACCTCTTCACAGCTGAGGTAGCGGATCTGCCAGCCCTGCTCGATCTTGAGTTGCGGCTCGCCGCACTGCTGCTCTGCCAGCGCAGCCAGGTTGGCATCACTCCAGTCGAAGCGGCGATACACCCTCAACTGCTGATAAGAGGCGTCGCCGCTGCGGGCGCTCAGTTCAAAGGTCACTTCGGTGAGACGATCCCCCAGCTGACGGCTGGATTCGCCTTTGAGTTGATACTGTTGCCAGTCGGAGGGGGGGTAGTCGGCCAGCGCCGAAGTGGCGAGCAGGCTTGGGGCTGCCAGGAGCAGCAGCCGGGGAGAGATGTGCTTCATCATGATCCCTTTGGTGGATGGAGAGGCGTGGGGACCAGAGAGGGTATTGGGCTCCAAAGGAATATCAATTGGCCAGATGGCGCAGCGAAATGATGCATTCGGGAGCAAACAACACAAAAACAGCCCCAAAAGGGGCTGTGTTGATAGCAAGGACTCCGCCCCATATGGGGGAGGTGTCACTCCTCTTGTCGCAAGCTGCGGGCGAGCAGGGTGCGGGAGGGTTTCAGATTGCCGCCGAGATCCGGCCAGGGATGCCACTGGTCCGGTACCATGAAGCCGGGTAACGACCCCCTGATCCAGGCGGCCAGTTCGGCAGGGGGGACAGGTTCGTCGTGCCAGTCGATGAAGGCGGCGGGCCTATGCCCCCACTCGTCGCTCGGCACCGGCACCACCAGGGCCTGGGCCACGGCAGGGTGATCCACCAGCCGCTGCTCTATGGTCTCGGGCTGGATGTTCTCACCCCCCGAGATGAAGAGGTTGTCGAGTCGCCCCTCCACCACCAGATCGCCCCCCGGAGTGAGGCGGCCCTTGTCCCGGGTGTGGAACCAACCCTCTTCATCGAGGGGGCGCACCAGCTCGCCCTCCCTGAAATAGCCGGCAAACAGGGTCTCACCGCGCACGCAGATCTCCCCCTGGCGGATGCAGACCTCCCGCCCCGGCAGCGGGCGACCCACCACGCCGGCGGCGCAGGGTTGCCCGGTGCAGACCTGGCTGCCCATCTCGGAGAGGCCATAGCTCACCTTGGGCTCCAGCCCCAGAGCGGTCAGCCGGTTGACCAGGGGCGCCGGGATGGCGGCGCCACCGAGCAGCAGCTCTCGCACCCGGGTGCGGGATGGGTCGAACCCCTGTGCCAGCAGGCGCCAGAGCTGGGTCGGCACCAGCGAGAGGTGGGTGATGGGCTGATCCTCGAGCCGCGCCTTGAGGGGCCGGGTGCGATCGTCCAGCACCAGGGCGGCTCCCGCCAGGAAGACCCGAAACAGGATAGCGTAACCGCCGACATGAAACAGTGGCAGGGAGAGCAGCCAGCCACAGGCTTCGTCCAGGGGGATCAGGGTGGCGGAACCCCGGGCCGAGGTGAGGTGGTTGGCGAGGCGGTGGACCACCGCCTTGGGGGTACCGCTGGATCCCGAGGTGAGGATCATGTTGTTCGGCTGGTCGGGTACCAGCGGGGACTCCCCATCTGCGGCCAGCTCGCCCGTGAAGTCGAGGCTGAGGGCTTGCCAGTCGCCCGCCGGGATCTCGCCTGCCGACCAGAATGCCCGGGCCTCGAGCTGGCTCGCCAATTCGCTGTGTCTGGTTGCCGGAAAGGCGGGATTGAGGGGGCAGAAGACGATGCCGCTGCGCACGCAGGCCCAGGCCAGCAACACATCCTCCAGGGCGCCGCGCACCACGGCGGCGAGATGATCTCCCCGTTCCAGCCCGGCCCGGGCGAGCTGATTGCACAGGTTGTTGAGGCGCAGGTCGAGGCGCTGGTAGCTAAGAGGCTCCCCGCTGTGGATGGCAATGCGATGAGGGGCCAGTGTCGCCCAGCGTCGTACCGGGCAGGTTTCCTGCCGTGGGATCTGACGGGTCACCATGGGTCAGTCACGGTGAAACAGGGGGTCCATCCTGCCCGGATCGGGTTGCCCTTGCTTGTCCAGCAGATCCCTGGCCAGCCAGCGGCGGGTATCGAGGCCAGGGGCCTGATCCGGCGCCCACTCCCCCGCGAGACGGGCGAGCTGGCCGAGGCCGAGACCGGACTCGAAACAGGAGGAGACGATCACCTTGAGCTTCAGTTCGCGAGCGCGGGCCACCAGGGCCTCGCTGTTGGCCAGGGCGCCGAGCAGGGTCGGCTTGAGCACCAGGGCGCGCAGTTGCGGGATGGGCTCCCAGGGCTTGCCCTGGGCCAGCAGTTCGTCCAGCGCCACCGGCATGCCGGTGCGGCTGGCGACGAAGGCGATGTCCTCGAAGTCGGCGCACAGATCTTCGAGGTATTCGATGCGATTCGGATCCAGGTGGCCGCAGAAGGCCCAGGCCTCCTCGCGGGTCCAGCCCTGGTTGGCGTCCAGGACCAGCTTGAGGTTGGGGCGCCGATCGAGCAGCAGCCGGATCAGCGCCAGCTCGTCGCGCATGGGGTAGCGGGCCACCTTCAGCTTGGCCTTGAGGGGGGTCTCGTGCAGCCACTGCTTCCAGTTCTTGAGCAGCTCCTGGGGGGAGCCCTGGATCAGCGGATAGGGCTCGGGCAGGGGGGCACCCTGCTCGGGCCAGCTACGACGGGCGCAGTCGAGCCCGAACTGCACCGAGGGCAGCTGTGGCGTCGGGGTCTGTCCCCGCGCCAGCTGCGCCAGACAGTCGAGGGCCTCGGCCTGGGCGTCGGCCAGGGTCTCTTTGGAAAATCCTGGCAGGGGGGCTACCTCCCCCCAGCCATCGTCGATGCGTACCAGCAGGCCCTCGCGCGCTACCTGCAACTGACCGTGAAAGGCCAGGGGCTGGGTAAAGGGCAGTTGGTAGCGGTAGAGGGCGAGTGTCATCAGGGGTTCCGCTTGTATTTGGAGAAGTCGGGACGGCGTTTCTCGTTGAATGCGTTGCGCCCTTCCTGACCCTCTTCGGTCATGTAGAACAGCATGGTGGCATTGCCTGCCAGCTCCTGCAAACCGGCCTGGCCGTCGCAGTCGGCGTTGAGGGCCGCCTTCAGGCAGCGCAGGGCCATGGGGCTGTGTTGCAGCATCTCGCGGCACCAGCGCACGGTTTCACGCTCCAGCTCGGCCAGGGGCACGACGGTGTTGACCAGCCCCATGTCGAGGGCCTGTTTGGCGTCGTAGAGGCGGCAGAGGAACCAGATCTCCCGAGCCTTCTTCTGGCCGACGATGCGGGCCATGTAGGAGGCGCCCCAGCCGCCGTCGAAGGAGCCCACCTTGGGGCCGGTCTGGCCGAACTGGGCGTTGTCGGCGGCGATGGTCAGGTCGCACATCATGTGCAGCACGTGGCCGCCACCGACGGCATAGCCAGCCACCATGGCTACCACGGGTTTGGGGCAGGTACGGATATCACGCTGGAAGTCGAGCACGTTGAGGTGATGGGTGCCTTCATCGTCCTTGTAGCCACCGTAGTCGCCGCGGATCTTCTGGTCGCCGCCGGCGCAGAAGGCCTTCTCGCCGAAGCCGGTGAGGATGATGGAGCCGACCTTGTCGTCGTAGCGGGCATCGGCCAGGGCTTGCAGCATCTCTTTCACGGTGCGGGGGCGGAAGGCGTTGCGAACCTGGGGACGGTTGATGGTGATCTTGGCAATGCCCTCTGGGGACTTGTGATAGAGGATGTCCTCGTAACCGGCGGAGCAGTCGTGCCACTCGACAGGGGCATAGAGCTCGGCTTCCGTCATTGCTTCAATCATGGATCTTCTCTTCTGGTTGGTGAGCCCACTCCCGCAGGAGCCGGGCAAAGGTATCGGGCTGGCTTGTGTGCAGATTGTGTCCGCCATCCAGAGCCAAGTGTTTGATATTGCAGCCTTGCTTTACCAACTGGCAAGCGAGGGCATGGAATTTGTGATCCCGGTTGCCTGAGATCCACTGCACCGGCAGCCGGGTATCCCGAAGCCAGGGGGCGAGATCCGGCTGCCGCCCCAGGGACGTGGCCCTCAGCATGGCGGCCACGGCCTTGCCGTCGTTGCCAAGGCGGCGTGCGGCATGGCGGGTGCGGGCATCGTCGTCCAGGTCGGCGAAGACGCCCTGGCGGTACCAGTCGGCAAGCACCCGGGTCAGGGGCTCGCACTCGAAACGCCGGGCCCAGGCTTCATCGTGAGCGATGCGGGCCGGACGTTCACCGGCAGGCAGCCCGGGGTGGCAGTTCTCCAGCAGCAGGGCCTGCAACCCCGCCGGGGAGTGGCTGGCGTGATGAAGCGCGAGCCGCCCCCCCAGCGAATACCCCACCAGCCGGTAGTGGGCGATATCCCGTGCGGCCAGCTCGTCGCAGAGCCAGCGATGGGCCTCGTCAAAGCCGCTCACCCGCAGTGCCCGGTTGCGGCCGTGGCCCGGCAGATCCAGGGCATGGCACGGGACGCCGGGCAGGGCCTGGATGACAGGTCGCCAGTCGTCGGCGTCCCCCAGCAGACCGTGCAGCAGCACCAGCGGCACGGCGGGATCAGAGACCACGGATAGCGGCTCCCAGTGCCTTGAGATCCTCGGCGACTTCACTGCTCGGTACCTTGATTTCAATCAGGGTTACCCCGTTTTTCAGGGCTGCGGCATAGTCCTGCTCAAATGCGTCGAGGGTGGTGGGGGCTCGGTAGTGCAGGCCGAACATGGCTGCTGCGTGCTCGAAGTGCAGGCCGTGGGGCAGGCAGTAGTAGGTCTCCAGCAGCGCGTCCTGGGTGGGCACAGGCAGCATGCGGAAGATGCTGCCGCCGTCGTTGTTGAGCAGGATCACCACCAGGGGGCGGCTCCCCTTGCCGAGCAGCGCCAGGCTGTTGAGATCGTGCAGGGCGCTGAGATCCCCGAGCAGCAGGGTGGTGGGCTCGCGGCTGTCAGGCGGGACCGACTGTGCGAAGCCGTATGCGGTGGCGATAAGGCCATCGATGCCGGAGGCGCCGCGGTTGGTCATCACCCGGCTGGGGCCCTTGCCCACCTCGCCCAGCATGTCCATCAGCCGGGCCGGCATGCTGTTGCCGACGAACAACTGACCCTGGATGAGCTGATTCAGGCGGTGGCACACCCCGAGCTCCGAGAAGCGATCACAGGCGGTGCGGATCTGCTGGCTGATGGCCTGCTGGCGCGTGGCCAACTGGTGCCAGGGCTGCTGCGAATGGGGGATTGGATGGGCGGCCGCAAAGGCGGCGGGGTCGCACACCAGGCGACGGCGCAGCCGGTAGTCGGGGTCGAGGCGTGCCGGCTGCGGGTCCACCAGCCAGTAATCCTGCCAGGGGTGTTGTTTGATGAACTGGCCGAGGCGCTTGGAGATGAGGCGGGCGCCGAATTGCAGCACTACCTCGGCGCGGGCCAGCTCGGCCACGAAGTCGCTGTGTTGCAGGGCGAGATCCGTGTGGACGAGGTTGCGATCATCGAAGCGGATCTGGCTTTGCAGATCTGCCAGCAGGGGCCAGCCGAGGCGGTCTGCCAGCTCGGCCACCGCCTTGCCTTGCACTGGATCCTGGATGCGTCCGGCGACGATGACACCGCGCTTGCCCTTCAGCTCCTCCCAGTCCGGCTGGGCGGGGCAGCCCGGCTCGCCCACCAGCCAGGGGCTCCAGGGCTTGGCCGAGTGCAGCCAGTCGCCGAGGGGCGCCAGGTAATCGGAAAAGTCCAGATAGTGGTCGCCGGGGTAGAGGGGCTCGGGGTACATGCAGTTGAAGTGCACCGGCCCCGGGGTGTGCGCCTGTCGGGCTAGGGCCTGATCCACCGAGCTCAACACGAAGGCCGCCGGAATGGTGGGAGTGGGGCTCGGCAGATTTTGCTGATAGACGGGGTAGCGACCGAAGATCCCCGGCTGATCGATGGCCTGGTTGGCCCCGTTGTCGATGAGCTCGGGTGGCCTGTCGGCAGAGAGAATGATGAGCGGGACCCCGGTGAGCTGGGCTTCCGCCACCGCGGGCCAGAGGTTGGCCACCGCGGTGCCCGAGGTCATGATCACCGCCACCGGGCGGCCGCTCCCCTTGGCCAGCCCCAACGCCATGAAGCCCAGACCCCGCTCGTCGAAGTGCAGATGGCGGCGAAAGCCCGGGTGGGCTGCGGCGGCCATGGTGAGCGGCGCCGAGCGGGAGCCGGAGGCCAGGGCGATGTCGCGTACGCCGAGGCGAAAGAGCTCTTCCAGCAAGAGGGAGGACCAGACATGGTTGAAGGTGGCGTGATGGCTGGCAAAGGCGTGATGCGCGGACACGTGGCTGGCGGACATGAAGCTCTCGCAGTGAGGAGTCGGTGAGAAACGCTATCCCAGCAGGGAGAGCACGTTGGCGATCTTGTTGTCGAGTTCGGCCCATTCGGCGGCGGGCTCCGATCCCGCCACTATGCCGGCACCGGCGAACAGGCTGATGCGTTGGCCCCTGATCCGGGCGCTGCGAATGGCGACGGAGAACTCCGAGGTCTCCCGGCTCAGCATGCCGCAGGCACCGGCATACCAGCCGCGATCATGGGGCTCGCATTCACGGATGAAAGCGAGCGCCGCCTCGCGGGGGGCGCCCCCCACGGCGGGGGTGGGGTGCAGGGCAGCCAGCAGTTGCCAGTCGCAGACGCCGGGTTTGAGCTCGGCCTCGATGTCGCACTTGAGGTGTTGCAGCAGCCGCAATTTCAGAATGCGCGGCTCTGTCAGGGTGGCATCGGTCGTGAGGGGGGCCAGGCGGCTGAGAATGTCGGCGTGAACCAGCCGGTTCTCCAGCCGGTTCTTGCTGTCGGCCAGCAGCTCGGCGGCCAGGGCCGCGTCGGTCGCCTCATCCCCGGAACGGCGAATGGTGCCTGCCAGCGCCTCGGTAAAGAGGTGGCCCTTCTCCCGGCGGTAGAGGCGCTCGGGGGAGCAGGAGATGAAGCTCTGCTCGGGGGAGAACTGGAAGCCGAAGTGGAAGCACTCCTGGGCGTGGCGAGCCCACTGTGTCAGCAGGGACCAGGGGCAGAGTGGCGCATCGTGCGCCTCGCTCTGGAGCAGGCTCTCCCGCGACAGCACCACCTTGGGGGTGCGGGCCTGGAAGTCGGGGGCCGTGACCTGCTCCACCAGGGTCTGCCACTGGGCAGGGCCCGGCAGGTCCTGGCGCTGCCATGGCCGCTTTTGCAGGGCGGGCAGGGGGGCCTCGGGTTGCAGGGCATCGAGCGCCGCCTCGGCGGCGCAGAGTTCGGTTTCGAATGCGTGACCCTCTTCCCGGGCAGGCAGCCAGAGATTGAGGCAGAGGCTGGTGCACTCCCCCCGGCGTACCAGCTCGATGCGGGGCAGCACGAAGCGGCAGGGGCCAAACCCCTGCCAGCCGGGCAGATCCGGGTCGAACGCCAGACCGCCGTAGTAGCGAGGGCTGTCTTCACTGGCCGTGCCGGCAAGGTCGCAGACCCGCTGGATATCCTCCGGCCGGGTCAGCTCGTGGATGGCGCCAAGCGCCACGTACTCCGGGCTCTGTTGCCCTCTGGCGTGCCAATAGATGCGGGGGTAGAGCGTCTGGGCCGCCAACCAGCCGGGAAAGACGTCGACGTGAGCGGCCACGCGCAGTCGCACGAAACCGCTGACAGTGCTGTGACGCAGGGCGTCCAGTTGTTGCTTGAGGTGGGTCTGAGCCAACATGGATGTCTAGTCTGAGCCGGATAATCGCGATCGCTCCGGGGGAGGATGGCGCAGGTTGATGCCAAAGGGCGACGATTTCCTATATATTATCTGCCCATTCGTCCATGTAAATTGCCCGGGGGAGCCGACGCCCCCGCGCAGCCAAGTATACCTAAATCCGGTTCGATAACCCTTAACACGATCAATATCTGATTGTTTGGCCATCACAATATGACAAATACCTTCTCTGTTTGGTTGCTGGCGGCGCGTTTGCGAACACTGCCCCTGGCGTGCTCCTCCATCTTGCTGGGCTCGGGGCTGGCAGCCAGCCGGGGAGCGTTTGACGGCACCATCATGGGGCTCTCCCTGCTGACCGCCATCCTGCTGCAAATTCTCTCCAATCTGGCCAACGACTATGGCGATGCGGTCTCCGGAGCCGACAACGGGGAGCGGATCGGTCCCCAGCGCGCCGTGGTTTCCGGCCTCATCACCCGGCACCAGATGTGTGTGGCCATGGGGCTGACCGCCCTGGCGGCCGTGGTGAGCGGCCTCTCCCTGCTGATCTGCGCCTTCGGCGAGGCGTGGCTGCAGCTCCTGACGTTCATCCTGCTGGGGGGATCGGCCATCGTCGCGGCCATCACCTACACGGTGGGCAAGAGCCCCTACGGCTATCGCGGCTTCGGGGACATCTCGGTGTTCCTGTTCTTCGGCCTGCTGGGGGTGCTCGGCTCCTACTACCTCTTCACCCATAGCCTGGAGTGGGACCTGTTGCTGCCCGCCACCGCCTGCGGCCTGCTGGCGACTGCCGTGCTCAACATCAACAACGTGCGGGACATCGAGACCGATGCCGCCAGTGGCAAGATCACCCTGGCGGTGCGCCTTGGCCGCAACCGGGCCATCGCCTATCACTGGGTCTTGCTGGGGGCGGCGCTGCTGGCGACCATCGCCTTCCTGCTGACTCAGCCTGCGAGCCTCTGGCCCTGGATCTTCCTGCCCGCCATGAAGCCCCTCACCGATGCCGCCCGCACCCTGCGAGAGAGTTTCGATGGCGAGGTGCTGACCGGCGCCCTCAAGAAGACCGCCATCAGCGCATTTCTGTTCAGCCTGCTGCTCTCCGCCGGGCTGGCGCTCACCTGAGGCCGACGCGTTTGGCAATGAAAAGGGCTCCCGAACGGGAGCCCTTTTTGTTGATGTGTCGACGCGTTGTTGTTTCATCAGACCGATGTGATGAGCGCCAGGGGAGGCGCATGCCGCCAGGCGAAGGATGATGACAGGTGATGCAGACGACGAGGGCCCCCGACAGGTTGCCCTCGTGTGCATGAGGCGGGCTTGCCCCTGACGGGTCAGCTTGCCTGGGCCACGGCCGTGCGGCGAGAGAAGAAGAGACTGTCCAGCAGCCAGATGGCAACCATGGAGGCCCCCACCAGCGGGAAGCAGATCCCGAGCACGACCAGCACCGCGATGGCACCGCCCATGGGAGGCAACTTGGCGGGCAGGGGCGGGGCGGCGAGGCGACCACTGGGACGGCGGCTCCACCAGATCCAGAGCCCGCTCACCGAGCTTGCCAGAATCATCAGGCAGATGAGCAGCATGACGAGCTGGTGCGGCCAGCCGTAGAGCTTGCCCATGTGCAGCATGACGCCGGTTTCCACCGTCTTGGCGACCGGGCCGTAATCCTGCCAACGCACGTCGACCAGCACCTTGCCGCTGTATTGGTCGATGTGCAGGGTGGCGTCGTTGCGGGGATCATCGGCAAAGATGGCGATGGTATAGACGCCGGTTTCACCGACCGGGGGGGTGATGCTGTAACCCGGGCTGACCCCACGCTCGCTGGCGATGTCGACCACCTGTTGCAGCGGAATGCGATGGCTGGCCATGACCATGCCCTCGTGTCCGCCGCCATGGGTCATGGCGCTGTGATCATGGCTCTCTGCCGTGGGTTGGGAGCTCGGCATGGGCAGGGTCTCGGCCCCCCAGGAGACGGTCTGTTCATGAGCCTGGTTGAGGCTGCGGGTGAGGGGGGCCGACTTGGGCACCTCGTTCCACATGGCCGCAGGGAAGCGGTTCCAGACATCGGCGAACTGGCCGCCCCAGAAACCGGTCCAGGTCATGCCCGTCAGCAGCAGCAGCAGCAGGAAACCTGCGCCCCAGAAGCCGACCACGGCGTGCAGATCACGCCACCAGAGACGGCCGCGCTGGTGCATTCTCGGCCAGAGGATGCCCCCCACACCCGGTCCCTTGCGGGGCCACCAGAGATAGAGTCCGCTGACGAGGAGCACGATTCCCCAGCCTGCGGCCAGCTCGATCAGGCGATCTCCCGTGGTGCCAAGCATCAGCTCCGCATGGAGAGCGCGCGCTACCGCCTGCAGGTTCCACTTGTTGTCCATGGTGCCGAGCAGGGCGCCGTTCGCGGGGTCCATGAAGAGGGTCAGCTCCTGCCCTTCACGCATCACGACTATCTGGGCGCTCGCGTCCGCTGCCACCGGGGGCAGGTATTTGCGCAGGCTGGCGTCCGGCATGGCGATGGTTGCCTTGGCCAGCAGCTGGTCGGCACTCAGGGTCTGGGTGGCGGGCGTCACCTTCATCAGCTCGGGGTAGAGCAGGTTGTCCAGCTGCGGTTTGAACAGATAGACGATGCCGGTGAGGGAGAGCAGGATCAGGAAGGGGGCGACGAAGAGACCGGCATAGAAATGCCAGCGCCAGATCCGTTGGTAATAACTTGCGTCTTGTTGCTTCATCGTTGATCCCTGGGTGAACGCCAAAAGGTTTCAGTAGGTGGAATGTTTTGAGTGGCGCGGATGATAGCAGCAACGTTTTGTTAACTGCAACAGAACATGTCGAAGAAATGTACATTCCGCCACCGAGGTAAAAACGGGGGGTTGAATGGCGCTTTCCGTTCACAATGCGGGGAGCTTCATGGACTTTTCGGGGATAAATTCTTACTTTGTGGCAACACAGGGCATATCAGCCGCAGCGAAGGACTCAAGGCAGGAGGTGAACGTGCAAGCACACGGCCATTTTGAGATGCAGCGACAAGGGCAACTGCTGATCTGTCGGCCGAGCGGCCCTTTCAACCTGGCAGGCGCCATGGCCTATGAGGGCAAGTTCAGCCAGCAGATAAGCCGTTTGCAGGGAGCCCCCTGGGGCATCGTCGAGGTCGCGACCGAGTTCGAGGCCGCCGGCCCCGAGGTGCTGGCCCGTTTTCGTCGCCAGTTCAACTGGTGCGCCACCCATGGTTGCGCCTTTCTGGCGGTGGTCATGATCGGGGATTTCAAACGTTATCTGGCGGATCACGTCTTCAGCGAGCTTCCCTTTCAGGAGGTGCGCTATTTCGAGGAGGAAGCGCAGGCCATCCACTGGCTGACACAGTGCCTCGAGGGGCTGCAAGGCAAGGAGATCCACGTCAGCACGGGTTGAACACCCCGGTTACTCCAGCCTGATGAACCACTTGTCCCGCTCGTCGAGGCAGTCGGGCTCCCCCATCTCGAATTCACGGCAGATAAGCGGCCGCACCTCGTAGATGCGACACATCATGGTGTTGCGGTCGAGGGCGGCGCACCAGCCATCTTCCAGTCTGTGCATCACGGGCACTTCTCCTTCTCGCTCCTCGATATAGCGGTCCGGCACGCCGGTGTCGGTGAAGAGCATCACCTCGAGGCGGCAGCAGCAGGCTTCGCAGTTCTGGCAGCTCACATCGCTCTGGATTGCTTGGGTCATGTCACCTGTCTTGCCGCATGGCGGCGAATGATATGAAACAGGCGCCTGTCAGGCGCCTGTGGTCTGGCCGGGCGTGTGAAATACCTTAGCCCAGTTTGCGGGCACGGTAGCTGCGCCCCTTGATCTTGCCTTCCTGCAACCGCTTGAGGGCGGCGCTCGCCACCTGGCGCTTCACCGCCACGTAGGAGTACTGCTCGGCAATCTGGATCTTGCCCACATCGGCCCCGGCAATGCCGCCTTCGCCGGTCAGGGCGCCGAGGATGTCACCGGCACGCACCTTGCTCTTGCGGCCCGCATCGATGGAGAGGGTCACCATCTGCGGCGCGATCGGCTTGATGTCGCGGCCGATCCCGGCCAGGTCGCCCTGGGGAATGGGGGCCTGCTGGTACTCCTCAATGAAGTTGACGCGCTGGGCCTCGTTCGGCTGGTAGAGGCTCAGGGCCAGGCCCTGCTGGCCGGCGCGGCCGGTACGGCCGATGCGGTGCACGTGCACCTCGGGGTCGTAGGTCAGCTCGTAGTTGATGACGGCGCCCAGCTCCTTGATGTCGAGGCCGCGGGCCGCCACGTCGGTGGCGACCAGTATGGTGGCGCTGCCGTTGGCGAAGCGCACCAGCACCTGATCCCGCTCACGCTGTTCCAGGTCACCGTTCAGCGCCAGCGCCGAGAAGCCCTTGGCGGCCAGGTGATCGGCCACGTCGTTGCAGGCGCGCTTGGTGTTGCAGAACACCACGCAGGAGCCCGGTTGGTAGTGGCTGAGCAGCCAGGTGAGGGCATCGAGGCGCTGGCCGGCCGGCACTTCATACAGCTTCTGTTCGATGGCGCTCTCTTCATGCAGGGACTCCACGCTCACCTCCACCGGATTGCGCTGCACGCCGCGGCTCATCTGGGCGATCCCTTCCGGATAGGTGGCGGAGAACAGCAGGGTTTGCCGGTCCCGCGGGGCGTGGCTGATGACCCGGTTGATGTCTTCACCAAAGCCCATGTCCAGCATGCGATCCGCTTCGTCCAGCACCAGCGTCTTGAGGTCGTCGAGCTCAAGGGTCCCCTGCTCCAGGTGCTTGAGGATCCGGCCCGGGGTGCCGACGGCGATGTGGGCGCCAAAGCCCAGGGTGGCGGATTGCGGTGCGGTCGGGGTGCCGCCGCACAGGGTCACCAGCTTGACGTTGGGCAGGGTACGGGCAAGACGGCGGATCTCGGTGGCCACCTGATCCGCCAGCTCGCGGGTCGGACAGAGCACCAGCGCCTGCACGGCCAGCCGGTTGACGTCCAGCTTGGCCAGCAGACCCAGGCCGAAGGCCGCGGTCTTGCCGCTGCCGGTTTTCGCCTTGGCGATCAAATCTTTGCCGTCGAGCACCAGGGGCAGGCTCTGGGCCTGGATCGGGGTCATCTGCAGATAGCCCAGGCTGGCGAGGTTGTCTTGCAGGGCGGAGGAGAGGTTCAGGCTGCTAAATTCGCTGTTGTTCACAAAAGGACTCTATGTCGGAAAACCAGAAATGGGGGTGCGCGGTGCGCAAGGGGGCGCATCATACCAGAATGTGCCGCCGGATGCGGTGAATATTTGAACGGTTGGCGTCATGGGTTGCCGATGGAGGCTTCTGTCTGCGTTGGCGGGCTTGCGGTATGTAAAAAGAGCACAATGGAGCAGGGGGTGGTCATGGCCAGATCATGATGAATGGCGAGAAAACGTTTTTAATTAAACATGCCCTGGTGATGATGAGTCATCGGAGGATGCCATATGGGATATGGTCGTTATTCAATCTATATACGAATGAGGAGTGAAATTAACAAATTGTCATAACTTATTGTTTTTGATTTATTTTTAAGCTTTCTCAATGACGATTAATAATCATGTGTCATGGCAATTAATTTAAAAACGTTTGTATTATTTCGCATGCATATTTTTACCGCGGATTGTGATGATTCTCTGATTTTTAAATATGCAGTTCTTTATGATGGCGCCGGTCAAAAATAACAATTCAATGGGTGCTACTGGTATGGAATACGTTCATTTCGTGCTCGGACTCGTGATGGTCCTGGCATTGGCGTTGCTGGCAAACCGCCGCAACTGGAAACAGATCAAGCTGCGTTACATCGGCCAGCTGCTGGTGGTCGAGCTGGCGCTCGCCTGGTTCATGCTCAACTCCGAAGTGGGTCTGGCGGTGGTGGGTGGCTTTGCCGCCGGCTTCACCAAGCTGATGGAGTTTGCCAAGCAGGGGACCGACTTTGTGTTCGGCGGTCTGGTCAACGAAGGGGCCTTCTCCTTCTTCCTGATGGTGCTGATGCCCATCGTCTTCATCTCCGTGTTGATCGGCATTTTGCAGTACATCCGTCTGCTGCCCATCGTCATTCGTGGCATCGGCACCGTGCTGGCCAAGATCAACGGCATGGGCAAGCTGGAGTCCTTCAACGCCATCAGCTCCATGATCGTCGGTCAGTCCGAGAACTTCATCGCCCTCAAGAACATACTGCCGCACTTGAACGAGAAGCAGATGTACACCCTGGCGGCGACGGCCATGTCCACCGTCTCCATGTCCATCGTCGGTGCCTATATGCAGCTGATCGAGCCGCGCTACGTGGTGGCCGCGCTGGTGCTCAACATGTTCAGCACCTTCGTGGTGCTCTCCCTCATCAACCCCTACGAGCCCGACAATACCGTGACCGATGCCAAGGCGCTGGCCGAGGGTGACGAGCACCACACGCCGAAGAAGGAGAACTTCTTCGAGATGCTGGGGGAATACATCATGGCCGGTTTCACCGTGGCGGTGATCGTCGGTGCCATGCTGGTGGGCTTCATCGCCCTGATCGCCCTCATCAACTACCTGTTCGAGGCGGCGTTCGGCGTCAACTTCCAGCACGTCATGGGCTACATCTTCTATCCCGTTGCCTGGATCCTGGGCATCCCGGGCAGTGAAGCGCTGCAGGCCGGCTCCATCATGGCGACCAAGCTGGTGACCAACGAGTTCGTGGCCATGATGGATCTGGGCAAGATTGCCGCCGAGCTCTCCCCGCGCACCGTCGGTATCCTCTCCATCTTCATGGTGTCGTTCGCCAACTTCAGCTCCATCGGCATCATCGCCGGTGCGGTGAAGGCGCTCAACGAAGAGAAGGGCAACATGGTCTCCCGCTTCGGTCTGAAGCTGGTCTATGGCTCCACCCTGGTGAGCCTGCTTTCCGCCGTTATCGCCGGTGTGATGATCTAGGTCCTCCCCCCCGCGCTGCTCATGACGACCCCCTGCCTTGGCAGGGGGTCGTTTTTTTGGGCAGATGAGCGGGTGAACAGAGGAGGGGACTGGTCGGCAGCCCGGCCATCAAGCGCGGGGGTCTTCCACCTTGATGTTGGCGGGGACCCGCTTTTTGCCAAGCACCATGGCGCGGACCAAATCGCTGCGGGTGAGGCGATCGGTCAGGAGTACCACGGCCGCATGGACGCCAACGGCGGCCATCAGGGTGTTGGCGATGATGCCGTGCAGCTCCTCCA
Organism: Aeromonas sp. 25-248; assembly: GCF_053005425.1. Taxonomy (NCBI): domain Bacteria; kingdom Pseudomonadati; phylum Pseudomonadota; class Gammaproteobacteria; order Aeromonadales; family Aeromonadaceae; genus Aeromonas; species Aeromonas sp. 25-248. The sequence continues at coordinate 72,571 of NZ_JBRKTB010000006.1, read as the reverse complement.
GCCACTCCTCGCCCCAGAAGTCATCCCAGGTGGTGAGCCAGCCGGTGACGACGGTCCCGACCAGGGACAGCAGCAGCAACCAGATCATCAGGGAGCCGACCGGATTGTGGCCGAGGTAGTAGGGGTGGCGCCCCTGGGCGAGCTGGCGCAGGTAGTAGCGGACCCGGGCAGGGGTTGGCCACCACTGGCCGAAGCGGGCGTAATAGGGGCCGACCAGTCCCCACAGCAGGCGGATGATGAGCAGGATGCCCACCGCGTAGCCAGCATATCTGTGGGGTTTGCTGCCCTCTTCCAGCACGAAGAAGTTGAGCAGGCAGAGGGTGACGGTCGCCCAGTGAAACACCCGGATGAGGGGATCCCAGACTTTCACTTCAGAGGCAGGTGTCATGGCAAGGCTCCATGGTGGGGCAGGGGGAAGACCGGCCCGGGGCGGCGTTACTCGTCGATCTCTTCTTTCACCTTTTTCAGGTCAGTCGGGTCGAAGTAGATCTCGACCTTGCGCTTCTCCTTGTCCCAGCCGTAGATCTCGTAGCAGCCGGTCTTGGTGGCCTTGAACTTCTTGATGTCGTAGCCCATCGCCTTGATCTGCTGCTGGGCGTCGGCTTCGCTCATCCACTTGCTCTTGTCGGCCTGGGTGCATTGGGGGTCGGCCAGGGCTGCGCCGCTCAACAGGGGGATCAGTAACAACAGGGGGGTCAGTTTCATTGCTTGCTCCTTGCGGGTGGTTGGGTCAACAGTCGCAAGGCTAATCAAGGAGCATTAAGGAAGAATTAAGGGAAAAGGGAAATGAATGGCTCTCCCCGGCAGGGGGCCGGGGAGAGGGTGATCAGCTCAGCTTGCCCCTGACCAACCACTTGTCCAGCGCATTGGCGAAGCGCTGCTTGTCGGCGGCGTTGAAGGGCGCAGGGCCACCGGTCTGGACGCCGGCAGAGCGCAGCTCCTCCATGAAGTTGCGCATCCCGAGCCGTGCCTGGATGGTCTCCCGGGTGTAGATCTCGCCCCGGGGATTGAGCGCCTCGCCCCCGGCGTCGATGACCCAGGAGGCGAGGGGAATGTCGCCGGTGATCACCAGGTCGCCGGGCTTGACCTGCTGGGCGATGACATGATCTGCCACATCGAAGCCCTTCTCCACCTGCTGGGTCTTGATGAAGGGGGAGGGGGGGACTCTGAGCCCCTGGTTGGCCACTAGCGTGGTCACCACCTGGGCGCGGTGGGCGGCGCGGTAGAGGATCTCCTTGACCGGGATGGGGCAGGCGTCGGCATCAACCCAGATGGGCATGGCATGGCTTCCTGTGTCTGGAACGGGTGGCGCATCTTAGCATGGCTGGTGCGGTGCGGCTGCCCCGGGGCTGAGTCGTCCCCGCCTTTGGTGTAAGCTGGGGCCTGCACATGAAACGAGAAGGAGACGAGATGGATCGGGTGCCCGGTGACGTGATTTATGGCCTGACCCTGGACGGCAAGGGGGGCATGACCCCGCTGGCCGAAGGTAGCGAGATCCCCGGTGCCCAGCCCGGCTGGCTGCATCTGGACTACGGCAACCCGGAGTCGGCGCGCTGGCTGCTGCAGACGCCGCTGCTGGGGGAGGCGGCCCGGGAGGCCCTGCTCGGCCAGAGCAATCGTCCCAAGCTGGTGCGGATGGGGGAGACGGTGCTGCTGATCCTGCGCGGCATCAACCACAACAAGGATCACAGGCCTGAAGAGATGGTTGCCCTGCGGATCTTCATCACGCCGGATCTCATCATCAGTAGCCGACGTCGTCCGCTGCTCTCCGAGAAAGATGTGTTCGAGCAGCTGTCGCTGGGGGGCGGTGCCGACACACCCGCCGACTGGCTGGTGGAGATATGCGACGCCCTGACCGACCGGGCCGGGGAGTTCGTCGAGGAGCTGCACGACCAGATCCTGGATCTGGAGGAGATGGTGCTGATGCGCGACCTGCCCGCCAACGGTCGGCTTGCGCGCATCCGCAAGCAGCTCATCATGATCCGTCGCTACCTCTCCCCTCAGCGGGATCTGGTGGCGCGCCTGGCCAACGAGAAGATCAGCTGGCTGGACGAAGATGACAGGCGACGCCTGCTCGACATCGCCGACCGCTTGCGGCGCTGGCTCGACGATCTGGATGCCGGGGTGGCGCGCACCGCCGTGCTGGCGGACGAGATCAACAACCTGATGGCGGAGGCGACCAACCGCCGCGCCTACCAGATGTCGGTGATGGCGCTGCTGTTCCTGCCCGCCAGCTTCCTGACCGGCCTGTTCGGCATCAACCTGGGGGGGATCCCCGGGGCCGAGAGTCCGACCGCCTTCTGGGTGTTTTGTGGCTTCCTGCTGGTGCTGGCGACCGGACTGGCGGTCTGGCTCAAGCACAGGCGCTGGTGGTAAGGAGTGAACATGACGACATGGGAATCTTTTGGCGTGACTCTGCTGCTGTTGCTGGGGCACACCCTGGTGCGCGGCCTCATTCACAAGAGCCTGATGGCCCTTGGCCAGAGCCGGCAGGTGAGCGAGAACCGGGTACTCTACGTGGAACACGTATTCCACTTCCTGCTGGGCTGCGCCACCCTGCTGATCCTGGCCGGGGTCTGGGGGCTCGACTTCTCCCGGCTGGTGGTGCTCGCCTCCTCCTTCTTCGCGGTACTGGGGGTCGCCATGGTGGCTCAGTGGTCGATCCTCTCCAACATCACCGCCAGCATTACCATCTTCTTCGCCTTCCCCTACAAGATTGGCGATCGCATCCGCATCCTCGACAAGGATGACTCCGTCACCGGCATCATCACCGAGATCGGCCTCTTCTACGTGCGGGTGCGGGATGACAACGGCGATCTGGTCACCTATCCGGCGAACCTTATTCTGCAAAAGCCGGTGAGGCGGCTGGAGGGAAAGGAGGCTGAGTCCACGCAGCCGGAATGAGAAAAGGCTCCCTCGGGAGCCTTTTTCGATGGGTGCTCAGCGTTCGAAGAAGCGGTAGAGGTGCTCGACCTGGACGGGGCAGTCGGCCACCAGGTGGATGTGGTCCCGTGCCTCCTCGGTGGACGAGAAGCTCATGGGGCACCCCAGGGTGTCCGTCATTACGTAGAGGTGGCCGTCCTGCCCCCTGAACTCCACGATCCAGCCGGGGGAGACGATGTCGTGCATGATCTCCGCCTCCTTGAACCTGTGCTGCTGGTGAAGCGCGCGCAATTCACTGACTGTCATGACATCCTCCTATGACTCATGGCGCCACCCTCAAGTCTAGTTCTCCTTCCCGGTGGCGCCGTCATCGGATCAGGGCGCCGTCGCCCCCTCACGGGGTGGTTGCAGGGCGATCAGCAGCTCCCCGGGCAGCGGCGTGACAGGGCCGGTGACCACCCTGGGTCTGGCCCTGGCATCCAGCACGAACAGAGGAATGGCGCCGGGATTGGCCTCCTGATACTGGTCCCAGTCGAAGGTGTCGCTCAGGCGGGTCGCCTTGATCTGCCCGCCCCGACTCAGCAGGCCGCTCAGCCTGGCGAAGTTGATGTCGGCACCGAACAGGTTCTGGCGGGCACGGAAGGTGGCACTCTCCCGGTTGGCCTTGCCGTGCTGTTCGCTGGAACGCAGGGAGTGGACCTTCTCCTCTCCGTAGAGGTGGGCGAAGTGCAGCACCCCGAGGGCGTTGTTGTGGCGGCTGGGAGAGAGCGCCAGCACGGTGCTGATGCTGGTGAGGGGCAGGTGCCGCTCGGCGTGCTCCGACTGGGGGTTGCCGAAGTAGCAGGGCAGGCCGCTCATGCGGGCCAGCTTGCAGTGCTCCCAGGCAGGATCGGAGAGCTGCACCGGGATCCCCTGATCCGCCAGCGCCTTGCCGATGGCCCGGGCCACCGAGTTGGCGCCGATGAGCAGCCAGACATTGGGGGCGCTCTGGCGCATGTCGAGCAATCTGGCCAATGGCGTGGCCGTCAGGCTCTGCAGCACCACGGTGAAGATGATGACCGCAAACACCAAGGGCACCAGCTTGTCGGCATCCTCGATGCCGGCCTCGTGCATGCTGATGGCGAAGGAGGCGCTGACCGCCGCTGCGACTATGCCCCGGGGGGCTATCCAGGCGAGCAGGGCGCGGGCGCGCCAGGGCAGGTCCGACCCCCGGGTCGAGACCAGGATGCAGAGCGGGCGGGCCACGAACTGCACCACGCACAGCAGGGCCAGCACCATGGGGCCGAGCTGCCAGAGCTGGGCCAGATCGAGGCGGGCCGCCAGCAGGATGAAGAGGGAGGAGATGAGAATGACGGCGAGATCCTCCTTGAAGGCCAGCACCTCCTCCAGATCCAGCCCCTCCTGGTTGGCGAGCCAGATGCCGAACACCGTCACTGCCAGCAGGCCGGATTCGTGACTGAGCCAGTCAGACAGGGTGAAGGTCACCAGCACCAGCGCCAGTACCCCGAACTTGTGCAGGCTGACCGGCAGCCAGTCCTTGCGGATGAGCAGGGTGGTGAGCCAGCCGGCACCGACCCCGATGAGCGACCCCACTCCCACCGTCTTGGCCAGGGCCAGCAGGGTATGACCGACCAGATCCCCCTGGCTGCCGAGGCGCACCGCCTCGAACACCAGTACTGCGAACAGGGCGCCGATGGGGTCGATGACGATCCCCTCCCAACGCAGGATCTTGTCCACCTCCCGGACCGGGCGGATCACGTTGAGCATGGGGGCGATCACCGTGGGGCCGGTCACCACCAGCACGGCGCCGAGCACCATGGCGACCCGCCAGTCCAGCCCAAGCAGGAAGTAGCTGGCGGCGCCGATGACTGCAAAGCTGGTCACCATGCCGGTGGAGCAGAGGTTGCGTACCACCTTGCCGATCCCCTTGAGTTCGGTCAGGTGCAGGGTCAGCGCTCCTTCAAACAGGATGATGGCGACCGAGAGGGAGACCAGGGGAAACAGCAGATCCCCCAGCAACTGATCGGGATCGAGCAGACCGGTCACCGGGCCGAGCAATAGGCCGCTCAGCAGCAGGAACAAAATGGCGGGAACGCGCACGGACCAGGCAAGCCATTGGGCGAGCAGGGAGATGAGGGCTATTCCGGCGAGGGAGAGAGCAATCATGCCAACCTCGTACAGGTGATGGGGTTGGACCTAGTGTAGCGGGGAAGGGGGGCAAGATGACACCCGCCAGGCGTGCAGGGGAGAGCCGCTCAGATCAGATGGGGCTCTCTTTGTGGAGTTCGGTGACGCAATCGGTCACCGCCAGCACCAGGGCGGAGCGCACCATCTGATCGAGCCGGTTGAGCTGCATCTGGTAGAGGGGCCAGTCCTCCTCGTTGGCCGGGGGATCCTGCGGCATCATGCTGCCCTGCTGGATGGCATTCAGGCGCTCGAGCAGATCGCGGACCGGCTTGTCGCTGAAGCGGTAATCCTTGGGGTCGCGTACCAGAAAGTCGCGGATCTTCAGGTACGCCTCGAGATCCTGATAGCGCTCGAGGGAGATGAGGCCGAGGGCGAAGATGAGCTTGAGGCGCACCTCCAGCTGGCCGAGGGGGCCGCTCTGGTTGAGCAGGGGTTCGATGGCGTATTTGACGGCATACTCCTCCTGGCGAAAGGCTCGCCGCATCAGGGAGTCGACCACCTCTTCCAGGATGGTCACGACCTCGAGAAAGAAGCCGCGGGGGCCATCCTGCTCGTTCAGTCGCTCCAGTACTTCATCTTCCTGGTGTGTGGTCATAAGTGCTTCGGGTCCGGCTGACAGGGGGAGGGCAGGCCCTCCCCCGGTTTGTATCGTATGGGGTCCGTCACGGGCGGTGTGACGCCACCCCATCAGGTCACTTCAAGTTGTTGTAACGGGCGACGATGGTGCGTACCACATCGCTGTGCTCATCCAGGCCGGTGACGCGGGCCAGGGTCCGTGCCGGACCAAGTTCCGTCAGCATGGCCTGCAGCTCCACCGCCTGGGGATCGTCCTCATTGCGGTAATGCAGTGCGGCGGCGATGCCCTCCTGCAGGTGATCGCTCGGCAGGCCGTACTCCAGGGTGCCGAGCAGCGGCTTCACCAGCCTGTCCCCCGCCGCCAGCTTGCGCAGCGGCTGGCGACCGACCCGGTCAATCTCGTCCACCAGATAGGGGTTGGCGAAGCGGGAGAGGATCTTCTCGATGTAGGCGGCGTGCAGGCGCGGGTCGAAGCCGTAGCGTTTCACCAGCACGGCCCCGCTCTCCTCCATGGCGCGGCGCACCTTGCTGCGGATCAGCGGATCCTCGATCGCCTCGCGCACGGTGTGATAGCCCCTGAGCTTGCCGAGGTAGGCGGTGACGATGTGGCCGGTGTTGAGGGTGAACAGCTTGCGCTCGACGAAGGCCATCAGGTTGTCGGTGGGCTCCATGCCCGCCACCTGGGGCAGCTCCCCCTTGAACTGGGTCCGATCGACGATCCACTCGCTGAAGCTCTCCACCGTCACCTCCAGGGGATCGTCGTTCGCCGCGGCGGGCGGAACGATGCGATCCACCGCCGAGTCGACGAAGCCGACGCACTGCTCGAGGGTGGCATGATACGCGACCGGCAGGTACTTGAGTACCTCCTCCTTGAGGTGGCTGGTGCCGCGCACCATGTTCTCGCAGGCGATGACGTTGAGGGGAGTCAGGTTGCCGGCATCGAAGCGGGCCTGCAACCCCTTGGCCAGGGTGCTGGCAATCTTGTCCAGGATGTTGGGGCCGACCGCCGTGGTGACCAGATCGGCGGTGATGATACGGGCGATCACCTCGTGTCCGGCCGAGCTGACGGCGGCAACGTTGCGCACCACGTCCAGCTTCTGATCCGTGCCCACCACGTGCACCTTGTACTCCTGGCGGTGGTTGAGCTGGTCGATCAGGGTCTCGTTGACGTCGGCGAAGGTGACCTGATGGCTGGCGTCAGCCAGCAGTTTGCCGATGAAGCCCCGACCGATGTTACCGGCACCAAAATGCAATGTTTTCATGATATTAACCTCTACAACCAAAGACGATGATGGATGATTACGCGGCCTGCTCGGCCCCCAGCAGATCCAGGAACTCCTGGGGATCCTGGGTGCTGGCCAGACGGTCGACGAGACCGGGCTCATCCAGTGCATTGGTCAGGCGGGTTATGACCTGTATGTGTTCATCGTTGCGGGCGGCAATGCCGATGACCAGGCGCGCCACTTCATCGGCGCCCTCGCCGAAGGCGACTCCGGCCGGGTACTGGCAGATGACGATGCCGGTACGCTTCACGTGCTCCTTGGCGGCGATGGTGCCGTGGGGCACGGCGATGGATTCGCCGAGGTAGGTGGAGACCAGCTGTTCGCGCTCCAGCATGGCGTCGACGTAGTCCGGTGCCACATAGCCTCGCTCGGCCAGCAGCTTGCCGGCGGTCACGATGGCGGCTTCCTTGCTATCGGCCTTGAGGCCCAGGTGCACGTCCTGCAGGCTAAGGGTGAAGACTTCCGGCTCCTGGGGCTCGTAGCTGTCGTCGTTGGCCGCCACCAGCAGTTGCGGGTTGGCGACGTCATCGTTGGCCGCGTTGGCCAGGCTGAGGTTCTGCACCAGCTCCTGATAGAGGGCGTTGTCGAGGAAGTTGGTCAGCGAAATGTGCTGTGCATGCGGCGCATGGCGACGGGCACGGTCGGTGAGATCCTTGTGGGTGATGACCAGATCCACCTGATCGTCCAGGTTGTTGATGGCACGGTTGGTGACGCTGATGTCGAGACCGGCGGCCTGCACCCGCTTGCGCAGCATGCCGGCGCCCATGGCGCTGGAGCCCATGCCCGCATCGCAGGCGACGACGATGTTGCGCACTGCGGTCAGCTCGGTTTCCGGCTTCTTGGCGGCGGTGGTCTCGGGCTTGGCACCCTTCATGGCCTTCATCTTGCGGGTGGCTTCACCCAGGGCATCGGCCTCGTCGGCTTCCGGCTGCTGGGCACGGACGAACACGGCGGCGACCAGGAAGGAGACGGTGGCGGAGGCGACGATGGAGAGCAGCACCCCGATGAGGGAGGCTTTCGGCGTCATCAGCAGCACGGCGAAGATGGAGCCCGGGGAGGCGGGGGAGACCAGACCGGCGTTGAACAGGGTCAGGGTGAAGACCCCGGTCATGCCGCCTGCGATCACCGCCAGGATGAGGCGCGGGTTCATCAGCACGTACGGGAAGTAGATTTCGTGGATGCCGCCGAAGAAGTGGATGATGGACGCACCGGCTGCGGACTGCTTGGCGGCGCCACGGCCGAACACCATGTAGGCCAGCAACACGCCCATGCCCGGACCCGGGTTCGCTTCGATCAGGAAGAAGATGGAGCGGCCCTGTTCGGTGGCTTGCTGGATCCCGAGCGGCGAGAAGATGCCGTGGTTGATGGCGTTGTTCAGGAACAGGATCTTGGCCGGCTCGACGAAGATGGAGGTGAGGGGCAGCATGTGGTTGTCCACCAGGAAGCCGACACCGCTCGCCAGCACGCCGGAGAGCACCTTGACGAAGGGACCGATGACGAAGAAGGCGAGAATGGCGAGCAACATGCCGATGATGCCGGCGGAGAAGTTGTTCACCAGCATCTCGAAGCCGCTCTTGACGCGACCTTCCATCGCCTTGTCGAAGCGCTTGATGGCCCAGCCACCCAGCGGGCCGACCATCATGGCGCCCATGAACATGGGGATGTCGGTCCCCACGATGACGCCCATGGTGGTGATGGCACCGACCACGGCCCCCCGGTCACCCCCGATCAGCTTGCCGCCGGTATAGCCGATGAGCAGCGGCAGCAGGTAGGTGATCATGGGACCTACCAGCTTGGCCAAGGTTTCATTGGGCAGCCAGCCGGTGGGGATGAAGAGGGCGGTGATGAAGCCCCAGGCGATGAAGGCGCCTATGTTGGGCATGACCATATTGGACAGGAAGCGTCCAAAATTCTGTATCTTGACTTTGGTATCCGGTGATAACATGTCGGGACCCCGTTTTAAGCCTGTGTGATTAAAAGTGGTAGTCGGGATGACGAGTTTTGCCGAACTCCCATCCCAGTCGTCTAAGCAACTTCAATCTACCAGCTTGTGATCAAATTAGGCTGAAAACGGGGTGTCTTGTGACCTGGATCTCAAATACCCCGACCTCCCCCCTCCCGGCATAGTGATGACGATCACAGTCAGTCGCTGTATTTCGGCTACATTTCGATCTTCTCGCCTCTGGGTGTCAATTTTTTGTGATTGATGTCTCGTTTTGTGGTTTGCGCAAACACGGTGTCAACGTGACTGCCGTCACAAAACCAAACTTTGCACTCAAATGAGTCATGATTTGTCGCCTCGTATTCGCAAGTAATGACGATGGATATGCCGTAGTTCATCGTTAATCACCAATGAATCATTTATTTTGTAACCCACTTTCAGTTTTTCCCCCGAGAGGATCGGTTCCGACAAGGCCTCTTGTGACGCCCGGGTGGCGGATCCTGATCCGCTCCCGTCTCGATCCTCCCTGCCGGTCGCGACGCAGGCTGGGGCCTGCGAGCGGGTCTCCCATTCCGTCTGCCCGCGGAGCGCAGCCATAAAAAAAGCCCGCAGGATGCGGGCTTTTGCAGAGCAGACAAGCAGGGGGATCACTGCGCCTTGGGGGCCTCGTCGGCAGGCGCGGCATCGGCCTCGCTGGTCGGGGCCACCGGCGCCGGACCCGGCACCAGATCCACCGCCGGCTTGGCGATGAGGGAGCGGGTCTCTTCCACCGCCTCGGTCAGCTTCACCTCGATGATCTGGCCGAGCTCGTAGACCACCTCGGTCTTGTCCAGATAGACGCGGCCGTTGTCCCAGTTGCACTCCAGCCGATCCTTGTTGTCCAGGATATGGCGGGCGGGCATGAAGACCACGGCGCCGTTCTCCTGCAGGCGCAGCTTGAGGCCGGCGCGCATCACGTCGATGATCTCGGCGTTGAACACCTTGTCGGTGCCCGCATCGGCCTTGAGGTAGCGCACATAGAGCCAGTCGCCGATGTCGCGCTCCACCATGCGGTGCAGGCGGCGGCAGGCGGTCAGGTGCTCGGTCAGCTCCAGGCTGGGGCGCTCACCCGGGGTCTTGCCGGCGATGACCGCCTTGAGCAGGCGATGGTTGACCATGTCGCCGTATTTGCGGATGGGGGAGGTCCAGGTGGCGTAGGCATCCAGACCCAGGCCGTAGTGGGCGCCCGGTTCGGCGGACATCAGGGCATAGCTCTGGAAGCGGCGGATCTTGCCGTCCAGCCAGCGGGTGTCCAGGTTGTCTATCCAGCGGCGCAGGGCGCAGAAGCCGGAGAGGCTGGCGATCTCTTCCTTCTCGAACGGGGCCTCGGCGGTCTTGAGCAGCTCGATGGCGCCGTCCAGGGACTCCTCGTCAAAGCCGGTGTGGACGTTGAAGATGCCGTAGCCGACCTCTTTGCCCAGCACGCGGCCGGCGCAGATGTTGGCGGCGATCATCGACTCTTCCACCATGCGGTTGGCGATGCGGCGCGGCTCCACGTGGATGGCCAGCACTTCGCCGTCTTCACCCAGCTCGAAGTCGTAGTCGGGTCTGTCCGGGAACACCAGGGCGTGCTCGGTGCGCCACTTGATGCGAGCCTCGGTCATCGCCTTCATCAGCGGCAGCTGGGCCAGCACGCCGGCGTCGATATCCAGCTGTTTGCCGTGTTCGGCCCAGTCGGAGACGTCGTCATAGCTGAGACGGGCATGGGAATTGATGCGGGCGGCGAAGAACTCGGTCTCCTCCAGCAGCAGGCCGTCCTCGGCGATGAGCAGACGGGCGCACAGGGTGTTGCGCTCCTCGCCCTCTTTCAGGGAGCAGAGCTCGTCGGAGAGGGTGCGCGGGATCATGGGCACGTTGCGCCCCGGCATGTAGACGGTGAAGGCGCGCTGGGCGGCCTCCTTGTCCAGCTCGCTCCCCTCGGCCACATAGGCGGTCGGGTCGGCGATGGCCACCAGCAGCTCCCAGCCGTTCTCCAGCTTGGTGATGGCCAGGGCATCGTCCATGTCCTTGGTCTTGGCACCGTCGATGGTGAAGAAGGGAACCTGGGTCAGATCCCGGCGGGGCAGCTCTTCCTCTTCGATCACCTTCCACTCCGGCAGGTCCGCCGGTTCAATCTGGGCCAGGTTGTGGCGCGCCAGCACCACCCACCAGGGCACGTTGTGATCTTCCTGGGTGGCGATGAGCTGGGTGATCTCGGCGGAGAAGTTGCCGTCCACCAGGGCATGGCGCTTGAGGGTCGCCACCACCCAGTCCCCTTCCTTGAAGGATTTCTCGTCCAGACCCTTCTTGGCGCGGGCCTTGATGGCGTCCTTGATGAGGGGGTGGTCGGGCACCACGTTGAGGCGGTCGCGGAACATCTTGACGCGGCCGACGAAGCGGGTGACGGCCTGCTCCAGCAGGGCATCCGGCTCGGCCACCTCTTTCTCTTTTTCAGTGCGGATCAGGGCGCTCACCCGGTCACCGTGCATCACCTTCTTCATGTAGGGAGGCGGCACGAAATAGCTGGTCTTCTCATCGACCTCCAGGAAGCCGAAGCCCCGATCGGAGGCGCGGATCACACCCTCTTTCTTGGGGATGTTTTCGCGGATTTGTTGCTTGAGCTGGGCCAGCAGCGGATTGTCTTGGAACATAAATGGGGAACCTGAGTGGAGACCTGATGGTTAATCGCCCAGCACTATACGTTTTTACCCCCCCAAAGCCAAGGTGAATGGCCCCCTCAACGGGGTTGCAGTGCCCGTCGCCCCTGCTGGATCAGGCGCTGGGATATCTGCTTGTGCAGCCCCCGCTCCAGCACCCAGCGGTGCCAGTAGAGCTGCTCGACCAGGTGGTGATCCGGGTTGAGATCGAGCAGGCGCCCCTCTTCCAGTTGCTGGCGGATCTGCAATTCCGGGATGAGGCAGCAGGCCAGCCCCTGCTCCGCCATGGCGACGAAGGCCTCGGAGGATCGCACCGTGTGGCAGGGGTAGCCACCGGGGGGGAGGGCGAAATGACGGGCCATGTAGCTGATGTGCATGTCGTCGCGCTGATCGAAGGCCACCGCCGGCGCCTTGGCCAGGGCTGCCGCCGTGAGGCCGTTCGGGAAGTGGCGGGCGACGAAGGCGGGGCTGGCGGTGAGCAGATAGCGCATCTCGCCGAGTTCGTCGACGCAGCAGCCCGCCAGCGGCTGGGGTTGCAGGCTGACGGCGCCGAACGCCTGCCCCTCGCGCACCCGGTCCAGGGTGCGGCTCTCGTCATCCACCAGCAGGTTCAGCTCGATGGGGTATTGCTCCAGCAGCGGCGCCAGGGCGGGCAGGAACCAGGTAGCCAGGCTGTCGGCATTGACGGCGATGCTGACCCGGATGGGGGCCCTGGGCTCGTCGGGGGAGAGCTCGCCGGCCAGCTCCAGCTCCAGCTGGCGCACCTGGCGATAGTGGGCCAGCAGCTTCTGGCCGAGCCCCGTGGCCTGCAGCGGCTGGCTGCGGATGATGAGCGGCTCCGCAAACTGCTGCTCCAGCTGCTTGATGCGCTGGGAGATGGCGGACTGGGTAATGTGCAGGCGCTGGGCGGCACGCTCGAAGTTTTGCTCCCGGATCACCGCGTCCAGGGCCAGCAGCAGCTTGTAGTCCAGCGTCTTCATCAGCATTCCTTATGAAAAAAGGGAGTTCAGCAAGAATGCTACTCAAGGGAGCGCCAGAGGACAACCCGACCGCCCCCATGGAGGGGGCCCGTGTCCGGGGCCGCCCCTGTGAGATGTGACAGTAGCCCTGACATGAGATTCATAAGATACTCATCCAGTCCGTTTTTGCATGGGGTGGAAACGGACCATAGCGAGCGTCTTGAATCCCGGGCCGGTCCCGGGACTTTTTTTGCTCAGATGACGGCGAGCAGAGCATCCCCCGCCGGCCGGTAATGGCCCTGCAGGGGGCGATGTACGGCGCGGTCGAAACGCTCGTCCAGGTGGAAGCGGATGCCGACCCCGCGCACGGCCCCCAGATCCACCGCCTGGCGATGGCCGAGGCGTTCGATGGGCAGGCCGAGGCGACGGAAGATGCGCTCCACCGGCAGGCTGACCACGGCCACCAGCTCGCGGATCCCCTGCTCCCTGGCGAAGGCCAGCACCTCGCGGAAGATGACGCAGGTGAGTTCGCTGATGCCGTTCTCCAGGCGAGGGGCCCGGTCGGCGTCGATGGCGAGGCGGGTCAGCTCCCACACGTCGTTGCCGCGCGGCGGGGCTTCGCCAGCGAGGGCGGTGGGGAAGATGCTGGGTAGCATGTAATCCTGGGCGCAGCTGAGCAGGCGGATGCAGCCGCACAGCCCCTGTTTGTCTTCAATCAGCACCCAGTGGGTGTCGGGCTTGTCGAAGTTGTCACGCTCCAGGCCACGGCGGGATTCCACGTCCCAACCGAGTCGATCGGAGAAGACGCGGTTGCGAAATCGGTAGAGCTCGTTTTCGACCTCCCATCTGGGGTGTTCTTTCAATTTTCCTTTGAAAACAAGCATTCATGTCTCTCCATTTCATGGTTAGGCGCTATAATCCAAGGCCTTGGCCAGGGGAGGCTTGCCTATGACACGCGACCAACTGCTTGAGTACCTGGAACATTTCACGCTGGTGACCGATGGCAACCGGTTGTCCGAGCTCATCGGCCGCTTCACCCTGGGAATGGGCTACGACTACTACCGCTTCGCCCTCATCCTGCCCATGTCGATGCAAAGGCCCAAGGTGGTGCTGTTCAACCAGTGCCCCGACTCCTGGGTACAGGCCTACACCCTGAACAACATGCTGGCCTGCGATCCCATCATCCAGCTCGCCCGCAGGCAGACCCTGCCCATCTACTGGAACCGGCTGGACGAGAAGGCGCGCTTCCTGCAAGAGGGGAGCATGGATGTGATGGGGCTGGCGGCGGAATTCGGGTTGCGCAACGGCATCTCGTTCCCGCTGCACGGGGCGGCGGGGGAGAACGGCATACTCTCTTTCATCACCCGGGAGCGGGCGTCGAGCGATCTGATGCTGGAGTCCTCGCCCATCCTCTCCTGGATGTCCAACTACATCTTCGAGGCGGCGATCCGGATCGTGCGCCAGAGCATGAGAGAGGACGATCCCCAGGAACCCCTGACGGAGCGGGAGACCGAGTGCCTGTTCTGGGCCAGCGAAGGGAAGACATCGGGGGAGATCGCCTGCATCCTCGGCATCACGGAGCGCACCGTGAACTACCACCTCAATCAGGTCACCCGCAAGACGGGGTCGATGAACCGCTACCAGGCCATCGCCAAGGGGGTGAGCAGCGGCATCCTGCTGCCGAACCTGGAGCAGGTGGTGGTCACCAACTTCCCCTCCCTGCTGCAGTGAATACAGGCCCGGCGGCACCGGCTCGTCGCCCGGCATCCCCTCTGTCGCCATCACCGCTGTCCTGCGCCGTCCCATCCTGCCGCCGATTCTCGGGGTGGGGCTGTGACCCCACAATTGTCAGATCCTGCAATTGACAACCTTCTTTGTGTGGTTTCGGCCCGGTTTTCATCAGTTTTATGAATGCATCAGAAAATGAATGAATTTCTCTGATTACCCGCACCCCCTTATAGTGCGTTTCTCTCTTTCACAGGAACGCATCCCCATGTTCGCCACCACCCTGCAAGGATTTACCCTCGGCCTTGCCATGATCATCCCCATCGGGGCCCAGAATGCCTTCGTGCTGAGCCGGGGCATTCACCGCAACCACCACCTGCTGACGGCGACCCTCTGCTGCCTGTGCGATCTCGTGCTGATCGGCATCGGGGTGTTCGGCGGGGCCAACCTGCTGGCGGCCAGCCCGATCGGCCTGGCCCTGCTGACCTGGGGCGGCGTGCTCTTCCTCGGCTGGTTCGGGGTGCGCTCCCTGCGCAGTGCCTGGCGCGGCCAGGAGGCGGCTCTGGCGGACTCGCCCCGGTTGATGGGGGTGAAGAGCGTGCTGGCCATGACCCTCGGAGTCACTCTGCTCAACCCCCACGTCTACCTGGATACCCTGATGTTGCTTGGCTCCTTCGGCAGCCAGTTTGCCGAGGAGCTCAGACCCGCCTTCGCGGCGGGGGCCATGCTGGCTTCCCTGGTCTGGTTCTACGGACTGGCGTTCGGGGCGGCGGCACTCTCCCCCTGGCTTGCCCGGGGCCGGGTGCAGCAAGCCATTGATCTTGTTGTAGGTCTCATCATGCTGGTGCTGGCGGCCAAGCTGGCATTGGGTGCCATATTGGCCTCATGAGGCTATTTTTGTGCCGGGCTTCATAAAAATGAGTCCCGGTGCCATCTGCTGACATATTCGTCTGTTAAATTCCCGGCGCTGGTAAAGCGTTACTCATAATAAAAGGGAAAAAACAGTGAATAACACCATGAAGCTGGGGGCTATTGCCGCCATCGTGCTGCTGTCTGCCTGCAGCAACGAGAATGACAGCAAGGCGCAGCCGGGGACCGTCTCCCTGCGCCTGATCCAGACCTCCGACATCCACTCCAACGTGCTGGGGTACGACTACTACCAGAACAAGGAGGATCGCAAGTTCGGCCTCTCCCGCACCGCCCTGCTGATCCGCGCCGCCCGCGCCGAGAACCCCAACAACCTGCTGCTCGACAACGGTGACCTCATTCAGGGCACGCCGCTGGCGGACTACATCTTCGAGCAGTCCGGTGCCGGCTACCTCGAGAAGCAGGCGCACCCGGTGTTCAAGGCGATGAACGAGCTGGGCTACGACGCGGGCAACCTGGGCAACCACGAGTTCAACTACGGCCTGGACTACCTTGGCAAGGTGCTGGCGGGAGCCGACTTCCCCTATGTGAACGCCAACGTGTTCGAGGCGGGGGCCTTCAAGCGCGATGCCAAGGGACAGATTGACTGGAGCGGCAACAAGTTCACCCCCTATCTGCTGCTGGAGCGCGAGGTGACCGATGACAAGGGCCAGCGCCAGCGCGTCAAGGTGGGCATCCTGGGTCTGACCCCGCCCCAGGTGCTGCAGTGGGACAAGCGCCATCTGGAGGGCAAGGTGGTGGTGGCCGACATGGTCGAGACCGCCAATCACTATGTGCCCGAGCTGCGCGCCAAGGGCGCCGACATCGTGGTGGTGGTGGCTCACACCGGCATCAATGCCAGCAGCTATGAGGCCATGATGGAGAACTCCGCCTGGCATCTGGCCAAGGTGAAGGGGGTGGATGCCCTGATGCTGGGCCACGCCCACAAGAACTTCCCCGGGGACTTCCCGGATCTGCCGGAGGTGGACAATAAGGCGGGTACCCTGAGCGGCATCCCCACCGTGATGCCCGGCTACTGGGGCAACCACCTCGGCATCATCGACCTCAAGCTGGAGCAGGTGGACGGCAAGTGGCAGGTGAAGCAGAGCCAGGCCAGCCTGCGCAAGATAGACGCCAGCGAGGGCAGTGCGGTGGATCAGCGGGTGGTGGACCTGGTGCAGGCGGATCACGACGCCACCAACCAGTGGCTGGACGAGCCGCTCGGCAAGATCACCTCCCCCATCCACAGCTTCTTCGCCCTGGTGCAGGACGACCCCTCGGTGCAGCTGGTGAGCGATGCCCAGCGCCGCCACGCGGAGCAGTTGCAACAAGACGGCCTGCTCAAGGAGTCCTACCCCATCCTGTCGGTGGCGGCCCCCTTCCGTGGCGGTCGCAACGGCATCAACGACTTTACCTACGTGGCCCAGGGTGACATCTCCCTGCGCAACGTCTCCGACCTTTACATCTATCCGAACACCCTGCAGGTGGTCGAGGTGAACGGGGCCACCGTCAAGGAGTGGCTGGAGATGAGCGCTGGCCAGTTCAACCAGATCGACACCGGCAAGACAGAGGTGCAGTGGCTGGTGAACGAGAGCTTCCCCACCTACAACTTCGATGTGATTGACGGGGTCAACTACGAGGTGGACATCACCCAGCCGGCCCGCTACAGCAAGGACGGGGTCAAGGTGAGCGACGGCCAGCGCATCAGCGGCCTCACCTTCAACGGCCAGCCCGTGGACCCGGCCCAGAAGTTCTACGTGGTGACCAACAACTACCGCGCCAGCGGCGGCGGCCACTTCCCGGGCATCGACGGCAGCAACATCGTCCATGAAGATCCCTTCGAGACGCGGGAGATCATCGCCCAGTACCTGAAGGCCCAGTCTGCGGACAACCCGGCTGGCTTCAGCCCGGCGGCCAACAACAACTGGCACATGAAGGCCCTGCCCGCCAACGTGGACGTGCGCCTCTACTCCTCGCCGACCGACGAGGCCAAGGCCCTGGCGGGGGCGGATCTGTCGTACCAGTCCACCCTGCCGATGGATGACGCCAAGCACCCCGGCTACGCCATCTACCGCCTGATCCGCCAGTAAGGCAGACGCTAGCAGCCAACAAAAAAGCCCTCGCAGTGCGAGGGCTTTTTCATGGGGCGCGGTGCCATCCTGTCCTGTCGTCTGGACTTGCCCGGTCGACGGGGCGGGAGGGCATCAGTAGTAGCCGGGATCGTCCGGATTGGGGCGGGTCTTGAAGCGGCGGTGCAGCCACATGTACTGCTCCGGCGCCTTGCGCACGGCGGCTTCAATCTCGCGGTTGGCGCGGCTGGCATCCGCCATGTCGTCACCGCTCGGGTAGTCCGCGAGCGGGGCCCCGATATGCAGGGTGTAGCCCTCCCGGGTGCGGATGTTGTAGCAGGGCAGGGTGACGGTGTTCTTCACCCGGGCCAGGGTGGCGGTCCCCGTGATGGTGGCGGCCTGCTCCACCGCGAAGTAGGGCACGAAGACGCTGGCATGGCTGCCGTAGTCGTGATCCGGTGCATACCAGAGGGCGTCGCCGTTGCGCAGCGCCTTGATCATCCCCTTCACGTCCATCCGGTCCACCAGGTATTTGTTGGAGGCGCAGCGACCGTGGTACTGGGCGTACTCCAGCACCGGATTGGTGTTGGGGCGGTAGACACCGACCCCGGGACGTACCAGGCCGAAGCAGCGGGCATTGAGCTCAAGGGTGAGGAAGTGGCAGGAGAGCAGCAGCATCCCCTGGCCCTTCTCCATGGCGTTGATGACGTGCTCTTCCCCTTCCACCTTCATCAGGCGGCGCATCCGCCAGTCTGGCCAGAACCAGGCCATGCCCACCTCGAAGATGGCGCAGCCCACGCTCTCGAAGTTCTGCACCAGGAGGGCTTCGCGCTCATCCCGGCTGAGCTCTGGCATCGCCAGCTCCAGGTTGCGGCGGGCAATCTTGACGCGGGATTTCAGCAGCTTGCGGGCCAGGGTGCCGAGCTGGCGGCCCAGCCACATCTGGCTGCGCCAGGGCAGCAACACCAGCAGCCAGAGCAGGGAGAGGCCCAGCCAGCTCCCCCAGTAACGGGGATGGAACAGACGGGGTTCGAGGCGGGGAGCGTGTTCTTGGGCCATGAAGAGTCTCTTGTTCGCAAAGGCAAAGGGGGGAGTCCGACCGAACCGGGGGGCCTGTGTGGGGTGGCCCGGCGCGGATGCGGTCACTCGCATGTGGAGGATTCTATCCGAAAAGCGGGGGCGGGCGCGAATCGCCGTCATCTGGTCAGAGGGGGCGTCAGGGGGCAGGGCCGTGCTTTTTTCACGCCCCGGAAAAGAGTGTGATAAAATCGGCCGCTGAATTTTTCAGGTTTTGAGAGCCGATACAGATGAAAATCACCCTGCCCGAGTTTGAAAAAGCCCGCATCCTGGTCGTTGGCGATGTCATGTTGGATCGCTACTGGCATGGCCCTACCGGCCGGATCTCCCCCGAGGCGCCGGTCCCCGTGGTCAAGGTCGAGCACATCGAGGAGCGCCCGGGTGGCGCCGCCAACGTGGCGCTCAACTCCGCCGCCCTTGGCGCCCAGGCCGTGCTGCTGGGCCTGACCGGTCAGGATGAAGCCGCCGATGCCCTCGCCAGCCAGATGGCCGGGGTCAAGGTGGCCTGTGATTTCGTGCGCCTGACCGACTATCCGACCATCACCAAGCTGCGGGTGCTGTCCCGCAACCAGCAACTGCTGCGCCTCGACTTCGAAGAGGCCTTCCACGACGTGGATGCCAGCCTGCTGATGGGCAAGGTGGAGCAGGCGCTGCCCCAGGCGGACGTGATGATCCTCTCCGACTACGGCAAGGGCGCCCTCAACGATGTGCCCGGCATGATCCGGCGTGCCCGCGCCGCCGGTATCCCCGTGCTGGTCGATCCCAAGGGGACCGATTTCGAGAAGTACCGCGGTGCCACCCTGCTGACCCCCAACATGTCCGAGTTCGAGGCCGTGGTGGGCAAGGTGAAGGGGGAAGAAGACCTGGTCGCCAGGGGGCTGGAGCTGGTCAAGCGCTTCGAGCTGGACGCCCTGCTGGTCACCCGTTCCGAGAACGGCATGACCCTGATCCGCGAAGGGCAGCCCGAGCTGCACCTGCCGGCCCAGGCCCACGAGGTCTATGACGTCACCGGTGCCGGTGACACCGTCATCTCCACCCTGGCGACTTCCCTTGCCGCGGGCAAGAGTCTGGACGAGGCCTGCGCCCTGGCCAACACCGCCGCCGGCATCGTGGTCGGCAAGTTGGGGACCTCCACCGTGAGCCCGGTGGAACTGGCCAACGCCCTCTACACCGAGCAGGAGACCGGCTTTGGCGTCATGTCCGAGGCCCAGCTCAAGGTGGCCGTCCAGGCCGCCCGTCTGCGCGGCGAGAAGGTGGTGATGACCAACGGCTGCTTCGACATTCTGCACGCGGGTCATGTCTCCTATCTGGCCAATGCGGGCAAGCTGGGGGACCGCCTGATCGTGGCGGTGAACACCGACGAGTCCGTGCGTCGCCTCAAGGGGCCGGGTCGCCCGGTCAACCCGACAGAGCGCCGTATGACGGTGCTGGCGGCCCTGGGTGCCGTGGACTGGGTGGTCCCCTTCAGCGAAGACACGCCCCAGCGTCTGATCGCCGAGATCCTGCCAGACCTCCTGGTCAAGGGGGGCGACTACAAGCCCGAAGAGATCGCCGGTTACGCCGAGGTGACCGCCAATGGCGGCGAGGTGCGGGTGCTGAACTTCGAGGACGGCTGCTCCACCACCGACATCATCAAGACCATCCGCGAACGCGGATAAGCGTAAAACCCGGCCAAGGCCGGGTTTTTTGATGGGGCTGCCGGGTCGGTGACATGGTCGCTGCCTGGCAGGCCCCGACCAACGCACTTCCAGCGGCGAACAGAGATGAAAAAGGCGACCCCGGGGTCGCCTTTTCTCATGGTGTGCGCCTGGCTCAGGACTTCTTGGTGACCTGGGCGGCGGGCATCAGACCCTGGTTCACCTCTTCCAGATCCTTCTGCTCCAGGATGCCGGCGGCCTGCTTGAGGGAGAGGATGCTGAGGATGTAGTTGTAGCGGGCCTCGGAGAGCTTCTGCTTGGCCTGATACAGCTTGCGGGTGGAGTCCAGCACGTCGACGATGGTGCGGGTACCCACCTCGTAACCGGCCTCGGTCGCCTTCAGGGCGCTGTCGGCGGAGATGACGGACTGGCTGTAGGCGCGGACCGAGCCGATGCTGGCGTTCACGTTGTTGTAGGAGGAGCGGACCGTGCTCTGCACCGAGCGGAAGCTGCGCTCGAGCTGTTCGCTGGCGGCCACGTAGTTGAACTGTGCCTGCTTGACCTGGGAGGTGGTGGCCCCGCCGGTGTAGATGGGCAGCTTGAAGTTCAGGCCGATGTTGCCCTGATTGCTGTTGCTCTCGGGGTTGCGGATCTCGTCCTTGTAATCGTTGTAACCGGCGTTCAGGCCGGCGCCCAGATCCAGGGTCGGTTCATGACCGGTCTTGGCCAGATCGATCTGCTCCTTGGCGATGTCCTTGCCGATGCGGGCGCTGTGCAGCTCCAGGTTCTTGTCCAGGGCCAGTTCCAGCCACTTGTCGGAGTTGAACGCGGTCTTCTGCGGGCTGAAGCGATCGGTGTTGAGCACGTCCAGTTGACGGTGGTCGATACCGGTCAGCTCGCGCAGGCTCTCGTAGCTGTTGTCCAGGGTGTTCTCGGCATTGATCTCGTCCGCCAGCGCCTGATCGCGCTCGGCCTCGGCCTCGTGCACGTCGGTGATGGCGGTCAGGCCCACTTCGAAGCGCTGCTGGGTCTGTTCAAGCTGACGCTCGACCGCGGTCTTGTTGGCACGCACGAATTCCAGGGTATCCATGGCCTTGAGCACGTCGAAGTAGGCCTGGGCGGTACGCAGCATCAGGTTCTGGTACTCGAGGTTGTAGGCCACGTCGGACTGGGTGGCGCTCTTCTCGGTCAGATCCAGGTTGACCCAGTTGCTGCGACGGTAGATGGATTGATCCAGGGTCACGGAGCCGGTAGCGCCCGTGTTGGTCATGGTGTCGTTCTTGTTTTGCAGGTAGTTCAGGCCGGCGCCCAGGTTGATCTGGGGCAGCAGGGCTGCACGGGATTCGTTGATCTTCTCGAAGGCCTGGTCCCGCTTGGCCTTGGATTCCAGCAGCTGGGTGTCCTTGATCTGGGCCTGTTGGTAAATATCGAGCAGGTTTTCGGCATGAGCGGCGCCGCTCACACCCAGCATCACCATGACTGACAAGAGTGTTCTTTTCATATGATAGTTTTAACCTTTTGTATCAACCCAAAGCTGTCCGCTGGATGAAGGGGGGATTGTCACCGACCAAGCTTGATTTCAGCTTAACCACTCTACTATAAGCAGATTTCATTGCGAACTGTCTCTTTTCCAGCTGCGGAAACGTCAAGGTCCGGGGCGAGTTTTCTCGGCAACGCGCCTAGCCAAATGCCCTGTGGCTGCTAAAATCCTTCCCTCATCGTCGGCGAGAGCGAGTGAATGAATGTTCATTCATGCCCCCGAATATTATGGTCAAACCAAGCCAAGTCAAGCTGGCAGGAGTCTCGAATGTCACAGCAAGCCTTGCCTCAAACCTGCCACTACTCCAGCGATGATGTGAAAATCATTGAAAAATCAGCTGGATATAATGGCTTCTTCAAGGTGAATGTCTACCGCCTGCAACACAGGCTGTTTGCCGGTGGCTGGAACGCCCCCATCGTCCGGGAACTGTTCGAACGTGGCCATGCCGCCGCCCTGCTGCCTTATGATCCGGTGCGGGACGAGATCGTGCTGGTGGAGCAGTTTCGCATCGGCGCCATGGAGACCAGCGCCACCCCCTGGCTGCTGGAGCTGGTGGCCGGCATCATCGATGAAGGGGAGACCGCCGAGGCTGTGGTGCGGCGCGAAGCGGTGGAAGAGGCTGGGATCGAGGTGGGACGCTGCGAACACGCCATCAGCTATCTGGTGAGCCCGGGTGGCAGCACCGAGCGCATCGAGGTGTTCGTGGGCGAGGTGGATGCCAGTCAGGCCAAGGGGATCCACGGTCTGGCGGAAGAGGGGGAAGACATCCGGGTCCACGTGGTGAGCCGCGAGCAGGCCTATGCCTGGCTCAAAGAGGGGCGCATCGACAATGCTGCCTCCGTCATCGCCCTGCAGTGGCTGGCCCTGAATCACGGCGAGCTGCGGGCACGCTGGCTGGCGGGGCGCTGAGGTGACGCTCGTTCAGACCCGGGTCAGGTGCCCTGTGTCCGACTGGAACACTGTGCAGTGGGTCCACCCTTCATGGACCCTGATTGAGGGAGCCGCGACATGTCATTAGTCCAGAGCCCGATGAAGCGCTATGTGCCTGATTTGATGTCCTTGCAGCGTACCTGCGAGGTCAATTACATGGCGCTGATGAAACTGTTGCCGCCCGGCGGCAGCGTAGGTGCTGAGCGCCGCTATCAGGTCGGCAACGGCCTGCAGTTCCAGCTCACGGTGACCGAGGAGAGCCGCTTCACCAGCCAGGTGATCCTGGCCCAGCACAACCCCGAATTGCCGAGCTACTTGCAAGCCCGGATAGAGATTCGTTTGTATCATGATGTGCGAATGGCGGAAGTGTGTGCGGCGCAACAGATTTCAATGTTGCAACCACGTTATGATTATCCCAATCAAAAAATGCATCACAGGGATGAAAAGGAGCAGGTAAATCTATTCTTGGCCGATTGGTTGAGATTTTGTCTCAAACACGGCACCAGCCTGATTAACATCCTCTAGTCGAACCCATAAAAAAGAAGCGTGATTTTGGAAACAGAGCTACCTCAGGCGCCGGACGGCAGTGTGCGCCTGTTACAGATTACCGATACCCATCTCTTCGCCAGTGCCGAGGGGCGGCTGCTGGCCGTGCCCACGGCGCAGAGTCTGGCCGCCGTGCTGGAGCGGGTGCAGGCCAACGAGCACCCGTTCGATCTCATCCTCGCCACCGGGGATCTTTCCCAGGATCACAGCCCGGAGTCCTACCAGCGCTTCGCCTCCATGATGGCCCCCCTGGCTCGCCCCATCTACTGGTTGCCCGGCAACCACGACGACGGCCCCCTGATGACCGAATACCTCCATGCGGCCGGCATCAGCGAGGCCAAGCAACTGGTAGGCGAGCACTGGCAGGTGATCCTGCTGGATACCCAGGTGCGCGGCAAACCCCACGGGGTGCTGGGGGATCACCAGCTGGCGGCCCTGGATCAGGCCCTGCGCCAGCATCCCGAGCGCCATGCCCTCATCGCCCTGCACCATCAGGCGGTGCCGGTGGGCTGCGCCTGGCTGGATCAGCACAACCTCAAGAATGCCGACGACCTGTTCGCCGTGCTGGCCCGCCACCCGCAGCAGAAGACCATCCTGTTCGGCCACGTCCATCAGGAGTTTGACGAGGTGCACCACGGAGTGCGGCTCATCGCCAGCCCCTCTACCTGCATCCAGTTCAAGCCGCTCTCCGACGGTTTCGCACTGGACGAATCCGGCCCGGGCTGGCGCTATCTCACCCTGCACCCGGATGGCCGGGTGGCGAGTCAGGTGTGGCGCCTGCCGCTGGGGCAGTTCGTGCCCGACCCCAATGCCACCGGTTACTGAGGGGTTGCCATGAAGCCCGTACTCCTCTACCTGCACGGTTTCAATTCATCCCCCGGCTCGGCCAAGGCGCAGCAGATGGCGGCCTGGGTGGCAGAGAACAGGCCCGATATCGAGGTGGTGATCCCGGCCCAGCCCAACACCCCGGCGGCCGCCTGGGCTGCCATCGAGCAGGCCATCGCCGACCTGAAGGCCCGCCACGGCAGCGCCCTGCGACTGGGCGCCGTGGGCAGCTCCCTCGGTGGCTTCATGGCCACGAGAGTGAGCGAGATGTACGGCTGCCGCGCCGCACTCATCAACCCGGCGGTGCGCCCCCACGAGCTGCTCTGCGACTACCTCGGCCCCCAGACCAACCCCTACAGCGGCGAACGCTATGAACTGTTGCCTGGGCACATGGACGAGCTGAGAGCGCTGGCGGTGCCGGTGACTGCCCCCGAGCGGCTCTGGGTGCTGCAACAGCAGGAGGACGAGGTGCTCGACTATCGCAAGGCGCTGGACGAATACCGCTTTGCCCGTCTCTCCCTGGAGTGTGGCGGCGATCACGCCTTCACAGGCTTCGAGCGCTACCCCGCCCAGATCGTCCGTTTCCTCGGGCTCTAGCCATGCAACCGCCGTTGGCCGCCTTCCTCGAACAGGTGCTGGCCACGGCCCAGGCGGGGCTCACCTACTCCCGCGATCCCTTCGACATCGCCCGCTTCGAGGCGCTGCGAGCGGCCACGGTGACGCTCATCGCCAGCCAGAGCGAGCTGGCCCCCGACGCCATCGGCGACTGGATTGCCCTCGATAGCGGCTATCCCACCCCCAAGCTGGATGTGCGGGCCTTCATTCAGAACGACGCGGGCCATATCCTGCTGGTGCAAGAGCGCAGTGACGGTTGCTGGACCCTGCCGGGGGGCTGGTGCGACATCGGCGATTCGCCTGCGGACGCCGTGGTGCGTGAAGTGGTGGAGGAGACCGGCCTCGTATGTCGGGCGGTGCAGCTGCTGGCCCTGTTCGACAAGCTCCAGCATCCCCATCCCCCGCAGCTGCCCCATGCCCACAAGGCCTTCTTCCTGTGCGAGGTGACGGGGGGCGCTCTGCTTACCGACACCGATGAAACCAAAGGGGCGGGGTACTTCCCCATCGACGCCTTGCCCGAACTCTCCCGCCACCGGGTGGTGGCGTCCCAGTTGCGCACCCTGCATGACCATCTGTCGCAGGGGCGGGGGGATACCCTGTTCGATTAACCGGTTCGCAGCCTGACACTGCGGCAAGGAGGCAGCATGATCACACGCATCGGCAATACCCCCATCCAGAAGAAACACAAGGCGAGCTGCCACTGCGGCGCCGTGGTGCTGGAGCTGACCCTGCCGGATGGCGTGGTGGATCCGCGCCGCTGCGACTGCTCCTTCTGTCGGCGGCGTGGGGCCATCGTCGCCTCGGTGCCGCTCTCCGGCATCCGCATCCTGCAAGGGGAGGCGGCGCTTCGCTGCTACCAGTTCAACACCCGCACCGCGAAACACTATTTCTGCAGCGTCTGCGGCATCTACACCCATCACCAGCGCCGATCCAATCCGGCGGAATATGGCTACAACCTCGCCTGTCTGGAGGGGGTCAACCCGTTCGATCTGGGAGAGGTGCCGACCCGCGACGGGGTGCATCACCCGGCAGATACCGTAGCCGATTGAACGCGAGGTGACTGCCCCGACGGGTGGCGGGGAGGACGGGCGAGGCGTTGTCGTGCCACTCCCGTGACGACGCCTCAGGGGGTCATCTGCTTGTGTAGCCCCCGCCATGGCTGTGTTAACCTTGCCCTGTCCGTCTCCCGGCGGACCCCGGCCTCTCTCTTCATTCCATCTCTGCCAACAGGGGGCACACCCGTGACGACTGCTTCAGCGCTGCCGGATCTGATCCTCGGGGCCTCGCTCTACTTTCCACCCCTGTTCAAGGCCGTGCTGCTCGGCCTGCTGGGCTGGCTGCCGCTGCACCATCTGCTGCGGGACTGGCTCTACGGCGGCGAGGTCTGGCACCCCCTGCTGATGGATCTCTCCCTCTTCATCCTCGCCGTCAGTGGCGCCCTATGGATATTGCTACATGGCTAAATCACCCCTCGCGACCCTCAAATACTTCTCCACCCTGCTGGTCTTTGCCCTGGCGCTGGTGTCGCTCTGGTGGCTGTGGAACGACTACATGCAGGGTCCCTGGACCCGGGATGGCAAGGTGCGGGCCGAGCTGGTCAGCATCACGCCCCAGGTGTCGGGCAAGATCGTCAGGATAGGGGTCAAGGACAACCAGCTGGTGAAGGCGGGGGACCTGCTCTTCACCCTGGATCCCGAGCCCTATCGCATCGCGCTGGACAACGCCAGCGCGGCCCTGGCCAAGGCCAGGTCGGATCTCGACAAGGCGGAGCACGAGGCGAACCGTCGCCAGAGCCTCTCCCGCACCGTCATCTCCGCCGAGGCGGTGGATGAATCCAGGCTCAATGCCCAGGCGATGAAGGCGGCTTATGAGGTGGCCCAGGCCAATCTGGAGCAGGCCAGATGGTCCCTTGCCCGGACCGAGGTCCATGCCGCGAGCGACGGCTACATCACCAATCTGCAGGCCAGGGTCGGCAACTACGCCACCGCCGGGGTGCCCCTGGTGGCCCTGATAGACACCCACTCCTTCTATGTGCAGGGCTATTTCGAAGAGACCAAGCTCAGACACATCGCCCCCGGCAAACCGGCCGAGGTGGTGCTCTACAGCGGGGATCGGGTACTCAGGGGGGAGGTGGAAAGCATAGGGCGCGCCATTCACGATCAGAGCCTGGAAGGCAGCGAGGGGCTGCTGCTCGACGTCAAGCCGAATGTGCCCTGGGTGCGCCTGGCCCAGCGGGTGCCGGTGCGGATCAGGCTGCTGGCGATTCCCCCGGATCTGGTCTTGATCGCGGGCACGACCTGTACCATCACCATAGGGGACTAGAGTGATCCCCTCGCTCTGGCGCCAGACCCCCTGGGGCAAGGCCAACGGCGGACAGTGGCGCTACGCCCTGCGCAATGCCCTGGCCATGTGCCTGTCGCTCTGGCTGGCGTTCGTGCTGCAACTCGACTCTCCCTACTGGGCCATGACCTCCGCCGCCGTGGTGAGCTTTCCCACCGTGGGGGGCGTCATCAGCAAGAGCCTGGGGCGGGTGGTGGGCAGCCTCATCGGCGCCATGGCGGCGGTGATGATCACCGGCCTTGGCATCGGTGATCCCTGGCTCTTCAGCCTGCTTATCGCCCTCTGGCTGGGGGGTTGCACCTACATCTCCAACCACCATCAGAACAACGTCTCCTACGGTTTCGCCCTGGCGGGCTATACCGCCGCCATCATCGCCTTCTCCTGCGTCAACCTGACCGACCCGCAGCATATCTTCGACATCGCCCAGGCCCGGGTGAGCGAGGTGATCGTCGGCATCCTCTGCGGTGGCCTGATGATGATGATCCTGCCGAGTTTCTCCGATGGCGAGACCCTGCTGGACTCCCTTGGCAAGAGCCAGACCCGGCTGCTGGAACATGCCCAGCTGCTCTGGCTCGGGGAGACGGGCGCCGATGTGCGCACCGCCCACGAGGGGGTGATCGGTCAGATCCTCACCCTGAACGTGCTGCGCATCCAGGCAGTCTGGAGCCACCACCGCCTGCGCCGCCACAACCAGTTGCTGAACTATCTGCTCCATCGCCAGCTGAGGATGGTCAGCCTCATCTCGGGGCTGCGCCGCATGCTGCAACACTGGCCAGAGGACGCCGTCGACCCGGCCTCCATGCTGGCCGCCGTGCTGCGGGAGCTGGGACAGGGGGGCTGCGACAAGCTGCGCATTGCCCGCCTGATGGCGCCCTTCGTGGCCCGTTCGGGGGATGATTATCGCTGTCAGGCCTTCTGGCTGCGGCTGCGCCACTTCTGCTGGAGCTACCTGGAGTGTCAGCGCTGGCTGGAAAGGCTGGCCCGCCACGATGGCCAGGAGTGGCCGGCGCCGCCGCGCCACAGCTCTCTGACCAGCCACACCGACGGTTTGGAGGCGGCCTACAACGGGGGGCGTACCTTCCTCTGCGTGATGCTGGGCTGCACCTTCTGGATCCACACCCAGTGGGATGCGGGCGCCGCGGCCCTGACCCTGCTCGCCATCTGCTGCGTGCTCTATTCCGCCACCCCGGCCCCGGCCAAGGGGGCCCAGACCATGCTCAAGGCCATCGTGCTGCTCAGCTTTATCTGCTTCGGGGTCAAGTTCGGGCTGATGATCCGCATCGACGACTTCTGGATCTTCTGTGCCCTGCTGTTCCCCGCCCTCATCACCCTGCAACTGCTGAAATTGCAGCGCCCCCAGGGGGCGGCGCTCTGGGGCCAGCTCATCGTGCTGCTCGGCTCCTTCCTCGCCATCACCAATCCGCCGAGCTACGACTACCTCGCCTTCGTCAACAGCAGCCTTGCCCAGGCACTGGGGGTGATGAGCGCAGGGCTGGCGTTCCAGCTGCTGCGACCTAGCTCGGATCGGCGCAAGAGCCGCCGCCTGATGCATCGTCTGCGGCGTGATTTCGTGGACCAGCTGGCCCCGGCCCCGCAGCAGAGCGAGGGGGAGTTTGAATCCCGGGTCTATCACGCGGTGAGCCAGCTCAGCCAGAGTCAGGATCAGGGGGCCCGGCTCTGGGTGCTGCGCTGGGGCGTGGTGCTGCTCAATTGCAGCCACATCGTCTGGCAGCTCAGGCTCTGGCGCAGCCGGGATCCGGCCCTCTATCTGGTGCGGGACGGCTGTCTGCGCTGCCTGAAAGGCATTCTGACCGAAGGGGGCGTGCAGCACGAGACCCTGGGGCGCACCCTGGCGGAGCTGGACCGCATCAGCCAGGGGCTGGGGGAACATGCAGACCCGGCGGCCCGGGCTCTGGCGGGGCTGGTGTGGCGACTCCACTGCTCCCTCTCCCAGCTTGTGCAGGCCCTGCCCGGGGAACCCGCCTGATCCCGGGCGCGGAGGCCGGAGCCCCTCTGGATCACCCTTTGCGAGCGCCCCATTTGTCCCGGGCCCTCCCAGCGAGTAAGATTCCCCCCAAACGTCAATTCGCAAGGCCCTCCATGTCCACTCAATACAATGCGGATGCCATTGAGGTCCTCAATGGCCTTGAACCGGTGCGTCGCCGCCCCGGCATGTACACCGACACCACCCGGCCCAATCACCTCGGCCAGGAGGTCATCGACAACAGCGTCGACGAGGCGCTGGCGGGTCACGCCCGCAATCTGGAGGTGATCCTGCACGAGGATCAGTCCCTCGAGGTGATCGACGACGGTCGCGGCATGCCGGTGGACATCCACCCGGAGGAAGGGGTTTCCGGTGTGGAGCTGATCCTCTGCAAGCTGCACGCGGGGGGCAAGTTCTCCAACAAGAACTATCAGTTCTCCGGCGGCTTGCACGGGGTAGGGATCTCCGTGGTGAACGCCCTCTCCGATCGGGTCGAGGTGACGGTGCGCCGGGACGGCCAGGTCTATGACATCGCCTTCGAGCGGGGCGAGAAAGTGCAGGAGCTGACCATCACCGGCACCTGCGGACGCCGCAACACCGGCACCCGGGTGCGCTTCTGGCCAGAGGCGCGCTACTTCGATTCGTCGCGCTTCTCGGTCTCCAAGCTCGAGCACCTGCTCAAAGCCAAGGCCGTGCTCTGCCCAGGCCTCACCATCAAGTTCCTCGACAAGAACACCGGCATCAAGCTTGAGTGGTGCTACGAAGACGGCCTCAAGGATTACCTCATCGATGCGGTCAAGCAGTTCACCTGCCTGCCGGAGCAGCCCTTCGTCGGCTCTTTCAGCTCCGAGCAGTCGGCGGTGGACTGGGCCCTGTGCTGGTTGCCGGAAGGGGGCGAGTGCCTCGCCGAATCCTATGTGAACCTCATTCCCACCGCGCTCGGTGGCACCCATGTCAACGGCCTGCGCCAGGGGCTGCTCGATGCCATGCGCGAGTTCTGCGAGTTCCGCAACCTCTTGCCGCGCGGGGTCAAGCTGACCCCGGAAGACATCTGGGATCGCTGCGCCTACATCCTCTCCATCAAGATGCAGGACCCGCAGTTTGCAGGGCAGACCAAGGAGCGACTGTCGTCCCGCCAGAGCTCGGCCTTCGTGTCGGGCGTGGTGAAGGATGCCTTCAGCCTCTATCTGAACAGCAACACCGAGCTGGCCGAACAGCTGGCGGAGCTCTGTATCTCCAGCGCCCAGCGCCGGATGCGCGCCGCCAAGACGGTAGTGCGCAAGAAGATAACGCAAGGCCCGGCCCTGCCCGGCAAGCTCACCGACTGCGGCTGCGCCGACCCCATGCAGGGGGAGCTCTTCCTGGTGGAGGGTGACTCTGCGGGCGGCAGTGCCAAGCAGGCGCGGGATCGCGAATTCCAGGCCATCATGCCCCTGCGCGGCAAGATCCTGAACACCTGGGAGGTGGAGGCCGGTCAGGTGCTCGCCTCGCAAGAAGTGCACGACATCTCGGTGGCCATCGGGCTCGACCCGGATTCCGACGACCTCAGTGGCCTGCGCTACGGCAAGGTGTGCATCCTCGCGGATGCGGACTCGGACGGTCTGCACATCGCCACCCTGCTCTGCGCCCTCTTTGTGAAGCACTTCCGCACGCTGGTGGAGAAGGGCCATGTCTATGTGGCCATGCCACCCCTCTATCGTATCGACATCGGCAAGGAGGTCTTCTACGCCCTTGACGAGGACGAGAAGAACGGCGTGCTGCAACGGGTCGAAGCCGAGAAGAAGAAGGGCAAGGTGATGGTGACCCGATTCAAGGGGCTGGGTGAGATGAACCCCAAGCAGTTGCGGGAAACCACCATGGATCCCAACACCCGCCGCCTGGTGCAGCTCACCATGGGCGCGGAAGGGGGGGCAGAAGGGGAAGATGGGGACGAGACCCTGCAACTGATGGACATGCTGTTGGCCAAGAAGCGCGCCGGTGATCGTCGCGAATGGCTGGAAGAGAAGGGCAACCTCGCCATCATCTAAGCCGTCGGCTGGCCCGGACAGGGCCAGCAAGCATTAGCCGGAGTCGCCAAGCGGCGGCTCCAAAACCGGAAGAGAATTTCACATGAGTGATGCCATCGAGCTCAGTCTGGACGGGGTAGAGCGCCAGCCAATGCGCACCTTTACCGAGCAGGCTTACTTGAACTACTCCATGTACGTCATCATGGATCGGGCCCTGCCGCATATCGGCGACGGCCTCAAGCCCGTGCAGCGGCGCATCATCTACGCCATGAGCGAGCTGGGGCTGTCGGCGCTGTCCAAGCACAAGAAGTCCGCCCGTACCGTGGGTGACGTGCTGGGCAAGTACCACCCCCACGGCGACAGCGCCTGTTACGAAGCCATGGTGCTGATGGCCCAGCCCTTCTCCTACCGCTACCCGCTGGTGGACGGTCAGGGCAACTGGGGGGCGCCGGACGATCCCAAATCCTTCGCCGCCATGCGTTATACCGAAGCGCGGCTGTCGCGCTTCTCCGAGCTGCTGCTCTCCGAGCTGGGCCAGGGCACGGTGGAGTGGACGCCGAACTTCGACGGCACCATGAAGGAGCCCGTGGTGCTGCCCGCCCGCCTGCCGCACATCCTGCTCAACGGGGTGACCGGCATCGCGGTAGGTATGGCGACCGATATCCCGCCCCACAACGCGCGGGAAGTGGCCCACGCCTGCGTGGAGCTGCTGGATAACCCCAATGCCGGCCTGGATGCCCTGATGGCCCATGTGCAGGGGCCGGATTACCCGACCAACGCCGAGATCATCACGCCGCAGGGCGACATCCGCAAAATCTACGAGACGGGCAAGGGCTCCATCAAGCAGCGAGCGGTGTGGAGCGAAGAGGATGGCGACATCGTCATCACCGCGCTGCCTCATCAGGCCTCAGGCGCCAAGATCATGGAGCAGATCGCTGCCCAGATGGTGGCCAAAAAGCTGCCGATGGTGACCGATCTGCGGGATGAATCGGACCACGAGAACCCGACCCGTCTGGTGATCGTGCCGCGCTCCAACCGGGTGGACGTAGAGGGGCTGATGGCCCACCTGTTCGCCACCACGGACTTGGAGAAGAACTACCGGGTCAACCTCAACATCCTGGGTCTGGACAACCGACCCCAGGTGAAAGATCTCAAGACCATCCTTACCGAGTGGTTGAGCTTCCGCCGTGAGACGGTGCGTCGCCGCCTGCAGTATCGCCTCGACAAGGTGCTGGCCCGCCTGCACATCCTCGAAGGCTTGCTCATTGCCTACCTCAACATCGACGAGGTGATCGAGATCATCCGTACCGAGGAGGAGCCGGGCCGGGTGATGATGGAGCGCTTCAACATCAGCGAGACCCAGGCCGAGGCGATCCTCGAGCTCAAACTGCGCCACCTGGCCAAGCTCGAAGAGTTCAAGCTGCGCGCCGAACAGAATGAACTGGCGGAAGAGCGCGACAAGCTGGAACTGATCCTGGGTTCGGAGCGCCGTCTCAGCACATTGCTCAAGAAAGAGATCCTGGCGGACGCCGAGAAGTACGGCGACGATCGCCGCACCCCGCTGGTGGAGCGCGCCACCGCCGTGGCCCTGACCGAGAAGGAGCTCACCCCGAGCGAGCCGGTGACCGTGATCCTCTCCGACAAGGGCTGGGTACGCGCCGCCAAGGGTCACGACGTGGATGTGGAGGGCCTCTCCTACAAGGCGGGGGACAACTATCTCGCCCACGCCCATGGCCGCAGCAACCAGCAGGCGGTGTTCCTCTCCACCCTGGGACGTACCTACTCCCTGGAGGCGCACACTCTGCCCTCCGCCCGCAGTCAGGGCGAGCCGCTCACCGGCCGCTTCGCGCTGGGGGCAGGGGAAGAGGTGCGTCATCTGGTGATGGGTAATGAGGGCGAGCCGTATCTCATTTGCTCCGACGCCGGTTACGGCTTCGTCTGCAAATATGACGACCTGATCGGTAAGAACAAGAACGGCAAGGCGCTGCTCTCCGTGCCGGAAGGGGGCATCGTCATGGCGCCCCAGAGGATAGGCGCACCGGACACGGATCTCTGCATGGCCATCTCCAACGAGGGGCGCATGCTGCTGTTCCCGCTCAATACCCTGCCGGTGCTCGGCAAGGGCAAGGGCAACAAGCTCATCAGCATCCCGTCGGCGCGCGTGAAGGCGCGGGAGGAGTTTATGGTGATGGCCGCCGTCATTCCGCAAGGCCAGTCGGTCACCCTGTTTGCCGGCAAGCGCAAGCTCACCCTCAAGCCGTCTGATCTCGACTACTACCGCGGCGAGCGCGGCCGCCGTGGCGCCAAGCTGCCCCGCGGCTTGCAGCGGGTGGATCGTATCGAGATTGAAACCGTCGTCGGCGCCGAGTCGGCAGCCGGGGAAAATCAGGAAGGGTAATTAATATAGAAGGGCGCGAAAGCGCCCTTTCTAACTGAATAAATTGTCCTGTTTAGATGCCTTATGGAGGGGATATGAGTCAGGTTTTTAGAGTAGTTAATCAATACTATGATGATTTTGAATCTTATCGCCATGTTTTTAAATTAGGGAATTTTCGTTTCTTGACGTGTATTTTTCTCATGCTGCTTTTAATTGTTTCTGTCTTATGGCGACTGCAAGTGATATCGATTTCATTTATCAATGTAGATAATTCAGTTAAAACGTCTTTTGTGTTTATTCTTGAGTTTTTGTTTGTTTTTTCTTGTTTTAGTTTAAATGATTTGAGAGATAAGCAGGTAGTGTCTAATATGCAGAGAAAATTAAAAACAAATGAAAAAAGAATTGAAAAACTAAAGTCTCTTTGGCTGCAAAAAACTATAGATATAGAAGTGAATGAATACCTGTCATTAGCAACAGAGTTAGACTCTATGCTGGTATTACGTAAAAAGCATAGTGGAAGCTATCTATCATCACTAGTAAATGTCATGCCGTTTATCTACTCGTCTGATTCAAAGAATAGAATATTAGCATTATTTATAGCAGCATCTGCCGCGACCGTATCCTTAAGCATAGCCGCAGGTGCTAATATAAATGATGTATTTTTGGTTATTAATGAGCTTGGTGGTGCTCAGATATTAAAATATGTTTTTCTGGCGGTTTTTATTATTTTTGCAATGGTGATGGGGATTAAATATACGGCGTGGATGATATGCACTACGCTATATTTGATGTCGGACAAGTTAAAAAACATTAATGATGTAGATGAGTTTAGAGTTAGCCTTTTCATTAGGCAGTTATTAGCTTCTCACACATTGAAAAAGGCTAAGGTTATGGCTGTGGATATATTAAGGCCATGAACTTTCGCGTGCTTGAAGACAGTTGATAATTTTAAAAGGCGATTAGGGTCGCCTTTTGATCTGTAAAATATCGGATTATGTAAATACTTTACCGATGGTTTCATTTTATATAATTTACTTATCAAGTAAATTCCCTTCAATACCAAGTATATCAGCTACATCTGACAGGCGTTTCTTTGAAAACATCCAGCCAAAACCCCCTGACCTTAACTTAATCCACTTCCCATTAATTTCCGACAAGTCATCTTTGAAGTTGAGTGTGTCACCGAT
Source organism: Aeromonas sp. 25-248 (assembly GCF_053005425.1). Classification (NCBI taxonomy): domain Bacteria; kingdom Pseudomonadati; phylum Pseudomonadota; class Gammaproteobacteria; order Aeromonadales; family Aeromonadaceae; genus Aeromonas; species Aeromonas sp. 25-248. Next base: position 38,302 of record NZ_JBRKTB010000006.1, on the reverse strand, counting down.
AACAACGAATGCTTTGTCTGTATAATCGACAAGTTTTATATCGTTATTAGATGATGTTTTTTGGGCTGTTACTATAGGCGATGTCGAGTTTTTCGCAGCTTTAGCTTCTTTTACTACGGTGGCAGTTAAATGTGTACCTACCGAAATCCCTCTCATCACAATAGTTAGATGCCGTGTGAGTTTTTGTTTTAATTCATCTGTATTGCTATACTGCTCTTGGATGCCTTTGTCTCTAATTGACTTTTTAAAATCCTTGAGTTTTTGAACCTGAGCTAGATCGGCTTCATCCATATCTACAGGTTTTTTTGAATAATAAAGCATGACGGGTTTTTCTTGTTTAAGAAACCATTTTATTTCTTCTACAGTACCACTATCTTCCACTCCAGTAGGTGAACCAAGTCGAGTCCAGAATGCACCAATTAATACATCACAATCTCTAACTACTTGATCGTTTATTATTCCCTGTGGGCGATCGCCCATCGCTGGTGCACAATGTGATTCCCATCTAACAGGAAGTAAAACCTTGCCTGTTTCTTTGGAGTTTAATGCATTCCAGTCATGAATCGTCTGTGCAATTGCCTCCCTTTCCTCCTCAACGTCAGAAGGGGATGCAATTAACACATTGAATACGGTTGCAGAATATGCCATTTAATAAAACCTCTTGCACATTTTGGGTGTTTTATAGGTAATCTAAACTGATATTTTATGAGTTTTTATCGTAATGAATATATGATGTTTAGTCTACTGTAATAAGACGTGATTTTTTGTGTCTTCGTTATTTTTGCTAATTTTTATGTAGGGCCGTAGGTCTGATTAGCGAAGCGTAATCAGACGTTCGCGAAAATCGGCTTCCACTGTCCCGTTGCAACCCCTCTTATCTCCCTTTTTTCCAATCACCACGGGGCCAATGGCGTGGACGATTACGCTTCGCTAATCGACCCTACTCGCCTCTGCTCGCTAAGCTTAAAGGGAGTAGCACAGTGCCAGGAGGCCAATCATGGAGATCGACAAAGCCATCGGGCTGATCGAGGCCCACGGGGTCTTTCACGGGGATCACTACAGCTTCAACAGCGGCGAGTTCGTGCAGTGGTGCCAGGAAGATACTCACCAGACCCTCAGCCTGGAGCAGGCCAATCACGAGTTGGCGCCCTTCTGCATCCGGGTCGGTTACGCCGAGCCGGTCCGGTCGTGGCGTTACTATCTCACCTGAACTACCTCACCTGAGGGGTGACGCAGAGGGCGGGAGGAGCCGCGCGATGCGGTGAATCAGTGAAAAAGGAGCCGGCAAGGCTCCTTTCTTGTGATGGGCAGGGCGCTGGGCGAGGGCCCTAGTTGTCGAAGTTCCACTCGATGGGCAGCTCAAGATCGAAAACAAGCTGATCCCCGTCGAGGGTGAAGGCCACGCTGGTCTGGTGCTGGTCGTATTCGTCGATAAGGCGGCAGCTCTCGGAAAAGTTGGATTCGTAGCCGAGGCGGGCAGTGCCGCCGGTGCGAGCCTCGTCGAGTTCCACCCCCAGCACCCGCAGGGGATCCTTCTGGCTGAGCTTGACCCGGCTATCGCCCACATCCACCAGCCGCTCCAGCAGGGGGAAGAAGTCCTGCTTGTTGGCCTCGATGGCCCGGGCGATGGCTTGCTCCAGCTCGGTGGCGCTGGCAAGGGCGGGATCCAGCGTGTAGCGGGTCTGGATGCTTTCCTGAGTCATATTGTGCTCCTTGGGGCAATGAACCTGCGTCGGCCATCAGCGCGATAGGCGGTGAACGAGGCGTGCCGCGCCATTAAATAATGTGGTGATTCATTCTGATGGATAAAACCATCGAAAAAACCGATGAAGGCAGCATATTGCTTTTCGTTAGGCGGGGATGCGGCCATTGCGCACCAGGGCCCGGCGGATGTTCTTGCACATCTTGCCGAAGCGGTTGATCTCGTCGAAGGAGGGCGGGATGCCGCGATCGATCTGATATTGCCAGTAGCAGAGGTCCGTATCCACCAGCTCCATCAGCTTCTTTGGGCAGCCGATGCAGGTGTTGTCCGGCCCGCATTTGAAGGTATCCGGTTGATAGAGCGGAAATTCCGCCTTCACGGCGTCGATGATCTGCTGCATGGCGGTCATGCGGTCCGGCTTTCTGCTCACGGTCTGGCTCCCCGGCGGCTTGTATGGGGGAGTCATTATATCCCTGACAAAATGTGGGCCAATGACGCTTAGGAGGTAGTCCGACTTGCGTGCAAGCCACTGCGCCCCGGATCCTGCGCCTGCTTCCCCCCTGGTGGTCTCTTTTGTCAGGCGCCGTTTCGGGTCATGATGAAAGCCCCGAACGAACCACTTTTTGACTGACCCCTCTGGAGGTGTGATGAGACCCTGTGCCCTGCTGTTGCTTTTTCCCCTGGTGTGCCAGGCCGAGGCCAGCCCGAGTGAACCCGTGCAGGAAGGTACCCTGGCCAATCAGCAGCTGATCCGGGATGCCATGGTGGGGGTCGCATCCTGGGTGGCCACCAAGGGGTGTGACGCGCCGGAGCGTTTCGTGCCCGTGGTACTGCAACTTCCCGAGGGGGAGCCGGGCAGTCGCCACTGGCAGGAGCGCTGGACGGTGACGGGCTGTGGCAACGACTATCCCGTGGTGATCGATTTTCGGGAGACCGGGATGCAGAGCGCCATGTGGACCATTGCCCGATAGGGTCGGCGCCGCCATCTGCGAGCTGCAAAGATGACAACGCCCGGCAAGCCGGGCGTTGTGGGAGGAGAGGCAAGTGCCGTCCTGCAAGGGGGTATGGCCCCTTAGAAGTCGTGGTAGAGGGGCCAGCCGAGCAGGGGGTGGCGGATCCCGGCGCGCATCTCCATGTTGTCGAGCTTCTCCGGCGAGGCGTCCTCTTTTTGCAACTGCTGGTACTGACGCACAAACCCCAGGGTATGCAGCAGGTTGGGCACAAAGCCCGGGCTCAGCTCCTGGCGCAGGGCGGCGGCCATGTCGGCGGGCAGCGCGTTCAGCATCAGGGTGAGCTGGGCGGCGAGGTAGCCGGTGTCGTACCAGCCCTCGTCGAGCTCAATCTCCCGCGCCAGTTTGCGCTTGAGATCCTGCTTCACCTTGAGCGGGGCGGCGCCACTGCCCTTGCCGCAGAGGATGCGGTAGAGCAGCGCTTCGGCCAGCTTGTCCTCCATGGTGGGGTGGTCGCTCTCGCAGGCGAAGAAGTGCTGGTCGATGAGCGCCATCAGGCGGCTCTTGTTGTGCTCGGTCAGCGCCTTCTCGTACTCCTGCCACCCTTGCCACTCCTCCACATCGGGCGGGCTGGAGATCTTGTCCAAGAGCCGCGCATCCACGTCACCGTAGAGGCTGTTGCCAGCCTGCTTGGGGCTGACGGTAATGAGCATCGACCAGCCTTTCTGGAACGGCTTGATGGGGCCTTCCGGCGCCTGCAGCAGCGCCAGCGCCTTGGCCGGATCCCGCGCCGAGAGCTCCTGCAGACCGAGGCTCACCACGCCGATGACGTCGTGGGCGGCCTGCTCCAGCAGGTGCATCTTGTACTTGTTGTAGTACTTGTCGGCGAATTTGAGGCTCATCAGCACCGCCTTGCCTTTGATGGCGGCGAGCTGCTGCTGACTCAAGAGTTCGTTGTCGCGGCCAAAGCGCAGCACCTGGGTCAGAAAGGGGCCCTGGTTGGCATCGCGAATGACTAACTGCATGAATGGGCTCCTTAATCCAGAAAGCTGAACATGTCGTCGACGTCACCGTACTCGTCTTCCTCGACCTTGTTCTTCTCTTTGGCCTGCATCACCAGCTCGGCGGCAAACTTGTTGATGATGCCGTCCCAGGTGGAGTGCTCGTTGCGCAGCAGCGACTTGATGGATTTTTCCACCTCGGGGGCCAGCTCGCGAATGAGCATCAAGAGGCTGCGGGGGTCGTCCAGCGCATAGTCGTGGCTGTCTTCGGCCTGCTGGCGCTCGCTGTAGCGCAGGGACTCTTCGAGATCTTCCTCTTCGGCGTGCAGCACGTCGCGATAGCCTTCGTCCTCTTCATAGCGATCGCCGCGATAGAACTCGATAAAGGGGATGGCGAGGTAGAAGAGACCGGCCGGATCCTCGGCCACGCACTCGAGGATCTCCCGCTGCTTGGCTTCGCTCTCCTGGGTGCGGATCAGGTAGTTGAGGAAGTCGAAGGTGTGCTGTTGCAGTTCGTCGGCGTTGTTCTTGATCGCCTCTTCCCAGTAGAGGGGCTGCTGGCAGACGATGTCGCGGATCCGCTCCGGGGTCATCAGCTCGGAGATGATGGAGGGGAAGGAGATGTCGTGCTGGCCGTTGATCTGGGTCAGGGTAACGATATCAATGTTTTCAATCACTTCTGCCAACTGGTCGTCAGACATGGTCTTGGCGATCAGCTCGAACTTCTCGCTGGCCTGCTTCGGTTCGATGACGGCCAGCTCTTTGATCTCGATGGCGGTAATTTCTATCAGACTGTTGCTCATGCCTTGCCCCAATTAGAAACGGACTTCGTCGTACATATCCTGATCGCCGTCGTCATCACCATAGCGGTCACTGCCGCCGTGGTAGTCGGCGTCGGCATCTTCCCCGTCTTCCTCTTCTTCGTCCCGCAGCTCGTAATCGTCATCAGCGCGGTGGCTGCCGCGTGGCAGCGGGTTGTCGAGCAAGAACAGCACGGCGCAGGCTTCCATCAGCTGATCTTCGTTCTGGGCCCGCACCGCCTTGACCAGCGGCAGGATGGCGTTGTTGAAACCGACGCTCACCTTGAACTCGTCCCAGGAGGGCTGCTCGCCGCTGGCGAGCCACTTGTTCCACTGCGACTTGGCCTTGGGCGGGAACTGCACCCGGCCATAGAGGGCAAGCGGCAGGTATTCGGGCATGAACTCCAGCATGCTCATGTCGGCCAGCAGCAGGGTCTTCATCTGGTCGGTGAACTGCTCGAGACCCTTGGGGTCGTCCTGATCCCGGTAGGATTCGATGTTCTCGCTGGCATCGCTTTGCAGGGCCTTGAGCCGTGCCTGGTCCCATTTTTTTTGCATAGTCGCTCTTCTTGCCTGGTGGCTCAGGGGTAGAACTGGTCCCACATCTCCTGCATGGCAGCAGCGGGATCGGTCACGATGACGTTGTTGAAATCCTTGATAAAGGCGGCCCGCTGTTTCGGATCGGACAGCACTTCATAAGCCTGCTTTACCTGGTGCAGCCGGGCGGCTGCCTGCTCTTTCTCTTCTTCGCTCGCCCCGTGCAGCTTGTCGGGGTGGTACTGGTTCGACAGCCGTCGATAGGCTTTTTTGATGTCGTTTTCACTGGCGTTGGACTTGACGCCCAACACCCGGAAGTAGTTGTTCATGACGGATCCTGCCTCACTGGCATGGTGGAATTCATCCTGTGTCGACCTGGTGGCGCAACGTCGGCAAACCAGGCTCGGCAAAAACCGGAGATTTTAACGGAAAGCCGGCGCCTCTGCCATGAAAGTGCGGTCTTTCTGTACGAAAAGAGCGGGCGGTGCGAGATGGCGGCGGGGCTACACTGGCAGAGGGGGGCGGCAGGCCCCGGCGTTGCCCGACCCCCTCTTGTCCGAACCATCCGGATTCTGCCGTCACAAGGAGTCATCGCCATGGTCAAGTCCGCGTTTTTCGTGCTCGCGCTGGCAGGCAGTGTCGCCTCTGCCAGCGACATATTGCCCACCTCGCCGCTGATGGGGGATGTCACCAGGGCCCAGTTCATGGAGCGCGCCGCCCAGCGCTTCGCCTTGCAAGACAAAAACGGTGACGGCGTGCTGTCGGTTGCCGAGAAAGAGGCCAACCTGGCAAAGCTGGCTGGCGTGATGCAGCAGGCAGGCAAGCCGGTCCCGGAGCGGATGAGCCAGCTCAAGCCGTCGCGGGAGACCACCAGGGCCCAGTTCATGGCGCGGCAGGAGGCGCTCTTCTCTCGCCTGGACAAGAACGGTGACGGGGTGATCGGAGAGTCTGAGCGTCTCGACATCAAGGCCAATCTGGAGAAGCGGGCGATGGAGGCCGCCCAATAGGGTGGGTTGTCAGCCCTCTGATGAAAAAGAGCCCGGTATCGATACCGGGCTCTTTTTCATCTCTGGCATGAAGGGGGCTACCAGCTTGCCCAGAGCAGCCGCAACCTGAGCCCCCAGGCGCTGCTCCAGCCGGTGGTGCTGCTCACCAGAGCCCCATCCTTGATGACGAGGAAGGTTGGCGTCACCCCCACCTGCCAGCGGGCGGCCAGATCCCCGGACTCGTCGTTGTGGGTGGGGAAGGTCAGCCCCTTCTTCGCCATCCCGGCGCGCAATTGCTCATCGCTGCCGGAGCGCAGGGCCACCGTCAGCACATTTTCGCCCTCCTGCCAGAGCTGCTCCACCGTGGGAGTGGTGAAGCGGCACACCCCGCACCAGCTGGCCCAGTAGTAGACCAGCAGGGGCTTGCCGCGGCTCTGCTCGGCCAGAGTGGTGGTGGTGCCGTCCTGCAGGGTGAAGGGGGCCTCCATGGCCCCCGCCGGCAGGGTGGGGCTGCGCCACAGATCCACCAGGGTGGTGATGACGAGCGCCATCAGCAGCAGCCAGAGCGCCTCCTTGCCCCAGCGGCGCCAGCGGGGGGCCTTTATGCCTGCATCCTCGGCCATGGCTTAGCTCCGCTTGGCCAGCTCGGCTTTGACCAGCTGCTCCAGCTCGTCATAGGGAATGGCGCCCGGCACCAGCTGGTTGCCGATCAGGGTCGCCGGGGTGCCTTGCACGCCCAGCAGGGTGCCGATGCGCAGGCTGTTGCGCAGCTCCTCGGTGGCCTTGCCTGCGGGCTTGAGGGCCAGGTTGTCGGTGGCGGCCAGCGCCTTGTTGATGTCCGTCTCGGTCAGCATCCCCTGCTTGCTCATGAGCTTGTCGTGCAGGGGGAGGAAGCGGGCAGGATCCTGTTGCCACAGGGTCAGGCTGTACTGGGCTGCCTTGGCGGAGGTCTGCCCCTTGAACGGCAGCAGCTTGATCACCAGCCCCAGATCGTCCGGATAGGCCGCGAGCAGCTTGGCGACCGCCGGGTCGAACTGCTTGCAGTAGGGGCAGTTGTAGTCGGTGAACAGCACCAGGGTCAGCTTGGGATGCTTGGCGCCGAGGCGCGGGCTGGTGGGGCTGTTGAACAGCACATCCTGGTTGCCCTTGATGAAGTCACCCATCTGGGCTTGCTGGGTCGCGGCGTTCTGCTTCTCCCAGGATTCGGCTGCCTCGTCGAGGATCCCGGGGGTGGCGATCAGGGTCTCGCGAATGAGCTCCTTGATGCGGGCCTCCTGCTCCGGGGTGAAGGGGGCGGCGTGCAGCGTGGGGGTGCCCAGGGTGGCGGCGACCAGGGCGGTGCAGAGGGTCAGGGTTCGCAGTCTCATGGCATTCTCCTTAGAAATGGGTGGCATCGGCCTGAACGAGGCCGGCCTTGTGCAAGCTGTCGAGCAAGTCGGCCTTGTCCAGCAGGGGAGAGAGGACCTCTCCTTCCGGCAGGCCGGGCCCGTAGATCTGGTTGAAGGGAACGGCGGCGGCGCCACGCTGGCGCAGGAAGGCGGAGATGGCATCGCTCGGCCGGCTCCAATCGCCGCGAAGGGCCACCACGTCCGGGGCCGTCAGGGCGCGCTGCACCTCGTCACGCAGCAGCACGTTGTATTTGTTGGCCTTGCAGGTGACGCACCAGTCGGCGGTGACATCCACGAAGACCCGCTTGTTCTGGGCCAGGGCGTCGGCGATGGCCTGTTCGGAGAGCGGCTGCCAGGCGATGCGATCGACGCTGCCACCCCCTTTCACCGTGAGGGCGCTCCCCAGCAGCAGGGCGCCGCCGATGAGTGCCGAGAGAGAGAGGGCCAGGGTGAAACCGCGCAGGCCATAGCGCCAGAGGATGCCCATCAGCAGCGCCAGCACCATGGCGGCCATCAGCCAGCCGGTGGCCGTGCTGCCCAGATGGTTGCCAAGCAGGCTCGCCAGCCAGAGGCTGGAGCCCAGCATCATCAGCCCGAGCAGGATGCGCAGTCGCCCCATCCAGCGCCCCGGTTTGGGCAGCCAGAGGGCGAGGCGCGGCAGGGCCGCCACCAGCAGCCAGGGCAGGCTCATGCCAATGCCGAGGGCCGTGAAGATGAGCCAGAGCTGGCCGAGGGGCGCCGCCAGGGCAAAGGTCACCGCGGTGCCGAGGAAGGGGGCCGAGCAGGGGGTCGCGAGCAGGGTGGCGAAACTCCCTTGCAGGAAGTGGCCACCGAGCCCCTCGCCGCCGCGGGTGGCGAGGCGAGTGCTGAGACTGCTGGGCAACCTTATCTCGAACAAGCCCAGCAGGTTGGCGCAAAACAGCAGGGTGACCAGCACCATGAAGCCGATGAAACCGGCGCTCTGGAACTGGATCCCCCAGCCGACTGCCCCTTGTGTGGCGCGCAGCAGGCTGCTCATGGCTGCCAGCACCCAGAAGGAGGTGATTATCCCGGCGCTGGCGGCGAGGAACTGCTTGCGCACGCCTCCTTGTTCGCTCTCTTGCTGCTGCAACACGGTGCCGAGTTTCAGGGCCAGCACTGGCAGCACGCAGGGCATCAGGTTGAGGATGAGACCGCCGAGCAGCGCTGCCCCCAGCAGCCAGAGAAGTGGCTGCCCCGGGGCCGGCAGGGCGAGGGGATCGGCGATGGAGGCGCGGGTCTGCCAGGCCAGCTCGCCGCTGGTGAGCAGCAGGCCGAGGGACTGACCACGCAAGTCTGGGGCATCCCCCTGCCAGCCGTCGCTGACCGGCACCCGGGCAATCAGGGTGGTGCCGCTTACCTCGAGCGCGGGCTTGCCGAACTCGGCCCCCTCCAGCGCATCGATGAAGAGCGCAGGTTCCTGCCAGCCTTCTGCCCGCTCGGCCTGCAGTTGCAGCTGGTTGTGCTGGTAGCCGAGCTCGACCCGGGTGTCGGCGGGCAGCGTCTGTGGCAGGGTGCTCATGGCCCGGGCCCAGGCGAAGTCAAAGCCGGCCGGCGCCTGCCCATCCGCCGCCAGGGTGAAGGGGTAGTCGGTCAGGATGCAGACATTGCTGCAGGTGGAGAGGCGCAAGGTGCCCTTGAGCGGCTGTCCGGCCGGGTAGCCCAGGCTCAGGGGGAAGCGTACCTGCTCCTGATAGCCCTGGGTGCTGAGCCCGGCGACCTCGAAGGGGCGCGGCGTGGGCCAGTGCCACTGGAAGTCGCCGACCGGCTCATCCCACAGGATCTGGGGCGCTATGCCCCCTTCACCCGGGCTGTGCCAGTAGGTCTTCCAGCCTGACTCCAGCTGGACATCGAGCAGGATGCGGGTCTGATCCGGGACGCTGCGGTCGGCTTGCAGCCTGACCTTGGCGTGACTGTTCTGGGGGCGGGTGAGCCACCCCGTATCGCTGGCCAATCCGCTGGATTGCCACAGCAGGCTGCCCAGTAGCAGGGCCGCCTTGAAGAGATTCGACATGTGTTGGGTCTCGCAAAAAAATGAGTGACAGCAGGCTGAAAAAGCGCGGCTGAACTCATTCCCGCCAGACGCAGAGGGTGAGGTGCAGTCGCCGCTCCGGCGGCGAGACATTGATGGGGGGAGGCAGTGCCGGCGCGCGCCGTGACAGGGGCACCAGCAGGGCAATCACGAAGGCGATGGCGAAGAAGAGTTGCTCCACGCACAGCAGACTGGCGGCGCTCAGCCACTTGCCGTTGAGCTGGCAGCTGTTGGGCTGCACACTGGCGGGCGTGCCCTTGTCGGCCTGGTCGTCGGCTGAGGCAAACTGGGGCAGGGTCTGGCAACTCACTGCGTGATCGAGCAGGGCGAGGCGGGCCAGCGGCTGGGCCGCGCAATTGAGCACCAGCAGGCAGACCAGCAGCAGGAGTCGTGTCGCCGCGCGTTGTTGCAAAATCATGCTCGCCCCGTTCATCAAGATGGCCACATCCTAGCGGGCAATGGCGGGTGGGGCAAGCCGGGGTGACCGGTGACGTCCGGGGCTGGTCGGTTCTGTCTGGCGAACGCTTGTTCGCTAAAAGGGGGACCAGTATACTGCGCCGAGTCAAATTCCGAGGTGTTCGATGCTCAAACTTGCCCGTGTGCTGCTGCTGGCACTGCTGCTCGTCTTCTGGTTCCTGTTCGGCCTGTTGCTTTGTCTGGTGCGCCCGCGCCACCCGAACAACGTCTATGTCTTCGCCCGCATGTATCATGCGGTCTGCCCGCTGATCGGCCTCAAGGTCCGGGTGACGGTGGCCGACGAGGTCAAATCGGTGGGACCGGCGGTCTACGTCTGCAATCACCAGAGCAACTACGACATCTTCACCGTGACCGGCGCCGTGCAGCCCGGCGTGGTGGCGGTGGGCAAGAAGAGCCTGCTGTGGCTCCCCTTCTTCGGTCTCATCTTCTGGCTCTCCGGCAACGTGCTGATCGACCGCTCCAACCGCTCCCGCGCCATCGGCACCATCGGCCAGGTGGTGGATCGCATCAAGCATCGTGGCACCTCCATCTGGATGTTCCCGGAGGGGACCCGCTCCCAGGGGCGTGGTCTGCTGCCGTTCAAAGCGGGGGCCTTCCACACTGCCGTCCAGGCCGAGGTGCCCGTGGTGCCCATCGTCTGCTCCAGCTACTTCGGTCAGGTCGATCTCAACCGCTGGGACAACGGCGAGGTGCTGCTGGAAGTGATGGCCCCGGTGTGCAGCAAGGAGCACGGCGCCGCCGGCATCCGCGAGCTCTCCGACACCTGCCGGGAGAAGATGGAAGCCAAGCTGGCGGAGCTGGATGGCAAGCTTGGCCATCGGCCGGCGGCCTGAGCCCGGTTGCAGAGAAGAGAGGGAGCCGCTGGCTCCCTTTTTTATTGGTGAAAATCACCATCTTGTTGGTTTTTTTCACCACGCCGTATCCAATAAACATCCATCGTTAACTTTCATCTAATTGTAAATAAAGGAAAAAAACATTCTGGCACGGCTCTTGTAATGTCATGGGAAGAGAGTGACACCCCATCAACAAGGAGCCAGACCATGAGCGTATTCAGCCGCCTGACCGACGTGATCAATGCCAACCTGCACAGCCTGCTCGACAAGAGCGAAGAGCCGGAGAAGATGCTGCGGCTGATGATCGAGGAGATGGAGCAGGTCCAGGTCGAGATGAGAACCCAGGCCGCCCGCGTCATCGCCGAACAGAAACAGCTGGAGCGCCATCAGCAGGCGCTGCGCAACCAGATCCAGGAGTGGGCAGCCAAGGCCGAACTCGCCATCCAGAAGGGCCGCGAAGATCTGGCCCGTGCCGCCCTCACCGAGAAGCTGGCGGAGATGAAGCAGTGCGAGCGGCTGGAAGAGGACAAGGCGCGGGTGGCCGAAGTGCTGGCCCAGCTCACCGCCGACAGCGAGCGACTGGCGGCCAAGCTGACCGAGGCGCGGGAGAAGCAGAAGATGCTGACCCTGCGCGAGCAGACCGCCCACAGCCGCATCCGCGCCCGTGCCCAGGTGGACAACCAGCGCATGTACGAGCTGGTGGCCCGCTTCGACGGCTTCCAGAACCGGGTCGATCAGCTGGAGGCCCAGCTGGAGGCGGCGACCCTGGGGCAGAATCCGTCCCTCGAGGCCCAGTTCCGCGAGCTGGAGCTGAACGACGAGATTGAGCGGGAGCTGGCCCGGCTCAAGGGTCAGAAGGTGGAGGCATAACCATGACACCCTGGCCCAAGGATCTCGCCCATCGCAAGTTGACCGGGGTCTGCGCCGGTCTTGCCAGAGGGCTGGGGGTGTCCAGAGTGACGGTGCGGGTGGTGGCCCTGCTCGCCCTGATCCTGATGCCGCCGCTCGCCCTGGCGCTCTATCTGGTGGGGGTGCTCGTCATGCCTCCCCGCCGTGAACTTCAACGCTGGCTGGGGTGATCTCCGGATCGCCCCGTCGGCAAGTGCAAGCCCGTGAGGAGCACAACATGCTGGAATTTATCGTCTTGATCCTGGTGCTGATCGGCATGGCGCTGACCGGATTCACCGTGCTGGCCATGCTGCTGGTGAGCGGGGTCTTCGTGCTGTTTGGCGCCCTGGCCGGCATGTTTGCCCTCATCATCAAGCTGGCGCCCTGGTTGCTGGTGGTGCTGGTGGTGTGCTGGCTACTCAGCAACAGGCGCAAGCAGTCGAACACCTACCGTTAAGCCTCCCTGATTTCGCATCCTTCCTTGGCCACTGCTTGCAGTGGCCCTTTTTATGGGGGCGACACAGGGTCGGTGTGCGGGGTGGCAAGCCAGGAAAGGCTCCAGCCGTGCCACAACGCCGGTTCGTCTACCAGGCGCTCCTTGAACGCCTTGCTCTGCTGCTTGAGGCGGTACTCGAGGCGCAGCGCCTCGCGTTTGCCGGGGACCTCCTGCTGCCATACCAGGGAGAGGGGCCCCTTGCCGCGCAGGGCTCTGGCCCCCTTGCCGCTCTGGTGCTGACGCAGTCGCCGCTCGGGATCCGTGCTGATCCCCGCATAGAGTGCCCCGGTGCCGGTGCGCACCAGATAGACAAACCAGCGGGAGGGAGTGGGGGTGGCGAGGGTCACGAGGTGCGCCACCTGGCCCGCTGGCGCCCAAGCCGGTGCAGGGGCAGCAGGCTCACCAGCAGGCCGGCCCAGACGAAGGCAAAGCCCACGGATTTCACCGGATCCGGGATCTCGCCAAACCAGAAGAGGGCGAGCAGGAAGGCGAGGCTCGGCTCTATGTATTGCAGCAGCCCCACCGTGCTCATGGGCGTGCGCGCCACCGCATAGCAGAACAGCCCCACCGGCAGCAGGGTGGCGGGGGCACTGCCCATCAGCAGCAGGCGCTCGGTCCAGTCACCGGCCATAAACTGGCTGGTGCCCTGCAAGGTCAGCCAGCCGATGATGAGAAGGGCGACGGGCAACTGCACCAGGGACTCCAGATAGAGGCTGGTACCGGCGTCCAGTCTCACCTTCTTCTTGATGAGGCCGTAGAGGGCAAAGTTGGCCCCCATCACGAGGGAGAACCAGGGCAGCTCGCCGTAGGAGAAGAGCATGTAGGCGAGCCCCGCCAGGGCGAGCGCCACCGCCAGGTGTTTTTGCGGGGTGAGCTTCTCTTTGAGGAAGAGCACCGCAAAAGCGATGTTGAAGAGCGGGGTCATGAAGAAGGCGAGGCTGGTGGCCAGCACCTGGCCCGTGGTCAGGCACCAGGTGAACATGCACCAGCTGATGGACATCACGGGGCCCGCCAGCAGCACGAGGCCGAGCTGCCGGGGATCGCCACGCAGGGCCCCCCAGGGCACCCGATGGCCGAGGAGCAGAAGCAGGCCTCCCAGCAGCACCACGGACCAGAGCACCCGGTGGGAGAGCAGTTCCCACATGTTGATCTCGGGCATGAACTGGTAATAGAGGGGCAGCATGCCCCACAGCACGAATGAGAGGGCCGCGCTGCCGGTGCCCATCCAGTTCTTCATCTCTCTCCGTTTATTAAACTAAACAATGGCGGCTGCATGATAAGTATCCGCCGCCCCTTTCACAAGCGGGAGCGGGGAGAAAACTCTGGTACTATCGGGCCCATGAACCGACTCGATCCCCTGTTTGAACAGATCCGGGCCTGCCGCCTGTGCGAGGCCCACCTGCCGCTCGGCCCAAGGCCGGTGATCCGCGGCAACGAGCGCGCCCGTCTGCTCATCATCGGCCAGGCCCCCGGCACCCGGGTACACGCCAGCGGCATCCCCTGGGATGATCCCTCCGGCGATCGGCTGCGCTTGTGGCTCGGGGTGGACAAGGCCACCTTTTACGATGAGTCCCGCATCGCCATCATGCCCATGGGGCTCTGTTACCCCGGCAGGGGCAAGTCGGGGGATCTGCCGCCGCGCCCGGAATGTGCCCCCACCTGGCACGACAAGGTACTGATGCTGCTGCCCAACATCGAGCTGACCCTGCTCATCGGCCAGTATGCGCAGGCTTACTACCTGAGGGCGGCGGCGAAAGGATCGCTCACCGAGACGGTGCGACACTGGGCGGACTATGGCCCGGCCTGGTTGCCGCTGCCGCACCCGTCCCCGCGCAATACCCTCTGGCTCAGGAAGAACCCCTGGTTCGAGCAGGCAGTGATCCCCCATCTGCAGCAGAGGGTCGCCCCCCTGCTTGACCCGGCAGGCTAGAGCGCCGGCTCGGCCTGGGGCTTGGGCTTGCTGCGGGCCATGGCGACCAGCGGCAGTATGATGCACAGGCACCCCAGCAGCAGCGGCAGCCCCGGCTGTTCGTCAAACAGCCAGACCCCGATGGCGACCGCCATCAGCAGCCCGGTGTACTCCGCCGAGGCGATCTTGCTTGCCTCCGCCTTGCGATAGGCCATCACGCACAGCCCCGCGTAGACCATGATGAGCGCCGAGGAGCCGAAGGCGGGCCACCACATCTGCCATTGCCACTCGCCCCCTTCCCACCAGGCCAGCGCCAGGATGAAGGGCATGCTCAGCACATTGGTGAAAAACAGGGTCTGGGCGATGGGCTGCTGGAGCGGGATGCGCTTGATCAGCAGGTTGTTGACCGCCAGGGAGAGCGCCACCCCGAGCGCCGCCAGGGCGGCCCAGTTTACCTCGGTCGGGCGCAGCACGATGAGCACTCCGACGAAGCCGAGCAGCGCCGTCAGCACCTTCTGGCGCGAGAGTGCCTCTCCCGCCAGCCAGACCGCGAGCGGCACCATCAGCAGCGGGGCGGCATAGAAGAGGGCGTTGGCGGTGGCGAGCGGCAGCCGGGTGAGGGCGACCACCATCAGGCAGACACCGACGGCCCAGATATGGGCCCGCAGCAGGTGCCACTTGATGGCTACCGGCGGGTTGCGCCGCCAGGACCAGAGCAGCCAGGGGGCGAGCAGCAGGGCTGCGGAGAGCTGGCGGAAAAAGACAAACTGGAAAATGGGTTGGTCCGGCTCCAGCACCTTGACCAGGGCATCGGAGAAGACCGCCACCATGTTGCCGAGCACCAGATAGAGGATGCCTATCCCAACTGCATTCATACCACCTCCAGATTCAGATGAGGGGAGGGTAGCCCGCGGCCTGTTATCCAGTAAAATGATAAAAAATCATCACGCATGAGAAATTTGGATAATGAAGCTGCCCCCCCTGCGCGCCGTTCAATATTTCGAGGTGGTTGCCCGCCTGCTGAGTTTTTCCCGCGCCGCCCTGGAGCTCAATGTCAGCCAGAGTGCGGTCAGTCACCAGATCCGTCTGCTGGAGGATTTTCTGGGGGAGCGGCTGCTGCTGCGCCAGGGGCGGCTGCTCTCCCTGACGCCCCAGGGGGAGATCTATTTCGAGGGGATCGCCGCCGGGCTGGTCCAGATTGCCCAGAGCAGCGAGCAGTTGCGCGGTGGAGGCGAGATGCGGGTGCGGCTCGCGGTCTACAGCTCCTTTGCGGTGAAGTGGCTGATACCGCGCCTGGCCGGGCTGCGCCAGCTCTATCCCGAGCTGGATCTCAGCCTGGAGATGGTGGCGGAAGATCCCGAGCTCTCCGACAGGGTGGCGGACGGTTTCATCACCGTCTCCCCTGAAGGGCCGGGCTACATGCACGATCTGCTCTATCGGGAGCGGTTGATGCCGGTGTGCAGTCGCCGGATGTGGCAGCAGGTGGAAGGGGAGTGGCCCGCCACCTTGTGGCAGTTGCCGCTGCTCTCCATCCAGGCTATCTACCGAGAGAAGGGGGAAGATTGGCGGCGCTGGGCCGAAATGGGGGGGCTGACCATTCCCCCCGAGGCGAGGGTGCACCATTTCAGCCATATCCTGCTCGCGCTGGAGGCGGCGAACTGGGACCAGGGAATGGCGCTCATCAACGACTACATGTTGCAGCCGGAGGATCCGCGTCTGGTGCGGCTGCCCCTGCACGCCCTCGAGACCGGCGACAACTTCTATTTCGTCTTCAAGCGCTCGCGCGCCCATGAACCCGCCATCAGCCGGTTGCGTCAGTGGCTGTGGCAGGAGTCGCAGGCGAGCCTGAGACCCGGGGAAAACGAGCCTCTCAGGCGCGTCTGAACGTGCTGGGCGCCCTATGCAGAATGGACGACGCAGCCCACGACGCAGGAGTCTGATTCGGAAGGCCTGATGGCACTGGCGAGACCAGGGCCATCAGGAGCGGGTCAGGTGCGCTTGAACTGGCTCAGTACAAAGAGGGTGGTGGCGCAGACTACGACCGAGGGACCGGCCGGGGTGTCCTGATACCAGGAGAGGGCAAGGCCCCCCAGCACGGCGAGACAGCCTGTCAGGGCGGCAAAGCCGGCCATCTGCTCCGGGGTCTGGCTGAAGCGACGGGCTGTGGCGGCGGGAATGATCAGCAAGGAGGTGATGATGAGCGCCCCGACGAACTTCATGGCCACGGCGATGACCAGGCCTATCAGCAGCATCAGCACGCAGCGCAGCACATCCACCCGCACCCCTTCCACCCGGGCCAGCTCTTCCGAGATGGTCATGGAGAGCAGGGGATCCCAGAGCCGCCACAGGGTGAGCAGCACCAGGGCGCCGCCGCCGTAGATCCAGAGCAGGTCCATGGGCTGCACCGAGAGCAGGTCTCCAAACAGGTAGGCCATCAGATCCACCCGCACGTTGTCCATGAAGCTCAGGGTGACCAGACCCAGCGACAGGGCGCTGTGGGCCAGAATGCCGAGCAGGGTGTCGGTGGCCACCTGCTGGTTGCGGCTCATGATGACCAGCAGCATCGCCATGGCGAGGCAGCAGACCACGACCGCCAGGGTGAGGTCCACCTGCAGCAGGATGCCGAGGGCAATGCCGAAGAGGCAGGCATGGGAGAGGGTGTCGCCAAAATAGGCCATCTTGCGCCACACCACGAAGCTGCCCAGCGGCCCGGCCAGCAGGGCGATGCCGAGTCCGGCCGCGAGGGCGTATAACAGAAAGCTGTCCACGTGAAGATCCTAGTTGTTGCGAGAGGGCAGGCGGATGACGGGAGCCTGCGGTTCATGATGATGGTGTTCGCCATCGCAGTGGTGATGGTGGGTATAGACCGCCAGCACCTCCCGCTCCGGTCGCCCGAACAGGCGGGCAAATTCCGGGTGGCGGGCCACGCTCTGTGGCTCGCCGTGGCAGCAGACGTGGCGATTGAGGCAGATCACCTCGTGAGTGCTGGCCATCACCAGGTGCAGATCGTGGGAGACCATCAGCACGGCGCAGTGGAACTCGGCGGCCAGCTGGCTGATGAGGGCATAGAGCTCGATCTGGCCCGTGATATCTACCCCTTGCACCGGTTCGTCCAGCACCAGTAGCTCGGGCTTGACCAGCAGGGCGCGGGCCAGCAGTACCCGCTGCATCTCGCCACCGGAGAGCTTCTGCATCCGGTTGTCCAGCAGATCCTGGGCGCCGACCCGATTGAGCGCCTCCTCGATGGAGAGGCGGCTGTTCTTGCCAAGCTGCAGGAAGCGGCGCACCGTCAGGGGGAGGGTGGGGTCCAGATAGAGGCGCTGGGGTACATAGCCGACCCGCAGATCGCGGCGGCGGACGATGTCCCCCGAATCTGGGCGGAGCAAGCCCAGCACCAGCTTGCTCAGAGTGCTCTTGCCCGCCCCGTTGGGGCCGACCAGGGTGGTGATTTTGCCTTTGTTCAGGGTAAAGGAGACCTTGTCGAGCACGAGTCGTCCGTCAAATGAGAGACAGACCTCTTTCAGCTCCACCAGTTGGGTCATGACAGCTCCGGGGTTTACAGCCTGTGAGAGTTATAATATAACAGCGACGTTGGTTTGTTATATTATCACACACATACTCCCTGACGAGACCTCTATGCGAATTCTTGCTCTGATCACTGCCCTGATGGCGGTGAGTCTGCCTGTCCGTGCCCTCGAGGTGCTGACCACCATCAAACCCCTGGGCTTCATCGCGGCGGCGATCACCGATGGCGTGAGCGAGCCCGGGGTGCTGCTGCCCACCGGCGCGTCTCCCCACGATTTTTCCCTGCGCCCTTCCGATATTCGCAGCATCAACGAGGCCGATCTGGTGGTGTGGGTCGGTCCGGAGCTGGAAGGCTTCATGGCCAAACCCCTGGCCCGGCATCCTCATGTATTGACCCTGACCCAGGTTCCCGGCATGCCGCTGTACAACTATGCGACCCAGGGGGAGCATGACGAGCATCATCATGACGACAAGGATCATGACCATGCCGCCCACGACCACGGCTCGCACGACGAGGGCCATGAAGGGCACCACCACGAAGGGGTGGATCCCCACATCTGGCTGGGTCCAACCCAGGCCAAGGTGATTGCCAAGGCGATTGCGACCGAACTGGGCAAGCTGGATCCTGCCAACCTGGCGCGCTATGCCGCCAATCTCGCGGCCTTCGAGGGCAAGGTGAACGCCCTGGACAAGGTGATCGCCGTGCAGATGAAGGCGGTGGATCAGAAGGGCTACTTCGTGTTCCACGAAGCCTATGGATACTGGGAGCGTCACTACGGCATGAGCTCCAAGGGACACTTCACCGTGAGCCCGGAGCGTCGCCCGGGAGCCAAGACGCTGATTGATATCCGCAAGGCGCTGGAAGCGAAGAAGGCGAGCTGCATCTACGCCGAGCCGCAGTTCTCCCCGGCAGTGATCGAGTCGGTCGCCCGCAATACCGGGGCCAAGGTGCTGCTGCTGGACGAAGTCGGCGAGCAGGTGCCGCTCGGTCCGGACGGTTATCCGCAATTCATGCAGCAGCTGGCTGACGCCTTCGCCCTGTGCCGCTAAGCCTTGCCCAACATTGACGATAGAGGCGGCGCAGCCAACTATACTGACCTCCAGCATCTGATATGGAGTGTCAGTCATGAAATGGTTGCTCGTCTCCGCCTGCACGCTGACCCTGCTGGGATCCGGCGTGCAGGCATCCGGTCTTTCCGAACACATCGCCAGCCCGGAACTCAGGGCAAAAATGCAGGCGGTCTATGGCGCCAGAGCGATCCAGCGGTCCGAGGCCTTCTCTCGTCTGCTGACGCCAAGGGCCGGAACGACGGACCAGCAGAAGCTGGAGTTGGTGAACAACTACTTCAACAACCTGACCTATAGCGAGGATCCCAGACTGTGGGGGGATGATGATTATTGGGCCAATCCGCTGGAGTTCATCGGGGCGAGAGGGGGGGATTGCGAGGACTACAGCATCGCCAAGTACTACACCCTGATGGAGCTGGGGGTCGACGAGAAGAAACTGCGGCTGGCCTATGTGAAGGCAATCCGTTACAACCAGTTCCACATGGTGACGTTGTACTTCCCGACCATCAAGTCAGATCCCCTGGTACTGGACAACATCAATGGCCGCATCCTGCCGGGGAGCAAGCGCAATGATCTGCAGCCGGTTTACAGTTTCGATGCCAAAAGCATCTGGATCATGAAATCCCGCCGCGAAGGAACCCTGGCGGGGAGCGCCGATCGCCTGGCCCAGTGGACCTCGATGCAGAGCCGCTTCTCCAGCGAGCATCTGCGCTCCCCCCGTCGCCAGCTATAACTTGCCCGCCGCCTTCAACTCCTCGAAATATTTTGCCGCGCCCGGATGCTGTTCGACGCTCAGCACCGGGCCAATCTTGTTGCGCGCCTTGTGAAACAGGTTCGCATAGCCATAGGTCTGTTCGTTGAAACTGGTTTGCTGGCTCAGCATGGCCCGGGTAAGCCGATAGACCTCGTCATCCGGGGTGGCGGCATTGGTCACCAGGGTGGCGGCGATGGCGAAGGTCGGGGTTGCCTTGAGGTTGCCCGGGTAGATGCGTGCCGGCACCTGGCTGCGCTGATAATACCTGACCCCCTTGAGTAGCTGGTCCCTGACGGGCCCCTCGATCGCCAGGAAGCGCACGTCGCAGCGCTTGGCGGTGTCGAGCACGATACGGTTGGGATGACCCATGACGAGGCCATAGGCATCGATCTGTTTACTGCACAGTGCTTCGGAGAGATTGGCGACGCTCTTCAAATCAAGATCCTGCTCCTTTGCACCCAAAACATTGAACAGGGCCAATGCCGTTTGACGAGTCCCTGAACTCTTCAGGCCCATGTCGATGGGGGCCAGCTTGAGCTGCTCCAGGGTGGTGATATCCCCATCGGCTCGCACCACTATGGTGAAAGGTTCGGCGTGGGTGGCAAAGAGCGCTCTCAGCTCGCGTTGTGGTTGGGCAACGAAAGGCCCCGTGCCCTGGCTGGCCTGATAGAGCCAGTCTGACTGGACGAGGGCATAGGGGACCTCTCCCGCTTTCAGCTGGCGGAGATTTTCGATGGACCCGGAGCTGGCCTGCAGTTTGCAGGGCATCGTGGGGTCACTTTTTTTGGCCAGTCTGCAGAACTCCTTGATGACCTGGTAATAGATGCCTTGCTCCCCCCCGGTGCCTATGGTCATGGTGGTCGCGTACAGGGTCGATTGCCACAGCAGGGCAAGCAGCAGCAGCGGGATCCTCATGATGCATTCTCCTGAGTGGCATAACCATCGATGCCCCAACTGCGCAGCATGTCCACATCGCTCACGTCGCCGGCTTCCGCCAGCAAGGTGTAGCCGGAAGCATGGAGGCATTGGGAGAGCAGGTTCCAATAAAGGGGGGACTGGGTGAGCTGGCAACTGATGAAGACGGGTCTGATGGGGTCGAGTCTGGCCAGATTGTCGTTGTTCATCGGGATATTGCTGAACGCCAGCTCAATCCCCTGGGACTGGAGTGCAGTCAGTCGCTCCTCGGCCAGGGGAGGGAAGATAGCCAGATCCCAGCGCCAGTCCAGCGTCTTGCCACGAGCGCTGGCCAGCACGTGGGCAAACTGCGCCCAGTCTGGATGGCCGAGCAGGCTGAGAGGTAGCTGGAGCCCTTCCGCCTTCTGGGTCAGCCAGTCGTTGAGCAGCGCCCGAATTTCATCCGGCGAGCTGTCCGTGGTGGGGGGGTGCTTGGGTAACAGGCGGCTGTAGAGCCTGATACTCCCCTGAGTGGAGAAGAAATGCTGCTGATAGGTATTGCCATCGGTGTCGACCAGCCCAACGAGCTTCTGGTGGGTCGGGAGGGCGTCGTGCTTGCCAAGCTGGGTGATCTTGAGCCGTTGTTGCAGCAGGTCCCGCTTGCGTTCAGAGACCAGCTGGTTGATGGAGACGACGACTTCCTGCAATTCGCGAAGCCACGGGGTTGGCAGGTTGCCGCTGAACTGGCGTTTGCGGATCCGGGTCAGTTGCAGACTGACTTGTTCGAGGGGGCGCAGCAGGCGGCGGCACACCCAGGTGATCACCAGGCTGAACACCAGCAGGCCGACGAGCAACGCGAGCCCGGTACGACTGATGGCGTTCCACAGATGCTGGTAGGCGTAACCCTTGTGCCCCTCGAGCGCGAGGGTACCGAGAATACGCCAGCCGTCGGTCAACTCCTGCTCAATTTTAACCGGCGGCATGTCGATAACAGAGGGGAGCCAGCCTGGAATATTTTGCTGTGCGGTGTGGAACACCTTCTGGAACAGCACCTGGCCATCCGGATCCAGCAGGACGACGGAGTTGACGAAGCCTCCGTCGAACATGGCGTTCACTATGGTCTCGGCAAGGACCTTGTCATCGTTGAGCAGAGTGCCCTGCAGCACCAGCCCCAGTGCGGTGATGGCGGTTTCAAGGTTGGCCGACATCTGGTCGAGAATAGACTGTCGTACCGTGGTGATCTCCAGCACGAGCAGCAGCGCGGCGCCGATGGTGAAGAGGATCAGAATGATTACATTTAACAATTTTGCCAATGACATACCCACTCCATGGAGATGTTTTTGCAACATTTTCTGGGCCGGAGAGCACCACAACCGGACTTGGTTCTTAAAAATAGAAAAAAATGGCTGAAAATGACGATCATTTCTGCCCATGCTGGAAGGTTATGCATAAAATGTGAGTTTCGTGCATGGAGCTATGAACTTTTTGTAAGTATTTAGGCCTAAAAGCCAGATATTCGGTTTTCATAATAAAAACTCATAAAAACAGACCCACAACCACCACCCTTAGATCTAATAACAGGATAGCGGATGAAACGTCTCCGTCCCTTGGTAGCCCAGGCTGCCAATTGGGAACCCCCGGTTCCCCGCAAGCATTTCTATGCCATGCTATTGCTCACGGCCATGACGCTGTCAGCGGTAGCCGTATTGCCAGCTCCCGGTGACATCCTGGAGCGGCCACTGCGTCTGGAGTTGCCGATCGCCACCACGGGCACAGCAACCAACGAAGACAACACCGACTTCAACGACATCCCGGATCACGAGCTGGTCGAGTCAGCCGCTCCCGAAGACGACATCCCGGCCGATGCCACGCCTCAATGGCAGGATTACCGGGTGCGCAACGGCGAGAATCTGACCACCATCTTCAACAACCTGGGGCTGTCCACCACCACCCTCTACAAGGTGCTGGATGCGGATGCCAAGAACAACCTGGCGCGTCTTAAACCCGGTCAGACCATCGAGTTGCTGATCGATCAGGACAACATTCTGCAGCAGTTGAAGATCCGCCTGAACATCAAGCAGACCCTGGTGCTGGAGCGTACCGACGACACCTATAGCGCCAACATGCTCAATGAAGAGGTGGAGTGGCAACAGAAGAGCTATGACGGTGTCATCAACGGCAGCTTCTACGTCAGCGCCCGCAATGCCGGGATCCCGGCCAACCACATCCAGAAGATTGCCAACCTGTTCCAGTGGCGCCTCAACTTCGCCAAGGATTTGAAAAAAGGTGACAAGTTCAAGGTGCTGGTCCGTCAGGAGACGGTCGAGGGCAAGAGTACGGGCAATACCCAGTTGCTGGGGGTCGAGGTGTTCAGCCAGGGCAAGGCCGTGTCAGCCTGGTTGTCGGAAGATGGCAACTATTATGACGGTCAGGCAAACAGCCTGGAGCGCGGCTTCCGCCGTTATCCGACTCACAGCCGTTATCGGGTCAGCTCCAGTTTCAACCCGAATCGCCGTCATCCCATTACCGGGCAGGTCCGGCCCCATGAGGGGACCGACTTTGCCCTGCCAGTAGGCACGCCCATCATGGCGACCGGTGACGGTGTGGTCCTCAAGGCAACCAGCCACCCGCTGGCAGGCACCTATGTCGTGATCAAGCACGGTCGTACCCTGATGACCCGTTACCTGCACCTGAGCAAGCTGCTGGTGAAACCCGGGCAGAAGGTGAAAATGGGCGACAAGATAGCCCTCTCCGGCAACACGGGCCGTTCCACCGGTGCTCACCTGCACTACGAAGTACGCATCAACAACCGGCCGGTGGATCCCATGAAGATCAAGCTGCCGATGGCGGAGCCGCTCTCCGGCAAGGACAAGCGTCAGTTCCTCGCCAAGGTGAAGAGCTACCGCAAAGAGATGGAAGCGGGCTGAACGGCGCCCTCCTGACGAAAAAGGCCCCGCCAACTGGCGGGGCCTTTTCATTGCAGAACGGCTTCAATAACCCTTGTCAAAGTCGATCCGGCCGTCCAGCTGCTGACCGTCGATGAAGCGGATGTAGTTGCGGATGAAGATCTGGGCCACATCTTCCGGGAAGCTGTAGGCGCTGTTGTGGGGCGTCACGATGAGATTGGGCTGGTGCCAGAGCGGGCTGTCAGCGGGCAGGGGTTCCTGCTCGAACACATCTAGCACCGCCATGGCGGGTTTGCCGGCTTGCAGTGCCGCCAGCAGCTCCCCCTCATGGACGGCATTGCCCCTGCCGACGTTGAAGAAGATGGCGCCCGGTTTGCAGTGGCTGAAGCGTTCGGCGGTGAAGAGATGGCGTGTCTCGCGGGTGGCGGGCAGCACGCTGACGATGACATCGGCTTGGGCCAGCATCTTGTTGAGTGCCGGCAACTGGTACACCTGATCGAACCCGGCACGTTCACTGCCACTGTGGCTGATGCCGAGCACCCTCATGCCAAAATGTTTGCCGGTGTGGGCGATATGCTGCCCTATGCTACCGGTGCCGAGCAGCAGCAGCGTCTTTCCCTTCAAGCCCTGATAGGGATGGCTCTGCCAGACGCCCTGTTGCTGCTGCTCGCGATAGAGTGGCAACTGGCGGGTCAGGCTGAGCAGATGGCCGAACACATACTCGCTCATCAAGGGGCCGAAGATGCCGCGGACATTGGTGAGCAGGTAGTCGCGGCGGCAACTGGCGTCCAGCAGCACGTCGACTCCGGCATAAGTCGACTGGAGCCAGCTGAGCTTGCCGGCCTTGGCCAGCAGCGGCTTGGCCCGGGCAGGCTCGGCCATCAGGATATGAGCGTCACCGATAAGCTGTTCGGCCTCGGCCTGATTGTCGGCCCGAAGAATGTGCAGATGGGGAAGATGGGCCGCCTTGAGCAGGCGTTCATAGTGGCTGTTGTCCTGACTCAACAGCAGCAGGGTACGTTGGCTCATACTCTTGTTCCTTATCGTGTTTATGGCAAGGCGAGAGGGATGCTGTCTCCATCTTACCCCAGTTGATCGGGCAAGATAGTCGAGCAGGGCGCTTTTTCATTTTTAGACGGGGCCCTCGTGGGCTACAATCTGCCCCACATTTTGCAAAGGATCCGACTCCAGTGTTTGGTGACAAGTTTTATAAGCGACTGGCCGAGCTGCAGCCCTGGCAGCAAACCGTCTATACCCTGGCGCTGGCAGAGCGCATGTACCCCAACTATGTGCTCTTTACCCAGGCTTCCGGTTTCGGGGATGCGAGGGCATTCCGTCACGCGCTGGATCAGATGTGGAACTACCTGACGGTCAAGGGATCCCGCGTCAATCTTGGTGCCATTCTGGAAGCGTTTGAAGTCTACATTCCCGATCCCCGCAAGTTTGAATCCTACGGCGCCTATCCGGCACTGGACGCCTGCGTGGCGCTGGGTTGTGCCTACAACTCGGTGATCTGCCGGGTGGGGGAAGAGGCCAACGACGCCAGCCATGCGTCTGTCGGCACGGTCGCCGGCTTCATCGAGATGCTGGAAGAGCGGGACCTCAGTGATGATGAGCTCTATGAGCATGAGTACATGGAGGCGGAGCTGGAGTTCCAGGTCGAACTGCTCAAACGGGTGGCCCATGAACGGGACAGCGACCGCATCCTTGCCATCCGCGCCTTCGCGGCCCAAGACGGCGTCTCCAACATCGGCATCAGCCTGGAGGCGTAACGCCATCGCGTACTGCCCATAAAAAAAGCTCCCGGTCGGGAGCTTTTTTTATGGCTGCGGTTCAGGCCCGCTCTTCAGTCAGGGGGCTGACACTCAGCACGGGGGCGGCATCGATGCCGTCGGCATTCATCATGGCGGAGATGCGTTGCAGGGATGAGAGCAACAACCCCTGCTCCCAGTTCTCCAGTGCCTGAAAGCGTTGAATGAAACTCTCCTGCAAGGGGGTCGGAGCCTGGGCAAGCAGGGCGCGTCCCGCGTCGGTGAGCGTCGCATGCACCTTGCGTTTGTCGGTTTCGCTGCGAATGCGCTGCACCAGCTGGCGGCTCTCCAGCCGGTCCATGATGGTGGTGGCGGTGGCCTGGCTCATGTTGGTGTGATCCGCCAACTGGCGCATGGAGATCTGGCCAAGCTCGTCGATACCCTTGAGCAGCAGGAGCTGGGGCGAGGTCAGGCCGGCTTCCTTGATCAAGCGCTTGGAGTGCATGTCGATGGCACGGATGATCTGGCGCAGGGCGATCAGCACTTCATCATGTTTTTCCATGGGGTCTGGGTCATCGCAGGGCTGTGGAGAGGCGCGAAATTCTCCGCCTAATCCATAACAAGGTCAATATGGTTTTTGATGTAATGATTTTAGCTCTAATGAATATTGTGTTAGGTTATCGGACAATTGCCCCATTCCAACCCGATATTTGAGGAGTGAAATCATGCATGACGACCTGGATATCAAGTCCCTGGTTGCCGATCTGCGCGTGGTCAGAGTTCGCTATGAACTGCCGGATACTGCGGCATTTGTGCGTTATCAACCTGCTTATGACGAGGACCCCAACAACCTCAAGGTACACCACTACGATGGTGAGCTGCCGCTCTCTTGCAGCAACACAGGTTCTTTCAGTCTAAAGGAGTTGGTCAATGAGTTGCGCTATGCCTATGTGCTGGTTCACCTCTTCCCCGACGAGAGTGCCATGAACTTTTATCTGGCGGGTCTGGACAATGGGCTGGCACAGCTGGAGTTCATCGGTGGCTCCTATGACTTCAACCGCCTCTGGATAACCAGCGGTGTCTCCAATCTGGCGGTGCCCATGGCTATCTTCCTCGGCAAACGCCACGCAGTGAACGGCCAGCCGTCGGTGACCCTGGTGGATCACCGTGAGCAGGTGGCTGGTCGTCTGGCCTATCGCGCCATCGGCGGTGCCGGCGATCACGTGGGTGAAGACTTTTTCAACAACGACTAAGGAGGCCCGATGCGAGCAACCAAAGGGCTTTTGAAAGGCCTCAATCCCACCATGGCTATGACGGCCCTCACCGTCGTGACCCTCTTCCTGCTGTTCGGCGTCTTTGATCCGGATACCGCAGGCACCTGGTTTACCGGGGCCAAGGACACCATCATTGCTGGCTTCAAGTGGTATTACATCCTGGTGGTCGCCCTGTTCCTGTTCTTCGCCGTCTACCTGATGTTCAGCCGCTTTGGCAGCATCCGGCTGGGCGACGACGACCAGGTACCGGAGTTTGGCTACTTTGCCTGGTTTTCCATGCTGTTCAGCGCAGGCATGGGCATAGGCCTGGTGTTCTGGAGTATCGCCGAGCCCATGTATCACCTGCAGGGCAACCCCTTCATCACCGAAGGTATGACGCCGGAAGCGGCCCAGATCGCCATGCGCCTCACCTTCTTCCACTGGGGTCTGCACCCCTGGGCCATCTATGTGATCGTCGGCCTGTCGCTGGCCTTCTTCAGCTACCGGCGCAAGTTGCCGCTGGCCATCCGCTCCGTGCTCTACCCCATTCTTGGCGATCGCATCTACGGCTTCTGGGGCCATGCCGCCGACGTGCTGGCGGTGTTCGGTACCGTGTTCGGGGTGGCGACCTCCCTTGGGCTGGGAGTTTCCCAGATGAACACCGGCCTCAATCAGATGTTCGGCATGGGCGTGTCACAAGCGAACCAGCTCTGGCTCATCGGTGGCATCAGCCTGATTGCCACCCTGTCGGCCATCTCCGGCGTCGGGCGCGGGGTGAAGATCCTCTCCGAACTCAATATCTGGTTGAGCGTGTTCGTGCTGGGCCTCTTCCTGGTGCTGGGGCCGACCACCTACATACTCAACGCCTATGTGCAGAACATCGGTGATTACCTGCAGAACATCGTCAAGCTGAGCTTCTGGACCAATACCGAAGCCAACGGTACCTCGGCCTGGCAGTCTAGCTGGACCGCATTTTACTGGGGCTGGTGGATCGCGTGGGCACCCTTTGTCGGCATGTTCATCGCCCGCATCTCCAAGGGCCGCACGATCCGTGAATTCGTGCTCGGTGTTCTGCTGGTGCCCTCCCTGCTCGGCATGTTCTGGCTCACCGTGTTCGGCGGGACTGCCATGAACCTGGAGCTGTTCGGTGGCGGCGGCGTGGTGGAAGCGGTCAATCAGGATGTCACCATGGCGCTCTACAAGACGGTGGAACTGCTGCACTGGGAGACCTTCGGCTGGATTGCCAAGGGGGTGCTGACCCTGCTTATCTGCACCTACTTCATCACCTCCAGCGACTCGGGCACGCTCGTGATTACGACGCTGCTCTCCATCGGCGACCAGGATCCCCCCGTGCTGCACCGTGCCATCTGGGGACTGGGGCAGGGGCTGGTCGCGGCCATTCTGCTGGTCTCCGGCGGGCTTGCCGCCCTGCAGGCCGCCAGCATCATCGCCGCGCTGCCCTTCTCGGTCATCATGCTGGCCATGTGCTACTCCCTGATGCAGGGGCTCAAACAGGAGAGCCAGCACCAGTTCGAATACAGGCAGAAGCTCAAGCGCCATCCGGGGTCGGTCAATCTGAGCCTGATGGATCGCATCGGTCCGGGCTGATGACAGGTTCGGTCAAACGAAAGGGGAACCTCGCGGTTCCCCTTTTTCATGCCTGTTCGGCGGTCGGTAGCTACAGCATCTGCTTGAGTCGATAGAGCAGGTCAAGGGCCTGGCGCGGGGTCAGCTCGTCCGGGCGAACTGCTGCCAGCTCCTCCACCACAGGATGGGATTGCGGGGCGAGAGTGACCGGAGCCGGACGGCTTTCGCCGGCGGCCACCGGAGTGGCACTCTCCAGCTCGTGCAGTTTGTGGCGGGCCTGGTGGATCACCGATTTCGGCACCCCGGCCAGCGCCGCTACCTGCAGGCCGTAGGATCGGCTGGCCGCACCTTCCTGCACCGCGTGCATGAAGGCGATGGTGTCGCCGTGCTCCACCGCATCCAGGTGGACGTTGGCCAGCCCACTCATCAGCTCGGGCAGGCGGGTCAGCTCGAAGTAGTGAGTGGCGAACAGGGTGTAGGCGCCAATCTTGCTCGCCAGCTGCTCGGCGCAGGCCCAGGCCAGGGAGAGGCCGTCGTAGGTGCTGGTGCCGCGGCCAATCTCGTCCATCAGCACCAGACTGCGGGCGGTGGCGTTGTTGAGGATATTGGCGGTTTCGGTCATCTCCACCATAAAGGTGGAGCGGCCGGAGGCGAGATCATCCGACGCCCCGATGCGGGTGAAGATGCGGTCGATGGGGCCGATGCGGGCGCTGTCGGCGGGCACGAAGGCGCCGATATGGGCCAGCAGCACGATGAGCGCGGTCTGGCGCATGTAGGTGGACTTACCGCCCATGTTGGGGCCGGTGATGATCAACATCCGCCGCTCCCGCTCCAGCTGTATCGGGTTGGCGATAAAGGGGTCGGTCATCACCTGCTCCACCACGGGATGGCGGCCCGCCTCGATGATGATCTGATCCTCGTCGATGAGTGTGGGGCAGCGATAGTCGAGGGTCTCTGCCCGCTCGGCCAGGTTGGCCAGCACGTCCAGCTCCGCCAGTGCGGCAGCAGACTCCTGCAGATCGCCAAGGTGCGGCAGCAGGGCGTCGAGCAGCTCTTCGTAGAGACGTTTTTCCAGCGCCAGCGCCTGGGCCTGGGCGGTAAGCACCTTGTCCTCGTACTTCTTCAGCTCATCGATGATGTAGCGCTCGTTGTTTTTCAGCGTCTGGCGGCGGATGTAGTGGGCCGGCACCAGGTGGCTGTTAGCGCGGCTCACCTCGATGTAGAAGCCGTGCACCTTGTTGTAGCCCACCTTGAGGGTGTTGATGCCGGTGAGCGCCTTCTCCCGCTCCTCGATGCGGGCCAGGCTGGCGGTGGCGCCATTGGCCAGATCCCGCAGCTCGTCCAGCTCCTGATTGAACCCTTCACGGATGACGCCGCCATCGCGGATGAGCACCGGTGGCACCTCCATCACGGCACGCTCCAGCAGGTCGAACAGTTCGGGGAAGGTGCTCGCCCGCTCGCGCAGCTGCTGCACCGCCTCGTGCTCGCTCTCCGCCAGCAGACGCTGCAACTGGGGCAGCTGAGCAAAAGCCTGCCGCAGCCGGGTCAGATCGCGCGGGCGGGCCGAGCGCAGGGCGAGGCGCGCCAGCACCCGCTCCACATCGCCGACCTGGCGCAGCAAACCGCCCAGCTCGTCATAGAGGTTCTGCTCGATGAGCTCCTTGATGGTGCTCTGGCGACCTTTGAGGATCACCCGATCGCGGATCGGCTGGTGGATCCAGCGCTTGAGCAGGCGGCTGCCCATCGGCGTGGCGGTGCAATCGAGCACGGCGGAGAGGGTGTTGTCGTGACCGCCGGCCAGATTCTGGGTCAGCTCCAGATTGCGGCGGGTGGCGGCATCCATGATGACCGCATGATCGGGCTGCTCCAGGCGCACGCTGCGAATGTGGGGCAGGGCGGTGCGCTGGGTGTCTTTCACGTACTGCATCAGGCAGCCGGCGGCGCACAGGGCGGTCTCGCTCTGCTCGACCCCAAAGCCCACCAGATCCTGGGTGCCGAACTGCTGGCACAAGAGCTTGCGGGCGGTGCCGAGCTCGAACTCCCACTCCGGGCGGCGGCGCAGACCGCGGCGACCCTCGATATGGTGCAGGAAGGCGAACGATTCGGGGTAGAGGAGCTCTGCCGGATTGGTGCGTTGCAGCTCCGCCAGCAGGGTCTCTTCTTTCTCGAACTGGTTGATGAAGAAGCGGCCGGAGCCGATGTCCATGGTGCCGTAACCGAAGCGGCGGCCATCGTGGTAGACGGCGGCGATCAGGTTGTCCTGCCGCTCGCTGAGCAGCGCCTCGTCGGAGACGGTGCCCGGGGTGATGATGCGAATGACCTTGCGCTCCACCGGCCCCTTGCTGGTGGCGGGGTCCCCCACCTGCTCGCAGATGGCGGCCGATTCGCCGAGCTGTACCAGCTTGGCGAGATACCCCTCGATGGCGTGATAGGGCACCCCGGCCATCGGGATGGGGCTGCCGGCCGACTGGCCGCGCTTGGTCAGGGAGATGTCGAGCAGCTGGGAGGCCTTGCGGGCGTCGTCGTAGAAGAGCTCGTAGAAGTCGCCCATGCGATAGAACAGCAGGATCTCCGGGTTCTCGGCCTTGAGGGTCAGATACTGCTGCATCATGGGGGTGTGGGCGCTCAAGTTGGCGCCTGGCGCTTGGTATTGTGCTGTCATGTGCTATTCCAGAAGGTGCTCTTGCGGGCAAACGTCTGCCGTCATGGGTCTGAATCTGGGGGCCATTCTACATGCTCGAGGCAAGATGGTGAGGAGGAATCTCCGTCTTGGGGGCAAAGCCGGCATCCCGTCGCGGATCTGTGCATCCGGCTGATGCTGACCAGAGTGGCCTGGGGAGAGCCTTGCCCAGAAGAGGCATGGGGGAGGAGAAATAGCATCCCCGCACGGATGCGGGGATGGGAGAGATGGGGAGAGTGTCGCCCTCAGTACATGGCTTCGTCGCCGCTCAGCATCTCGTGCAGTTTGGCTTTCTGCTCGGGCGTCAACACCCGGCTCACCTCGAAGAGGTAGTGGGCGCGATGGTAGCGAGCCTCGGCCTGTACGTCGCTGATGGTCTGCAGCTGTTTCTTGGCGGCCGCCTCATCCCACTTGCCGGACTTGATCATGTTGACGATGACGTCCTGGCCGATGGCGTCGAGCTTGATTGAGCCCAGCTCCCTGGTGGCCTGCTCGCGCAGCCCCTTGATCTGCTCCACCTGCGCGCTGGAGAGGTTCAGCTCCTGGGCCAGGGTGGTCTCGCTCTGCAGCTCGGCGGTACCCTCGGTGGCAAAGGCATGGGTGGCGATACACATTGCGAGGGCTGTCATGGCGACGTTGAACGGATGCTTCATCCGGCTTTCTCCTTGGTCTGATGGGATGGAAACCGCATGCATGGCGGTGTTGGAACATGATAACGAGCAGCCATGTACTGGAGCTTAAGCGACGACAACTTGCTGACGCAGTGGCCCCGGGGTCGGTTGCCCGAGGAGCGGGGCAACTGCATAATGAGCGCCATATTTCGCCTGGAAGAGGCCGGAAGAGGACGCGATGATGGGACTTGAAGCAGAGATCTCCCGCTTATCCCGGGAACTGGGCGAGGCACTGCTGGCCAGAGGCTGGCTGGCCGCCACGGCGGAATCCTGCACCGGTGGCGGGGTTGCCACTGCCATCACGGATACTGCCGGCAGCTCGGCCTGGTTCGATCGCGGTTTTGTGACCTACACCAACGAAGCCAAACAGCAGATGCTCGGCGTCAGCATCGACAGCCTGTTGCGCCACGGCGCCGTCAGCGAACCCGTGGTGCTGGAGATGACCCGGGGCTGCCTGGCTCGCTCCGATGCGGGTATCTGCGTGGCCATCAGCGGTATCGCCGGGCCTGGTGGTGGCAGCGAGGAGAAACCGGTCGGCACTGTCTGGTTTGCCTGGGCAGATCGTACCGGTCGTCACCACTCCCTGCTTGCCCGTTTCGATGGGGATCGCCA
The DNA here is from genome assembly GCF_053005425.1 of Aeromonas sp. 25-248. Classification (NCBI taxonomy): domain Bacteria; kingdom Pseudomonadati; phylum Pseudomonadota; class Gammaproteobacteria; order Aeromonadales; family Aeromonadaceae; genus Aeromonas; species Aeromonas sp. 25-248. Next base: position 6,584 of record NZ_JBRKTB010000006.1, on the reverse strand, counting down.
TCAGGTGCGCCAGCAGGCGGTCAGACAGGCCTTGTCCGGACTCCTGGCACTGCTCAAATAAATTGGGCTTGATACTGTATGCATAAACAGTATACTTAGCCCAACTTCACTTCTTACTCACGATTCCCAGCGGAGATTGGCATGGATCAGAACAAACAGAAGGCACTGGCGGCTGCGCTGGGCCAGATCGAAAAGCAGTTTGGCAAAGGCTCCATCATGCGTCTGGGCGACAGCAAGACCATGGATATCGAAGCCATCTCCACCGGCTCTCTCTCTCTGGACGTGGCGCTGGGGATCGGTGGTCTGCCGTGCGGTCGTATCGTCGAGATCTACGGTCCGGAATCGTCCGGTAAAACTACGCTGACCCTGCAGGTGATCGCCGAAGCCCAGAAGAAGGGCAAAACCTGTGCCTTCGTCGATGCGGAGCACGCACTGGATCCTATCTATGCCGCCAAGCTGGGCGTCAACGTTGACGACCTGCTCATCTCCCAGCCGGATACCGGTGAACAGGCACTGGAGATTTGCGACATGCTGGTGCGCTCCAATGCCGTCGACGTCATCATCGTCGACTCCGTGGCGGCCCTGACCCCGAAAGCGGAAATCGAAGGCGAAATGGGTGACTCCCACGTCGGCCTGCAGGCCCGACTGATGTCCCAGGCGCTGCGTAAATTGACCGCCAACATCAAGAACGCCAACTGCCTGTGCATCTTCATCAACCAGATCCGGATGAAGATTGGTGTCATGTTCGGCAGCCCGGAGACCACCACCGGTGGTAACGCTCTGAAGTTCTACGCCTCCGTGCGCCTGGACATCCGTCGTACCGGCGCCATCAAGGAAGGGGACGAGGTGGTCGGCAACGAAACCCGCGTCAAGGTCGTCAAGAACAAGGTGGCGCCACCCTTCAAGCAGGCTGAATTCCAGATCTTCTATGGTGCCGGCATCTCCAAGGAGGGCGAGCTGGTGGATCTCGGCGTCAAGCACAAGCTGATCGACAAGGCGGGGGCCTGGTACAGCTACAACGGCGAGAAGATCGGCCAGGGCAAAGCCAACGTGATGAAGCTCTTCTCCGAAAACAAAGCACTGGCTGCCGAGGTGGAAGTGAAGCTGCGCGAGCTGCTGCTCTCCGGCGCCGCGCCGGTGGAAGAGAAGGCCACGGCTGCCGAATACGACGAGTTTGAAGCCGAAAACGAACAAGAGTTCGAATAAGGAATGAGGAAAGGCCGGGTTGATACCCGGCCTTGTTGTTTATGGTGGATGAATCAGTGAACGGAACGGGCGAGCCCGTCGAAATGACCTTTGAAGAGCTGGTCGTCGCCGCCCGCGCCTTTGCCATGCGCAGTCTGGCCCGTCGCGAGAGTGCGGAGTCCGAGCTGGCCAGACGCCTGCGTCAGAAGGGATTCGAGGAGGAGGTGGTCGCCGTTGTGCTCGACCATTGCCGTGGCTATGGCTGGGTCAATGACGATCGTTACGGTGCCATGGCGGTGCGGGCTGGTGCAGCCAAAGGCCATGGTCCGCTCAGGATCCGTTTCGACCTGCGCCGCAAGGGGCTGGATGACACCCAGATCGAGGCGGCCCTGGATCAACCCGAGCTCGACTGGTTCGAACTGGCGCTTGCGTTGTTGTCGCGTCGGGCAAAGGCGACCGACCTTGCCGACTTCAAACTGCGCATGAAGTGGCTCAAATATCTGATGGGGCGTGGTTTTACCCAGGAACAAGCCCGTTACGCCCTCTCAGCCATGCAAGGCGAGCAATAGTGGCGCGCCGAGGTTGAACACCTATGGGCAACGGGTGTGCGGTGCGGCTGGTGGGGAATATCAGCCCTTCGCCGAGTCTGTTGATGGCGGCCCTGTGGTCGAGCGAGGCATCCCGAAGCCCCCCTGTTGCGACGTGCTTGCGGGTGTTGCTGCCAAACGCTGGCCCCTTGGGGGCTATTTCACCCGCCAAGGGTCCCCACGTTTTACTTTACCCTGCAGAAAACTTACATTAATGCGGTTAAAAGTCCGTATTCGAATCAAGCAGGATTTTCCATGTACATGTCCACGTCAGAGATTCGCGCTGCGTTTCTCGAGTATTTCCGCACCCAGGGACACCAGGTTGTCTCTTCCAGCTCGCTGGTACCGCACAACGATCCGACCCTGCTGTTCACCAACGCAGGGATGAACCAGTTCAAGGACGTGTTCCTTGGCGCCGACAAGCGTGCCTATCACCGTGCCACCACGGCCCAGCGTTGCGTGCGGGCTGGCGGCAAGCACAATGACCTGGAAAACGTCGGCTATACCGCCCGTCACCACACCTTCTTCGAGATGCTGGGCAACTTCAGCTTCGGTGACTACTTCAAACAGGACGCCATCCGGTTTGCATGGGAATTCCTGACCGGTACCCTCAAGCTGCCCAAAGAGCGCCTGCTGGTGACCGTCTACGCGACTGACGACGAAGCCTTCGACATCTGGGAAAAAGAGGTCGGCGTGCCGGCCGATCGCATCGTGCGCATCGGTGACAACAAGGGTGCTCCTTATGCATCCGACAACTTCTGGGCTATGGGCGATACCGGCCCATGCGGTCCCTGCACCGAGATCTTCTACGACCACGGCGATCACATCTGGGGTGGCCCTCCCGGTTCACCGGAAGAGGATGGCGACCGCTTCATCGAGATCTGGAACGTGGTCTTCATGCAGTTCAACCGTCAGGCTGACGGCACCATGGAGCCGCTGCCCCGTCCGTCCGTGGATACCGGCATGGGTCTGGAGCGTATCTCCGCCATCATGCAGGGGGTGCACTCCAACTATGAGATCGACATCTTCCAGGCGTTGATCAAGAAGGCGGCCGAGATTGTCGGCACCACGGATCTGAGCAACCAGTCCCTGCGCGTCATCGCGGACCACATCCGTTCCTGCGCCTTCCTGGTGGCTGACGGTGTCATGCCCTCCAATGAAGGTCGCGGCTACGTGCTGCGCCGCATCATCCGCCGCGCCGTGCGTCACGGCCGCAAGCTGGGTGCTACCGACGTCTTCTTCTACAAGCTGGCTGCCGAGCTGGCCGTGCAGATGAAGGATGTGGCAGCGGAACTGATCGCCCAGCTGCCGCTGGTCGAGCGAGTGTTGCGCATCGAGGAGGAGCAGTTCGTCCGCACGCTGGACAGAGGTCTGCTGCTGCTGGAAGACGCCCTGGCCAACCTCGGTGATGCCAAGGTGATCCCGGGTGAAGTGGTGTTCAAGCTCTATGACACTTACGGCTTCCCGGCCGACCTGACCGCCGACGTGGTGCGCGAGCGCGAGATCGGCATCGACGAAGAGGGCTTCAAGGCCGAGATGGAGAAGCAGCGCGCCCGCGCGAAAGAGGCTTCCAGTTTCGGCGTGAACTACAACGATGTGCTGAAGCTCGATTTCGAGACCCCCTTTACCGGTTACAAGCAACTGAACCAGAACACCCAGGTGGTCGGTATCTACAAGGATGGTGTCGAGGTCAATGGCCTCATCGCCGGTGAAGAGGCCGTGATCGTGCTGGCGGAGACCCCCTTCTATGCGGAGTCCGGCGGTCAGGTGGGTGACAGTGGCATCCTCAAGGTGGATGACGGCATCTTCGCCGTCACCGACACCCAGAAAGCGGGCAAGGCGATCATCCACAAGGGTTATCTGGAACTGGGTACCCTGGAGAAGGGAGCCGAGGTCGAGGCCGTGGTCGATGGCGATCGTCGTCAGGCCATCGCCCTTAACCACTCCGTGACTCACCTGCTGCACGCGGCCTTGCGCCAGGCGCTGGGTGAGCACGTGACCCAGAAAGGATCCCTGGTGGGCGCCGAGCGCATGCGCTTCGACTTCTCCCACTTCGAAGGGCTGACCATGGCGACCATTCGCCGGATCGAGGAGCTCGTCAACGCCCAGATCCGTGCCAACCACGAGGTGGCCACCCAGCTGATGGGGCTGGAAGAGGCCAAGTCAGCCGGTGCCATGGCGCTGTTTGGCGAGAAATATGAAGACGATGTGCGCGTGGTACGCATGGGCGACTACTCCACCGAGCTGTGTGGCGGTACTCACGCCAAGCGCACCGGTGATATCGGCTTCTTCAAGATCATCGCCGAGAGCGGCATCGCGGCTGGCGTGCGCCGTATCGAAGCGGTCACCGGCAAGAGCGCCATCGATCTGATGCACCAGCTGGGTGAACAGATCGAAGAGGCCGCCGCGCTGGTGAAGGGCGATCAGTTCTCCATCGCCGACAAGGTTCGCCAGGTACTGGACAAGGCCAAGATGATGGAGCGCGAGCTGGAACAGCTCAAGGCCAAGCTGGCGGCGCAGGCGGGTAACGACCTGCTGAGTCAGGTCATCGACATCAATGGCCAGAAGGTGCTGGTTGCCGCCCTGGAAGGGGTCGACCCCAAATCCCTGCGCGGCATGCTGGACGAGCTGAAGAACCAGATGAAATCCGGTGTCGTGCTGCTGGCAACCAGCAGTGATGGCAAGGTCAACCTGATCGCGGGCGTGACCAATGACCTGACCGGCAAGGTCAAAGCTGGTGAGCTGGTCAATCTGGTGGCCCAGCAGGTGGGTGGCAAGGGCGGTGGTCGTCCCGACATGGCACAGGCGGGTGGTACCCAGCCTGAGGCGGTGCCGGCGGCGCTGCAATCCGTTCACTCCTGGCTGGAAGAGCGCCTGTAAGCGGGCGAGGTGATCTGTGGCACTCTATGTACAGAAGTACGGTGGCACCTCGGTCGGCACGCTGGAGCGGATCGAGGCAGTTGCTGAGCGGGTTCAGCTGACCCGTGCCCAGGGACATGACGTGGTGGTGGTGGTCTCCGCCATGTCGGGCGAAACCAACCGGTTGCTGGGCATGGCCCAGCAGCTGGACCAGGATGCCAACCGGCGCGAGATGGATGTGCTGATCTCCACCGGTGAGCAGGTCACCATTGCGCTGCTGGCGATTGCGCTCAACAAGCGCGGTTGCCCTGCAGTCTCGATGACCGGTGATCAGGTCCGCATCCACACCGACTCCGCCTATGGCAAGGCGCGCATCACCCGTATCGACACCGAGCAGGTGGAAGCCGCACTCGGTGCCGGCAAGGTGGTGGTGATCGCCGGTTTCCAGGGGCGCGATGAGCACAATGCCATCACGACACTGGGCCGAGGGGGTTCGGATACCACTGCGGTGGCCGTGGCTGCGGCCATCAAGGCCGATGAGTGCCAGATCTTTACCGATGTGGACGGGGTGTATACCACGGATCCGCGCATCGAGCCCAAGGCGCGTCGCCTCGATACCATCACCTTCGAGGAGATGCTCGAGATGGCGAGTCTCGGTGCCAAGGTGTTGCAGATCCGTTCGGTCGAGTTCGCGGGCAAGTACCGCGTGCCGCTAAGGGTGCTGTCGAGTTTTGTCGACGGAGAGGGAACCTTAATCACATATGGAGGTGAGAGGATGGAAGCACCCCTGGTATCCGGCATTGCGTTCAATCGCAACGAGGCCAGCCTGACCATTCTGGGTGTGCCGGACAGGCCGACCGTGGCCGCGCAGATCCTGAATCCGATCAGCGACGCCAACATAGATGTCGACATGATAGTGCAGAACACCATGGGGGATGGTACCGCCGACTTCACCTTCACGGTGAATCGCGATGATTATCGCCGGGCCCGCGCCTTGCTGGAGGAGACCGCCAGCGAGCTGGGGGCCGCCTGCGTGCAGGGCAACGGAGAGATCGCCAAGGTCTCCATCGTCGGGGTCGGCATGTGGAATCATCCTGGTGTAGCGCGCACCATGTTCAAGGTATTGGGTGAGGAAGGGATCAACATGCAGCTGATCTCCACCTCTGAAATCAAGATATCCGTGGTGATTGACGAGAAGTACCTGGAGCTGGCCGTGCGTTCGTTGCACTCGGCGTTCGGGTTGGATCAAGAGCCTCATGAGCAGCCCTTGGGAAACAATCCCTGATTGATTTAGTTTCAACCATTTACCATATCGGTATCTTTGTAAGATAATGGCGCATATCGATATAAATACAAAACAGGATACAGGAGCAAGCGAATGCTTATTTTGACTCGTCGTGTAGGGGAAACCCTGATGATTGGTGACGAAGTAACCGTTACCGTACTGGGCGTAAAAGGGAACCAGGTTCGTATCGGTGTGAATGCACCGAAAGAGGTTTCCGTACACCGCGAAGAGATCTACATGCGGATACAGGCCGAGAAAGTCCCGGGCCAACCGAATTTCTAAGCCATTTCATGGCTGCCTGAAGGCGACATCCTGGATGTCGCCTTTTGTTTTTCAGGGGCCTGCAAATCGGCCTGCAGAGCGCGAAACTACTGGGTAAGTGTCGATATTGCTTGAATATTCCACTCTTTGGCCAAATGCTGAGCGAACGCTCTGTTTTCTCCAAAAAAGTGTTTGACTAAAAATCCCTGTGAAGTATTATCAGCCCCGCAAACGGAGAGGTGGCCGAGAGGCTGAAGGCGCTCCCCTGCTAAGGGAGTATGCGGCTTATACCCGCATCGGGGGTTCGAATCCCCCCTTCTCCGCCATTTTGCGCCCGTAGCTCAGCTGGATAGAGTACCTGGCTACGAACCAGGTGGTCAGAGGTTCGAATCCTCTCGGGCGCACCA
>NZ_JBRKTB010000005.1:0-253697 GCF_053005425.1 Aeromonas sp. 25-248 | reverse complement strand
GCTATGTAGCTCAGTTGGTTAGAGCATCGCACTCATAATGCGGGGGTCACAGGTTCGAATCCCGTCATAGCCACCATTATTCTTGCGGAAGTGGCGAAATTGGTAGACGCACCAGATTTAGGTTCTGGCGCCCTAGGCGTGAGAGTTCGAGTCTCTCCTTCCGCACCATCGAAAGCAGTACCAAACAGACCAGCTCAGGCTGGTTTTTTTGTATCCGGCGTTTGCCGCTCTTCTTCCCCTCTCCATACCATCGCGCGCCTGCAACGCCACCTCATGTATCAACGGCTGCGCCTTGTGTTCTCCTCTGCGACGGCGCAATGCCCTGCTCCGGCGTGATGCCGCCCTTTTCATCTCGCAGAGCGCTGCGGGCAATAAAAAGGCGGCCCGCAGGCCGCCATATCGTTTGCTGTCGTCAGAACGGGAAGAACCAGGGGATGGCGATGACGCTCACCACCATCACCAGCAAGGTGAAGGGCACGCCGATGCGCACGAAGTCCATGAACTTGTAGTTGCCCGGGCCCAGCACCAGGGTGTTGACCGGCGACGAGACCGGCGTCATGAAGGCTGCCGAGGCGGCGATGGCGATGGTCATGGCAAAGGGATAAGGCGACACCCCCATCTGATGGGCCGTCCCCAGCGCTATGGGCGCCATCAGCACCGCCGTCGCCGTGTTGGAGATGAAGAGCCCGATGACGGCACAGAGCACGAAGAGGCTGGCCAGCATCACCCTGGGACCCATCTCCCCTACTGCCGAGATGAGCGCGCCGACGATGAGATCCACCCCTCCGGTCTGCTGCAATGCAAGGGCAAAGGGCAGCATGCCCACGATGAGGATCAGGGTCGGCCAGTGGATGGACTTGTAGGCACTCTCCAGATCGATGCAGCGGAACTTGCCCATCAGCAGGCAGGCGATGAGCGCCGCGATCACGTTGGGCACGGGATCCGTCACCATCAGTACTATCATGACCCCGAGGGCAATCAGGGCGTGGATGGCCTGGCTGCGGGCCGGCGCCATCTCGTCCACTTCCGCAGGCAGGCCCAGCAGCAGAAAATCGCGATGATGGGTCTGCAACTGACGAATGAGGCTCCAGTTCCCCACCACCAGCAGGGTATCCCCCATCTGCAGCGCCTCGTCCACCAGCTTGCCGGTCAGCGCCTCTCCATCCCGGCGGATCCCCACCACGCTCAGACCGTAACGGGAACGGAAGGTCACCTCGCGGATGCTCTTGCCGAGCAGCCGGGAGCCAGGGATGAGGGAGACCTCCGCCATGCCCACCTCCCGCGCCTGGTCGGAGAAATACTCTCCGCGCAATATCATGGGCTCGAGCCGCGCCTCGCTGCAAAACTCCCGCACATCCACCTCGGGATCCGACATGTCGATGAGCAGCACGTCCTTGGCCTGGAACTCGGTCACCCCGGTGACACTGACCATCACCCGCCTGAACTTGCGCCAGCGCTCCATCCCGATGACGTTGGCCCCGAAGCGGGCACGCAATTGCAGCTCGTCCAGGGTCTGGCCGATCAGGGGGGAGTCGGGCCGGATCGCCAGTCGGCGTGCTCGCCCAGCCAGCCGGTAGTCACGGATGAGATCCCGCATGGTGCTGCGTCCCATCTGCTTGCCCTTGCCCTCCTCTCCTTCACGCACCAGACGGTTGCGCATCAGCAGCATGTAGAGGATCCCCATCCCCAGAATGATGATCCCCATGGGGGTAAAGCCGAAGAAGCCGAACCCCTGGATGTCGTGCCGCATCAGTTCACTGTTCACCACCATGTTGGGAGGGGTTGCCACCAGCGTCATCATGCCGCTGATAAGGCCGGCAAAGCCGAGCGGCATCATCAGTCTGCCCGCCGGGATCCCCATCCGGTTCGCCACGCTCAGCACCACGGGGATGAAGATGGCCACCACCCCGGTCGAACTCATCACGGCCCCCAGGGTCGCCACCGCCACCATCAGCAGCACCAGCATGCGGGTTTCGCTGCTGCCGGCCACCTTCACCAGGGCATCTCCCACCTGATAGGCGATACCGGTACGCACCAGCCCCTCCCCCACCACGAACAGGGCGGCAATCAGAATGACGTTGGGATCACTGAATCCTGCCAGCGCCTGCGGCAGGGTCAGGGTGCCGCTCAACACGAACAGGATGATGATCAACAAGGCGACCACGTCCATGCGCACCTTGTTGGTAATAAACAGGAGAATGGCACCCACCAGCATGCTGAGCACCCAGATCAACTCGGAATTCACACTTGCTCCTTTTGTTCAACGTCAACCACGGCCGGCCCCGGACGCCATCAGACCACAGAGCCCGTCCCCCTGATTTGTTACATATCAAGAAAGAGGAGGCCGCATCATCTCACATTCAGGTTCAGTTGCGGCCATTTTACCGGTCCGTGAACGCAGTCGGTCGCCCTTCACATGTCGGGGTAAAAAGTGCTGCACGCTCCCCCCGCCCCTCCTAAAATGGGCCCGCCGCGGCCTGAGCCGCCCTCTCACCCCTTGCCCTTCGGAGACGACATGACCCAGCACACACCGGCCTACCCGGCATTCACCTTCTTCAGCCGCTTTGTCGCCGACATCCAGGCTGGCCGAAAGACCATCACCATCCGCGACGAGAGCGAGGCAAACTGGCGGCCCGGCCAGCGCCTGGCCCTGTTCACCAACCCGGAACACCAGCCTTTTGGCACCATTGAAGTCATCTCGGTCAAGGCGGTCGCCTTTGAGGCGCTGAGCGACGAGCACGCCCGTCAGGAGAACATGACCCTCCCCGAGCTTAAAGATGTGATCCGCGATATCTACCCCGCACTGCCGCCCCTCTATGTGATTGAATTCGTGCTGATTGAAGCCTGATTTTGTGAGCTGCCTCAGCTAACGCCGGTTGCGCTCACGGGCCAAAAGCGCACAATGACTGTTTTTATATACAGTCATTGGTGTCTTATGGAAAAACAACTCGAACCGGCCATCGCAGCCATGGTGGCAGACTTCATCGCCGCAGGTCGTCCCAAGGCGAGCCAGCTGAGCTGGCAGGCGCGCCGTGACGGCTACCTAGCCTCTGCCCTGTTGGGGGGTGAGCGGGAAGAGGTGGGCGCCATTGAAGAGTGGCAGGCCGATCACCACGCCATCCGCTGCTATCGGCCCGCAGACAAACCGGACCCCGCGTATCCGGTGCTGATCTATTTTCACGGCGGCTGTTTTGTCAGCGGGGATTTCGAGACCCATGATCGCCAGATGCGGATGCTGTGCAACCGGGCCAGTGCCCTGATCTTCGCCGTACACACCCGCCTCGCCCCGGAACACACCTATCCCGCGGCTCACGACGATGCGCTGGCCGCCACACGGGCATCATGGCCGAGGTGGAGAAATGGCATGGGGATCCGGCACGTCTCGCCATTGCTGGCGACAGCGCAGGGGGTCATTTCGCCCTGATCACCACCTTGCGGCTCAAGGCTGCCAACGCCCCCTTGCCCAAGGCCCTGCTGCTTCTCTATCCCATGCTGGATGCCCTCTGCGAGAGCCAAAGCTACCGCGATCTCGGTGACGACTACCTCATCACCCGGGACATGCTCGCAAGCGGTTTTCACGCCTACCTTGGCAGCCTGCCCCCCAGCCATCCCGAAGCCAGCCCGCTCCACCATCCCGCCCTGTCAGGATTACCGCCGACCCATATCGTCACGGCGGAATATGATCCGCTACGCGACGAAGGGGAAGCCCTGTATGGCAAGCTGGTGCAGGCTGGCGTCGATGCCACTTGCCAGCGGCAGCATGGCGTCATTCATGGCTACTTCCAACTGGCGGCCATCAGCCCTGCCGCTCGTCAGCTCATCGACCAGATAGCCATGATGCTCAGAAGACTCTGAGTTGGAACCGGCCCCCAAGCCGTGTTAAAAGTGTCTCTTTTGAATCATGGAGGTAACCCGAGTGTTCGAGATAGCGAGCCTGAAAGAGGGCATGATGCACGGGGTGGAGCTGTTCCAGCTGCTGCTGGAGATCATCTCCATCGCCTGCGTGGTCATCGGCCTTGGCAAGACCCTCTGGCTGGCGGCCAGAGTGCGGGATCACGAGCCCGGCTTTCCCCGTATCCGCCTCTGCTTCGGCAGCTGGCTCATCCTGGCGCTGGAGTTCCAGCTCGCCGCCGACATCCTGGCCACCACAGTGGCACCGAGCAAGGAGGAGCTGGTGCGCCTCGCCATCATCGCGGTCATCCGCACCTTCCTGAACTACTTCCTCGGCAAGGAGCTCGATGCCCAGGCCGAGCGCCAGCAGGAAAAACAGACATAAGCCTGAGCCACAACCCCGGGTGGATTACATGAGCCGCGACATGGGAACACTGCCAGGCCCATGTCGTTCAATGATAAATAAATGACCGTAACAGATTGAAAATAAATGAGTAAATAATCGAATCCACGCTGATTATTTATCCCGTTTGATGCAAGTAACACCCCCTCTTACTATGTTTGTGACCTATCCATGGCCGGCCCCCTGTCGCCGGCCTTTACACTGGCATAGCAAGTGGACAATGCATGATCACCACAGACGGTAATAACGCGGTCGCCTCAGTGGCCTACCGCACCAGCGAAGTCATCGCCATCTACCCCATCACCCCCAGTTCCAGCATGGCGGAGCAGGCGTCGGCCTGGTCGAGCGATCGGGGCCTGAACCTGTGGGGCGACGTGCCTCGCGTGGTCGAGATGCAGTCGGAGGGCGGGGCCATCGCCACCGTCCACGGCGCCTTGCAGACCGGCGCACTGGCGACCTCCTTTACCTCGTCCCAGGGCCTGCTGCTGATGATCCCCAACCTCTACAAGTTGGCGGGTCAGCTCATTCCCTTCGTACTCCACGTGGCGGCGCGTACCGTGGCGACCCATGCCCTGTCGATTTTTGGCGATCACTCGGACGTGATGGCGGTGCGCCAGACCGGCTGCGCCATGCTCTGTGCCAGCAACGTGCAGGAGGCGCAGGATTTTGCCCTGATCGCCCAGGTGGCCAGCCTCAACAGCCGGCTGCCCTTCATCCACTTCTTCGACGGCTTTCGCACCTCCCACGAGATAGCCAAGATAGTGCCGCTGGCGGACGACACCCTGCGTGCCCTGCTGCCGGAAGCCGCCATCCGTGCCCACCGCGAGCGCGCCCTGAGCCCGGATCACCCCGTCGTGCGCGGCACCGCCGCCAACCCGGACACCTATTTCCAGTGCCGGGAGGCCACCAACCCCTGGTATGACGACGCTTATCGTCACGTGAGCGAGGCGATGCAAGCCTTCGGCGAACAGACCGGGCGCCACTACCAGCCGTTCGAATATCTGGGTCATCCAGAAGCCGAGCGGGTGCTGGTGCTGATGGGTTCCGCCATCGGCACCTGTGAGGAAGTGATAGCGCGTCTGATCGAGCAAGGGGAGAAGGTGGGGCTGGTGAAGGTACGCCTCTACCGCCCCTTCTCAGCCTCCCACCTGCTGGCTGTCATTCCCGAGAGCGCCCGCAAGATTGCGGTGCTGGATCGCACCAAGGAGCCGGGCGCCCAGGCCGAGCCGCTCTATCTGGATGTGATGAGCGCGCTGGCCGAGGCGGTCAGCCGGGGCGAGCGTGCCAGCCTGCCGCGGGTCATCGGCGGTCGCTACGGCCTCTCCTCCAAGGAGTTCAATCCGGCCTGCGTGCAGGCCATCTTCGATGAGCTGGCACTGGACAACCCGAGGCCGCGCTTCACCGTCGGCATCTTCGACGACGTCACCGGCCTCTCCCTGCCCCTGCCGAAACTCGATTATCCGAGCCCCGGCCTTGGCAACCAGCACAAGCTGGAGGCGCTCTTCTACGGCCTTGGCAGCGACGGCACCGTCTCAGCGGCCAAGAACAGCATCAAGATCCTCGGCAATCACACCCCGCTCTATCCCCAGGGCTACTTCGTCTACGACTCCAAGAAGGCGGGGGGCCTCACCGTCTCCCACCTGAGGGTGAATGAACGGCCGGTGCAATCGGCCTACCTGGTGGACGAGGCGGACTTCATCGGCTGCCACCAGTGGCAGTTCATCGACATGTACCAGATGGCGGAGCGGCTCAAGCCGAACGGGATCTTCCTGCTCAACAGCCCCTACGACGCCGAACAGCTCTGGCAGCGACTGCCGCAAGAGGTGCAACAGGTGTTGCGCGAGAAACGCGCCCGCCTCTACACCATCAACGCCGCCAGGATTGCCCGGGAATGCCAGCTCGGCAACCGCATCAATACCGTGATGCAGATGGCCTTCTTCCAGCTGACCGCCATCATACCGCCGACAGAGGCCACCGAGTTGCTCAAGCAGGCCATCGCATCGAGCTATGGCAACAAGAGCGCCGAGCTGGTCGAGCGCAACTGGCAGGCACTGGCCGCCACCTGCGAGGCTCTCACCCCAGTGCCGCTGCAGGCACTTGACCCATCCAGCCACCAGCGCCCCCCCGTGGTGTCTGCCAAAGCCCCCGACTTCGTGCAGACCGTCACCGCCGCCATGCTGGCGGGGCTCGGCGACAGCCTGCCGGTCTCGGCCTTCCCGCCGGACGGCACCTGGCCTGTGGGCACCACCCGCTGGGAGAAACGCAACATCGCCAAGGAGGTGCCGATCTGGCAGGCGGACTTGTGCACCCAGTGCAACTACTGCGTAGCGGCCTGCCCGCACTCGGCCATCCGCGCCAAGGTGGTGGACAAGGACGCGCTGGCCGATGCCCCCGCGACCCTGGACGCGCTGGATGTGAAGGCCCGCGATATGCGCGGTCAGCAATATGTGCTGCAGGTGGCGCCTGAGGATTGCACCGGCTGCAACCTCTGCGTCGAGGTGTGCCCGGCCAAGGATCGCACCGATCCGAGCCGCAAGGCGATCAACATGGAGTCCAGGCTCGACCACCTCGATGCCCAGAAGGCGAACTACGACTTCTTCCTGGACCTGCCTGAGCGCACGGCTGAGCAGTTGGAGCGCATCGACATTCGCACCTCCCAGCTCATCTCGCCGCTGTTCGAATACTCCGGCGCTTGCTCAGGCTGTGGTGAAACCCCCTACATCAAGCTGCTGACCCAGCTCTACGGGGACAGGCTGCTGATCGCCAACGCCACCGGTTGCTCGTCGATTTATGGCGGCAACCTGCCCACCACCCCCTACACCACCAACGCCGAGGGCCGTGGCCCGGCCTGGGCGAACTCCTTGTTCGAAGACAACGCCGAATTTGGCTTGGGCTTCAGGCTCACCGTGGATCAGCATCGCGACCGGGTACGCCGCCTGATGGCGGGTCTGGGTGATGTCGTCCCGGCCGAGCTGCAGCAAGGGCTGCAAGACGCCAGCCTGCCGGTCTCCGAGCAACGCGCCCATATCGAACAGTTGCGCAGCCTGCTGCAGGGCCGCACCGAGCCGGGCGCGGCTGAGTTGGCCCGGGATGCGGACCACCTGGTGGACAAGTCGGTCTGGCTCATCGGCGGCGATGGCTGGGCCTATGACATCGGCTTCGGCGGCCTGGATCACGTGCTGAGTCTGGGGGAGAACATCAACGTGCTGGTGCTCGACACCCAGTGCTACTCCAACACCGGTGGCCAGCAATCCAAGGCGACACCGCTCGGCGCCATCACCAAGTTTGGCGAGCAGGGCAAGCGCAAGGCGCGCAAGGATCTCGGCGCCAGCGTCATGATGTATGGCCACGTCTATGTGGCGCAGATCTCCCTCGGCGCCCAGATGAACCAGACGGTGAAGGCCATTCAGGAGGCGGAAGCCTACCCGGGCCCGTCCCTCATCATCGCCTACAGCCCCTGCGAGGAGCACGGCTACGATCTGGCCCAGAGCCACGAGCAGATGAAGCAGCTGACCGCCACCGGCTTCTGGCCGCTCTACCGCTACGACCCCCGTCGCAGCGAGGAGGGCAAGGCGCCGCTGGCGCTGGATTCCAGGGCCCCCAGCGCATCGCTTGCCGAGACCCTGCAACAGGAGCCCCGCTTCAAGCGCCTCGAGCGCCAGCTGCCGGAGATCGCCTCCCAGCTCTATCGGGAGGCGGAGCTGGATGCGAACCGTCGCTTCGCCTGGCTGAGCCAGCTCGCCGGCAAGGAGGCGCTAGCGCAGGAGTAAACGGCCCATACATGAGCGGTTAACGGCCAAACAAAGAGGGCTCCCCATGGGGAGCCCTCTTTCTATCCGCGATGCCGGCCATCAGGCGGGCATACTGGCCAGCTCGTGGCGCTTCAGGGCCAGCAGGGTGATGAGCAAAGCGGCGCTGGCGATCAGCGCCATGCCCACATAGGTGGCACCGAAACCGGGCGCCAGCTCGGCCGGGCTCAGGCTCGCCAGGTTGTGACTGCTGCCTGCTGGCAGGGCGGAGTGGAACAGCACGGCGCAGATGGCGACCCCAACCGCGCCCCCCAGCTCACGGCCGAAGTTGAACAGAGACATGCCGATGCCGCGATCCTCCCGTGGCAGGGCATTTTGCACCACCACAGAGAGGGCCGGCAGCACCAGCCCGAGGCCAAGCCCGGCGAACCCCAGCCCCAGATTGGCAAAGAGATCGAAGTGAATTTGCCACAGCGCCAGCGCCGCCAGGGCGAAGCCCGTCACCACGAAACGCCGGCAGTGACCGGTGCGGCCGATCAGCTTGCCGCCGACGAAGGCCCCCGCCGTGATGCAGACCATGAAGATCACCATGTAAAGCCCGCTCTCGCCGGCCCCCATCCCCTTTTGCCACTGCATCTGCAGCGGCAGATAGACCAGCACGGCGAACATCAGCAGCTGGGAGGCCAGCGCCAGCAGCACGCTCACCAGATAGCCGGGCAGCCGCACCAGATGGGCCGGCAGTATGGGGTCGTGGGCGCGCCGCTCCACCAGGATCAGCAGCAACAGGGCCAGCGCCAGCCCGGCTGCCAGCCAGAGAGCCGGCAGGCTGGTTTCCGGCGAGAGCAGCAGCAAGGTGAGGGTGGTGACTGTGATCAGCAACCCAGCCCCCTTCCAGTCGAAGCGACTGTGGCGACGCACATTGAGGTGACCCAGATTGCGGTTCACCAGCCAGAGGGCGATAGCGCCGAGCGGCAGATTTATCCAGAAGATCCAGCGCCAGCTGAGCTGCTCGCTGAAGTAGCCACCGAGCAGCGGGCCTGCGATGCTGGAGACCGCATAGACCGCCGAGATATACCCCTGATACTTGCCCACCTCCCGTGGCGGAATACAGTCGGCGATCACGGTAAAGGCGAGCGCGATCAGCCCCCCGCCCCCCAACCCTTGCAGCACGCGGGCGCCCAGCAGGGTTGGCAGATCCTGGGCCAGGGCGCAGGCCACGGATCCCGCCAGAAACAGGCCGATACCGATGTTGAGCATGCGTACTCGGCCGAACATGTCGCTCAACTTGCCATAGATGGGCAGGGCCGCAGTAGCCGCCAGCAGATAGGCGGTTACGACCCAGGTGAGGGCGGCACCGGCATTCAGCTCAACCCCTATGATGGGCAAGGGGGTGGTGACGATGCTCTTTTCCAGTGAGCCCAGGGCGATCACCAGGGCCACGCTCGAGAAGACGGTGTTGGGGGACATAGGCAGGCTCGCTCATGTGAGATATCGGCACAGGGGGTGCAAGGCACATTATTGTCTCATAAATCATTAGCCGATGGTCAAAGCCACTGCCAACCATGATGAAGGTCGCGACATCTGCGCGCTGGATCTGCTAGGGTGAGTCTTTGCCGAAGAGGACGCCCCCCATGCCCCAGTCATCCCCCTGCGATCATCACCAGAGTGAACAGCCCCGATTCGACGAGTACGACGCCCTGATCTTCGACATGGATGGCACCCTGGTGGACTCCATGCCTCTGCACCTGGATGCCTGGGAAATCACCAGTGCCGAGTTCGGCCTGCCGTTTGATCGGGCACAGCTCAACGAGTACGGCGGCATCCCCACCCGCAAGATAGTGACCATGCTGGCAGAGCAGCACGGGATGGTGATCGACGTGGAAGCCTTTGCCCGGCGCAAGGTGGCCCTCTACCTGGCACGGATCGACGACGTCCGGGTGTTTCCCGCCATGTGGGAGCTGGTCAGGCAGTACCACGGCAAGGTGCCCATGGGCATAGGCACCGGCTCAACCCGGGAACATGCGGCGCACATCCTGCGTCAGACCGGGCTCGATGCCTTCATCTCCGTGCTGGTGAGTGCCGATGATGTGGTCAATCACAAGCCCCACCCGGACACCTTCCTGAAAGTTGCCGAGCAGCTCGGCGCCAACCCGGCCAACTGCCTGGTGTTTGAAGACACCCGGATAGGCATTCAGGCGGGCAAGGCCGCCGGCATGACCACCTTGCTGGCCACCGAAGGGACGCTGCAACGGGTGTGAGCGGTGCGGGCCCATCCTAACCGACGGACCCGCACCAGCTTACTCGGCCTCATTCTCCCCCTCCTTCCCACCTGCCGGTGCCGGGCCGTCCGGCCGCTCAAATCCCAGATCTGACATGCAGTTGTCAAATTCCGACTCCCCCGGTTTGCCATGCTCCTTGCAGCTCTCAAACGCCGCTTTCATCTCGGCCGACAGCTCGTGCGGAGGCTTGGGCGGGGTACGGCTGCCCTGATCGCCCGCTGCGGCGGTCAGAGTAGTGAGGGAAAACAGCAAAGGCAGAACAATCTTCATGGTATGACTCCAAAACGGGTGGCATACACCGGCACGGTGCGGCGATGGCCCACGGCAGCGGGCGGCATCATGCTAGCGAGTCGCCGCGAACTGATGGGTCAAGAGGAGGTAAAGAGGGTGTCAGATCGGCGTAAATCCATAAAAAAACGCCCCAGGCGGGGCGTTGTTTTCATGGCGGCCATTACATGGCGTTGGTGGATTCGAAGATCTTGTCGGCCGATGCTTCGACGAAGCCAGGGTAGAGCACGCCGTCGGCCTGCGGGTAGCGCAGGGCAAACTCGTAGAAGCAGCTCGGGATGGTGCGCACGCCGTCGCTGAAGGGCACCTCGGCCTTGTCTGCCATGGTGGAGGATTGCTCCAGCATCACCTCGGGATCGCCCTTCACCTCGCCGCCAACGGTGTTGAGCACGAAGCCTGCCGCCTTGAGCGCCGCATTCACCTGCTGGATGGTGTCGAAGTCCTTCAGGCGGTTGATGTTGACGGTGAAGTGGTTGGCACGATAACCCCAGGCGGCCATCCAGGCGGCATACTCGCTCTCTGCCAGCAGGGTCTGGTAGTCGGTGTGGGAGACCTGCCAGGGCGCGCCGGCGTAGAGGAAGGCCGGGGTGTCGGTGAGGTGATCGGGTACCTGATCCACCAGCTTGTGGATGATGGCCTGGGCACCTTCGGAGAGCTCTTCCACCTTCAGCTCGCTGATGAACACCTTGGGCGCATCAGGATCTTTATGCTCGAAGTGTTTGGCATAGAGCTTCTTGGCCTTGAACACATACTCGCCCTTCTCTTCATACCCCAGGGCGCGGAAGTGGGCCGCCAGTTTCTCGAGACCGAGCTTGGGCAGGTTGTAGGTCCGAAACGCCACGTGATCGTTGATGATGGGGGCACCGCCGCCCAGCAGTTGATGAACCTTGTGAGCACTGGGGGTGACCTGAATGTAGTTGTCCCACAGATGGTCAAACAGGGTGTCGATATCCTTTTGCATCTCTCTTTCCTTTGATTGCGGGTACAGACAGGGGCACCTGTTCAGTGCCCCTCTTTTATTTTCTTGTTATCAGAAGGTCAGACCGGGAGACAGTTGATCCGGCATAGCAGCCTTGCTGTCTTCGACGGAGGCGACCGGGTAAGCACAGTAGTCGGCGGCGTAGTAGGCGCTCGCTCTGTGGTTGCCGGAGGCACCGATGCCGCCAAAGGGGGCGGCACTGGAGGCGCCGGTAATGGGCTTGTTCCAGTTGACGATACCGGCACGGATGCGCTTGAAGAAGTGGTTCCAGTCCGCTTCGTTGTCACCGAGCAGGCCGGCCGAGAGACCGAAACTGGTGGCGTTCGCCTTCTCGATGGCCGCATCGAAGTCGTCGTAGCGAATGAGCTGCAGCAGCGGGCCGAAGTACTCTTCATCCGGCAGCGCGCTGACCGCGGTCACGTCGATGATGCCCGGGGAGACAAAGCCGGTGCCCGCTTCCAGGTGCTTGAGGGCAAGCAGGCTTTCGCCACCGAGGCGCTGCAGGTTGGCTTGCGCCTCGACCATGCCGAGTGCGGCCTTCTCGCTGATCATGGCGCCCATGAACGGCTGCTCGGCGGCGTCATAGAGGCCGACCTTGATCTGGCCGACCACCTCCACCAGGCGCTTGACCAGGGCATCGCCCCGCTCGCCGCGCTCGACAAACAGACGGCGCGAGCAGGTGCAGCGCTGACCGGAGGTAATGAAGGCGGACTGCACGATGGCATGGACGGCGCCGTCGATGTCGCTCACATCTTTCACGATCAGCGGGTTGTTGCCACCCATCTCCAGTGCCAGGATCTTGCCCGGCTGGCCGGCAAACTGCTGATGCAGGAAGTGGCCGGTACGGGAGGAGCCGGTGAAGAAGAGGCCGTCGATGTCCGGATTGCCGGCCAGCGCCTTGCCGGTGTCGACCTCCCCCTGCACCAGGTTGAGCACCCCCTTGGGCAGCCCCGCCTCCTGCCACACCTTGACCATGGCTTCAGCCACCATGGGGGTCAGCTCGGAAGGCTTGAACACGACCGCATTGCCGGCGATGAGCGCCGGCACAATGTGGCCGTTGGGCAGGTGGCCCGGGAAGTTGTAGGGGCCGAACACGGCCACGACGCCATGGGGCTTGTGGCGCACGAACGCCTTGGCGCCCGGCATGGGGTTTTCCACCGTGCCGGTACGCTCGTCATGGGCCCGGATGGAGATGGCGATCTTGCCCTGCATGGCCGCCACTTCAGTGCGGGTCTCCCACAGGGGCTTGCCGGTTTCACGGGCGATGGTCAGGGCCAGCGCCTCCTTGTGCTCGCCGAGCAGGTCGGCATAGCGGCGCACGATGGCAAGGCGCTCTTCAAGGGCCAGATCGGACCAATGATAGAAGGCCGTGCGGGCCGCCTTGACGGCCGCATCCACCTGGGACTGGCTTGCCGCCTCACCCCGCCAGATCACCTCGTTTTTGGCCGGGTCGATGGATTCGAACGGCTTGCCTTCACCGGCCAGCCACTGGCCATCGATAAACTGGACTAAAGACATCATCAATTCACTCCCTGTGGGTACGCAGGCCGCCTCGGCAGCCTGTCTCAATGCTGTGCTGCGGGGCGGGTCAATCCAGATCGACGACGCGCACCATGTCGCCATTTTCCACCTTGAGGGCGGCCGCCATCTTGGGCGGAATGATGGCTTCGTGCTTGTCCAGATCGACCCGGATGTTGCCGTAGCAGGCGCGGTATTGCTCGAACCTGGTGTTGCAGATGAGGTAGGTATGGCCACCGATGGGCTCACCCACCAGCACCGCCAGCTTCTGGCTGCGGCGCACGCTGCGAATGTTCTTCACCTCGCATTCGACGGTGGGGCCGGCGTCGAAGATGTCGACATAACCGCGATTCACGAACCCCTCATCCTGCAGCATCTTGAGGGCAGGCCGGGTCTTTTCGTGGGTCTTGCCGATGACGGCGCGCGCCTCGTTGCTCAGCAGATTGACGTAGATGGGGTACTTGGGCATCAGCTCGGCGATGAAGCGCTTCTTGCCGATGCCAGTCAGATAGTCGACGGTGGGAAAATCCATCGAGAAGAAATGTTTTTGCAGCCACTCGTAGAAGGGGCTGTGGCCGTTGCCATCGGAGACACCACGCATCTCGGCAAAGACGGTACTGTCAAACAGCTCGGGGTGTTCGGCCATGAACAGGAAACGGTGCTTGGAGAGCAGACGGCCGTTGAGCCCCTCGCGGGCGCATTCACGCAGAAACAGGGTGCAGAGCTCGGAATTGCCGGTGTAGTCGTTGGAGAGGGTGAGGGTTTCCACGACATTGTAGATGCCGAGCTTGGGAGAGGAGTGCACCACCTTGCCGATGTGATAGTTGTAGAACGCCTGGGACAGGCCGACCGCCGCGTCGATGGCGCAGGTACCGACCATCTCCCCGGTCTCCAGATCCTCGGCCACGAAGAAATAGAGGCACTCGCCCTTGCCGGCGGGCTTGTCCAGGAAGGTCTGGGTCGAGGCATCGATCTTGCGTTGCAGCAGCTCGTCGTTGACCGGCAAGGATGTCATGCCGGTGCCGGATTCGATGGCACAGGTCTTGAGGCCGGCGAAGTCGCGCTGCTCGATAGGACGGATAACCAACATAAATGACAACTCCCTTTCATTGACGACAGGTGGGGTCCCGGCTCCTGCCGGGAGGGCTCCCCACCTCAATTTGGATCAGGCGTTGACCACCTGAGCGACCGCTTTCTCGAACCGGGCCAGCCCTTCCTTGATATCCGCTTCCGGGATCACCAGGGAGGGGGCAAAACGCACCACGTTGGTACCGGCAACCAGCGCCATCAGGCCCTGATCGATGGAGGCCAGCAGGAAGTCACGGGAGCGGCCCTTGAAGTCATCGTTGAGCACGGCGCCCAGCAGCAGGCCCTTGCCGCGCACTTCGCTGAAGCAGTGGTACTTGGCGTTGATGGCTTCCAGCCCTTCGCGGAACAGCTGCTCGCGCTGCTTGATGCCGCTCAGCACTGCCGGGGTGTTGACCACGTCGATCACCGCCTCGGCCACGGCACACGCCAGCGGGTTGCCGCCGTAGGTGGAGCCGTGAGTGCCCACTTTCAGGTGGGAGGCGATCTCGGTGGTGGTCAGCATGGCCCCGATGGGGAAGCCGCCGCCCAGTGCCTTGGCGCTGGTGAGGATGTCCGGGGTGATGCCCAGACCCATGTAGGCAAACAGCTCGCCGGTACGACCGACACCGGATTGCACCTCGTCATAAACCAGCAGGGCGTTGTGCTTGTCGCACAACTCGCGCACCCCCTTGGCAAACTCGTCGGTGGGGCTGATGATGCCACCCTCGCCCTGCAGCGGCTCCATCACCACGGCGCAGGTGTTGTCGGAGATGACGGCAGCCAGCTCCTCCAGGTTGTTGTAGGCGACATGGGTGATGTCGGCAGGCTTGGGACCGAAGCCATCGGAGTAGGCAGCCTGGCCGCCGACGCTGACGGTAAAGAAGGTACGGCCGTGGAAGCCCTGGTGGAAGGCGATGATCTGGGTCTTGTGGGCCCCGAACTTCTCGATGGCGTAGCGGCGGGCCAGCTTGAGGGCCGCTTCGTTCGCTTCGGCACCGGAGTTGCAGAAATAGACCTTCTCGGCGAAGGTGGCGGCGACCAATTTCTTGGCCAGGCGCAGGGCCGGCTCGTTGGTCATCACGTTGGAGAGGTGCCACAGCTTCTCACCCTGGGATTTCAGGGCCTCGACCAGTTTGGGATGGCAATGGCCCAGTCCATTGACCGCGATCCCGCCCGCGAAATCCACATACTCGCGGCCTTCCTGATCCCAGACACGTGACCCCTCGCCGCGCACCGGGATGATTTTGGCCGGCGCATAGTTGGGAACCATCACTTCATCAAACACTTCACGTGTCACTGCCAACAACTCTGACATATTGCTCTCCTGCTATCTCGCGGCAGAATAATCCACCGCCCAAAAGTTAAATCCGTGTAAACGTGGCGGAATTATCACAGAAAAAAAGTAAAAAGTCTGTAACTTAACCGCCTATAAGGAACAATGTTCGATTGCCTTTGAGATTTTAGGCAACCGCATTGCATAACGGCTCAGGGGGTGTTGGCAAGAGATAATTTGGACAGGGAGGAGGGTGAATAAAGTCTCAGGGAAATTTTTTTTTGCCTCATGACGGTTTTGAGACAGACATCGCAATTTTTTCAGGAAACGGCCAAAAAGTTGGCCAGCAACTGGTGCCCCTGTTCGCTCAGAATACTCTCCGGATGGAACTGCACTCCCTCCAGCGCCAGCGTTTTATGCCGCAGCCCCATGATCTCGTCCGGGCTGCCGTCGGCATGTTCGCTCCAGGCGGTGACCTCGAAACAGTCGGGGAGCGACGCCGCCTCCACCACCAGAGAATGATAGCGGGTCACCCGCAGCGGGTTGTTGAGCCCCTTGAACACCCCCTCCCCTTTGTGACGGATGAGAGATGTCTTGCCGTGCATCACCTGACGGGCACGCACCACCCGGGCACCAAAGGCCTGTGCCAGGGACTGATGGCCGAGACAGACGCCGAGGATGGGGATCTCGCCGGCAAAACGGGAGATGGCGGCCAAAGAGATGCCCGCCTCGTTTGGCGTGCAGGGGCCGGGAGAGATCACCAGATGGCGGGGGGCAAGCCGGGCTATCTCCTCCAGGCTCAGCTCATCGTTGCGCCTGACCACCACCTCTTGCCCCAGAGCGCCGAAGTATTGCACCAGGTTCCAGGTAAAGGAGTCGTAGTTGTCGATGAGTAGCAGCATGCAAACACCCTGGGAATAAGACAGAGACGGTGATCGGACAGCCCGTTGCGAGCGCGGGCAGACAAACGCCGCGCATTCTGGCATGTCTCTTTGCGTTAATAAACCGGCGATCACCTTACCTGCTGTGCAGTCTGTCCGCTCTTCAATGGCGATCCAGGCCTGTCGACCCCACCCGGCGGTGGGCCTATCCCCGACCGGGCAGCATCAGCCGCTCCATGTCAGGATGGCAAGGTAAAAGAGACGGGAGGCGACCGGGAAAAGGGCACAGGTCGTGACAGGCAGATGGGAAGGAGTCACCTTGGCAAGGGCTGACAACGGACCTCAGCGGTCCAGATAGCGGCCCTGTTCCAGTTCCCGTTCCCGCTGGCACTCGGCCAGATAGATGGCAGCCGCGATGGCCGGGGTCTTGTGGTGCTTGTCGATGGCGTTGGAGACCATCAACTGCAAGGTATTGAGGCTCTTGGCCTTGCGAAACTTGCGCAGCCAGTGACCCTTGTCACCCAACTCTTCACTCAGGGTTTGTGATTCGACAGACATGCTTTCTCTTGGGGCAAAGCCCGTGTTTGACATTGGGGGAGGTTGCGACAAACCGGAAGGTGTAAAACAAAGAAAGCCAGGCATCCACCCAGCTCTCTTCTACTACACCTTCCCAGTATGTCAGGCTCGAGGAACGAAGCCGACGACATCATATACGCTGATCAGGGTTTTTTCAGCCCTTTCACGCGCCTTTTGTGCGCCAGCCGCCAAAATGGCCTGCAGATGGGCCTCATCCTGACGCAGCTCGCGGAAGCGCGCCTGGATGGGTTCCAGCAAGGCGACCACGGCATCGGCCGTTTCACTCTTGAGGTGGCCGTACATCTTGCCTTCGAAGTGCTGCTCCAGCTCCGGGATGGAGCGGCCGGTCACACCGGACATCAGGGTCAGCAGATTGGAGACCCCCGGCTTGTTTTCGGGATCAAAACGCACCACGGCCGGCTCGTCGGAGTCGGTCATCGCCCGCTTGATCTTCTTGACGATCTGCTTGGGATCTTCCAGCAAGCCGATGAAGTTGGCCTCGTTGTCGTCGGACTTGGACATCTTCTTGGTCGGGTCCTGCAGGCTCATCACCCGGGCCCCTTCGGTCGGAATGAAGGGTTCCGGCAGGGTGAAGACTTCGCCATAGAGGTTGTTGAAGCGGGTGCAGATGTCGCGGGTCAGCTCCAGATGCTGCTTCTGGTCATTACCAACCGGCACCTGATTGGCCTGATAAAGCAGAATGTCGGCCGCCATCAGCACCGGATAACCGAACAGGCCGACGTTGACGTTGTTCTCGAAACGGGCGGACTTGTCCTTGAACTGGGTCATGCGCGACAGCTCGCCCATCTGGGTGTAGCAGTTCAGGATCCAGCCGAGCTCGGCGTGCTGGGGCACGTGGGACTGGATGAAGACGGTGCTCTTGGCCGGGTCGATGCCCACCGCCAGATAGAGGGCGGCTGCGTCGAGGCACGCCTTGCGCAAGGCGGCCGGATCCTGGCGAGTGGTGATGGCGTGCAGATCGACGATGCAATAGAGGCAGTCGAAGTCATCCTGCATGCTGACCCACTGACGCAGGGCCCCCATGTAGTTGCCGATGGTCAGCTGGCCCGAGGGTTGGGCACCGCTCAATACGATTGGTTTAGTCATCAGAGTAGTAATCCTTGTTATCCGCCAGCCCGGTCTGGATCAGACCAGCAGGGCGTCGAGTTCGGCAAACTGCTCGCAAACCCAGTCGGGGCGGGAGTCTGCGATAGGGCGGCCATAGTTGTAGCCATAGGTGAGCCCCACCACCTTCATGCCGGCGGCCTGGGCGGCCAGCACGTCATTTTCGGAATCCCCCACCATCAGGGTGCGGGACGGGCTGACACCCAGCTCGTGGCAGGCGTGCAACAGCGGCTCCGGGCTCGGTTTCTTGACGGGTACGCAGTTGCCCCCTAGCCAGAGTGCGAAACAGTCGCTGATGCCGAGGGCCTCCAGAATGGGCTGCACGAAGTGACTCGGTTTGTTGGTCACCACGGCCTGCTGGTAACCCAGCCCCTGCAGACGGCGCAGGCTCCGGGCCACTCCGTCATACATGGCCAGACCTTCCAGCAGACAGGCCTGATAGTGACGGTCGAACAGGGGGCGGGCCTTGGCAAACTGCTCCGGGGCGTCGCGGTAATCGAGAGCCCGCTGGATCAGCTTGTCGGCGCCGTTGCCGACCCAGGTACGCACCACGGCCTCGTCGGCCTCGGCCAACCCCAGATCCGCCAGGGTACGGTTGACCGCCAGCGCCAGTTGCGGGGCGCTGTCAATCAGGGTGCCATCCAGATCGAACAGCACCAGGTCAAAGGGGCGATCAGCGACGGACATGGGCAAGCTCCGCGCGCATCTGATCGATCACCGCCTTGTAATCCGGCTTGCCGAAGATGGCAGAGCCCGCCACGAACATGTCGGCACCCGCCTCGGCAATCTCGCGAATGTTGTCGACCTTGACCCCGCCATCGATTTCCAGGCGAATGTCGCGGCCGCTCTCGTCGATCAGGCGGCGCACCTGGCGCAGCTTGTCGAGGGTGCCGGGGATGAAGCTCTGACCGCCAAAGCCCGGGTTGACCGACATCAGCAGGATCACGTCCAGCTTGTCCATCACGTACTCCAGGCAGGTGAGCGGGGTCGCGGGGTTCAGCACCAGACCAGCCTGGCAACCCTGCTCCTTGATGAGGCCCAGGGTGCGATCCACGTGATCGGAGGCTTCCGGGTGGAAGGTGATCAGACTGGCACCGGCCTTGGCAAAATCAGGCACGATGCGATCCACCGGCTTGACCATCAGGTGCACGTCGATGAGCGCTTCGATGCCGTAATCGCGCAGCGCCTGACAGACCATGGGGCCTATGGTCAGGTTGGGGACATAATGGTTGTCCATCACATCGAAATGGACCACGTCGGCCCCGGCGGCCAGCACCTTGGCCACATCCTCACCCAGACGGGCAAAGTCGGCGGAGAGGATAGAAGGGGCAATCAGAAAGTCTTTCATCAGCGTCATCCATTGGCAGCGTGGCAGAAAAAACGGCGCAATTTTATCGCAAAAGGGCGATGAAAACGACCCGCATCTACAGAACACGCCGCTCCGGCACCATGGCTGGCAAACGATGCCAGGCGCGGCTCACGGAATACCAGCGGCAGCATCAGAAATGACAACGGCCCCCTCAGGGACCGTTGTTCACTCAGCCGACGGCAACCAGCTCCGCCTCACCGGGATAATAGCCCTGTTCGGGCTCGATGCCGGGCGGGTAGAGCGCCAGCAGCTCGGCCACCTTGTTGCGACTACCGCCGTTGCGGCTGATGGTACGCTTGACCAGGATCTCGTCGAGCCGGGCGCCACGATAGAGCTCGCGGGTCAACTCGATGTCATGGTTGCTGATGAGCACGGGCACCCCTTTATGGGCGGCGGTGTGGCGAGCCAGCCTGGCCAGCAGCGCCTGATCGTCCAGGGTGAAACCGCCTGCCGAATAGGTGGTGAAACTCGCCGTGGTGGAGAGAGGGGCATAGGGCGGATCGCAGTAGATCACCCAGTCTTCCTCTGCACGGGCCATGGCGTCGGCATAGCTTTCGCAGATGAACGTCGCCTTCTGCGCCTTCTCGGCAAACGCCCACAGCTCTTTCTCCGGGAAGTAGGGTTTCTTGTAGGAACCGAAGGGAACGTTGAACCCCCCCTTCTTGTTGTAGCGGCACAAGCCGTTGAAACCATGGCGATTCAAAAACAGGAACAACTGAGCCCGTTCAAACCCGGCCGCGGTCTGGTTGAACTGGGTTCGCAGCCGATAATAGGCGGTCTTGTGGTTGTGCTCGGCCACGAACAGCTTGCGGGCCTCGCTGATGAAGCTGTCCGGCTGCTGCTTGAGGTGGTTGTAGAGGCCAATGAGATCCGGATTGATGTCGTTGAGCACATAGGCGTCGTAATCCGTGTTGAGAAACACGGATCCCGCCCCGACGAAGGGCTCCAGCAACACACGCCCGGCCGGTAAACGCTCGGCGATCTCTTCGACCAGGGAGTATTTTCCCCCGGCCCATTTTAAAAACGCGCGTGTTTTTTTCATGGAAGTCCGGTGTTGACAAGGCTATGCCCAAAAAAGGGGGGTGATTCTACCCCCTTCTTCGGGTGGCTGGCTATTGCTTCAATTCTTTTTGTATCTGGGCGAATGACTTGGGCCAGGGTTGTCCCTTGAGCAAGGCAGGCGACAGCTTGCGAATGGCCGCCTTGGCCTGGGCACTGCTGGCGTAGTCTCCCTGCACCACTACATACCAGGGACTGCCACGGAAGCGGGTCTTGTAGACCCACACCTTGCCCGCCAAGCCATGCTCGGCCACAAAGCTGTCTACCGCCTTGGTGTTGCTCGCCCCCATCAACTGGATGCTGTAGTGATTCTTCGGCTTCTTGTTGAGAATCGCCACCGGCGTCAACGCCACCTTGGCCGCTGGGGCTGCGACCGGCGCTGTCTGCGCGCCACTGGCCGGTTGAGCCTCTGTCCGGGCCGGGACACGGCTCGGGGCCGGATTCTTGACCTGAGCCGTCGTTCCGGTCGGGACCGCACGGGAACCGCTCCCCACCAGCTCATCCACCACGGCCGTGGGCAAGGCGCCGCTGACGTTCGGCTGGTTCATCAATTTCTCGACCACTTCGTCGGAGATGACGACCCGGCGCCCCTCATAGTTGGTTGACTCCGTGGTGACCGTCTCACTTTCGACCTTCTTGGGCAAGGGCTTGGCATCGGACTGCCAATCGCGGGCAACCTGATTCCCTGACGGGATGGCAGCGGCGCCACTGCTCGTCTGAGTACCCAAAGCCCCGCTCGCCGCACCGACGTTCACAGGATCGCTTGAGACGGGATCGGGCAACGCCATCCCCTGGGACGGAGCCTGGGCGGGGTCCTGGCCTGCACTGTCGAACAGGGGCAGATAGCTCAGGGCCAGCAACCCGCCCGCCACCAGGGCAAGCACGATCGCTATCTTCTTGACGGGCAACTCGGCCTGACGTTTCTTGGGCCTTCTGTCGGTCATGGTATCCTCCAGTAACTGCATGATGGCTGACGGATGTCCGCCCGCCCCATTCAGGATCTCTTCCACTTTCGGCTTGGGCAAGAGGGCTGTCGGGATCTTGAGCTCTTTGGCCTTCTCATACAAGAAGATACGTTGCTCAGGAGCGCTCAGTGGCGCGACTTCCAGCTCGAGGGCTGGCATGGCCCGTCCCTTGAGGAGCGCCTTCTGGTTGCGACACCAGGCGTCATCACCCGAGAGCAGGATGGCCAGTTTATGAGGAGATGCCAGGGTATCGTTGTGACGACAGAGCGCCCACAACTCCCCCACCAGCTCGGCAGGCAAGGTATCGGCACGTTCGATGATGAGCAGCAGTCTGGCAGGCTTGTCACCCACCATGCGAAAGAAGCTGTCCGCCAGGGCATCCTGCGCGTTGAACAGGGGACGTGCCACCACCTGCTGCAACAGCAACTGGCGCACATCTGCCATCTTCATGGACGGGCTGCCGATGAGGCTGGCCACCCGCACCGCATCGGGCAGTTGGGCAAGCAGCGACTCGCACAGTGTGCCACGGCCACTGCCTGGCTTGCCGGAGAGAAAAACAAAGGGGTGGTTGAACTCGATCAGGTGCAGCAGCCGGTCAACCAACTGCCGCTGAGAAGGCAGCTTGAGCAATTTATTAATGGTCACGACCAGACTCGATCACCGCCATCAATTGCTCGTCTGTCACATCGGCCACGACCTGGGCCTGTCCGATCCCGATCGGCAGCACCAGCCTCAGCTTGCCTTCCAGCACCTTCTTGTCACGGCGCATATGGCGAATGAAGGCGGCAAAATCCATATCGGACGGTGCCTTGACCGGCAAATCGGCGGCCAACAGCAGATCGCGGACTCGTGCCACCTCTTGCGCCGTCATGTCGCCACGGGCCAGGGCCGTCTCGGCCGCCAGCATGGTTCCCGCCGCCACGGCTTCACCGTGCAGCCAGTTGCCATAACCCTTCTCCGCCTCGATGGCATGGCCGAAGGTATGCCCCAGGTTCAGCAAGGCGCGCACGCCGTGCTCGGTCTCGTCCTGACCGACCACATCGGCCTTGATCTCGCAGCAGCGGCGAATGGCATAGGAGAGTGCATCACCATCAAGGCGTTGCAGGCGGGTCATGTTGGTTTCAAGCCAGGAGAAGAAGGCGGCATCCCAGATAATGCCGTATTTGATCACCTCGGCCATGCCGGCGGCAAATTCCCGGGCAGGCAGGGTCTTGAGGCAGTCGGTATCGATGATCACATGCTTGGGCTGATAGAAGGCACCCACCATGTTCTTGCCGAGAGGATGGTTGACGGCGGTCTTGCCGCCGACGGAAGAGTCAACCTGGGAGAGCAGCGTGGTAGGCACCTGAATAAACGGAATGCCTCGTTGGTAGCTTGCCGCAGCAAAGCCGACAACATCGCCTATCACACCGCCCCCCAGAGCGATCAGAGTAGTATCACGACCATGGCTGGTTTCCAGCAGAGCAGACATGATCCGCTCGAAGGTCGCCAGGGTTTTGTAGGCCTCGCCATCGGGCAGGATCAGGTGTTCCACCTGAAAACCGGACAGCAACTGAATGATCTGTTCAAGATACAGGGGCGCGACCACGGTATTGGTCACAATCATGACCCGCTTGCCCTTGATCGTCTGCGCCAGTACCTCGGGGCGTTGCAGCAGACCGGCAGCTATCTCTATCGGGTAGCTGCGTTCACCCAGTTCGACCTTCAACCTTTCCATGGACGTCCTCTAATGAATTACATACCAATCAACTTGACGATTTGATTAGCGACAACTTTGGCACTCTGGTCATCCGTCTGGATGACAAAATCGGCAACCTCTTCGTACAGGGCGTTGCGCTCTTGCGCAAGACGCTCAAGCACTTCACGGGGCGGCTCTTCGGTTTGCAGCAAGGGACGACGCTTGTCTCTCTGGGTTCGCGCCAATTGCTTTTCAATGGTGGTTTCGAGGTAGACCACGATGCCGCGTGCGGAGAGTTTGTTGCGGGTTTCACGGCTCTTGATGGCACCGCCACCCGTTGCCAGCACGATACCCTGCTGTTCGGCGAGCTCACCGATCACCTTCTCTTCGCGGATCCGGAAGCCTTCTTCGCCTTCAACATCGAACACCCAGCCGATATCGGCACCACTGCGGCGCTCAATCTCATGATCTGAGTCGAAAAACTCCATGTGCAGTTGTTCTGCCAGATGTCTACCTATGGTGCTCTTGCCCGCACCCATGGGACCTATCAGGAAAATATTGCGTTTCTCAGCCATGTCTTTTCGTTAGTAATTACAAACTGTATGGCCCCGGTAAACACTCGACCGGGGTACCTATGAACCTTATCTTGCGTTGGATCAGGAGGGGGATTATCTCAGTAGAAACCAGGACTGGCAACCGCAGCCCTTACGCCCCAGCCTCATCGGGGCGTAAGGTTATATGTGTTTTACTCTCACAAGTAAAGTTTTCAGAGGGCGTCGGTCACTATCCTCGGGGTCACGAAGATCAGCAGTTCACGCTTCTTGTTTTCACTGGTGGTTTTCTTGAAGAGATAGCCCAACCCGGGGATATCCCCCAGCAGCGGCACCTTGCTGACATCACTCTTGATGGTCTGTTGATAGATGCCGCCAAGCACCAGAGTTTCACCGTTGTTGACCAACACCTGGGTGGTGATGGACTGGGCGTTGATGGACACCGCATCCCCGGTTCCGGTCGGCACGGTTTCACCCTTGGTATCCTGAGTCACGGTCAAGTCCAGGATCACCCTGTTGTCCGGGGTGATCTGCGGTGTGACCTTGAGGCTCAGCACCGCCTTCTTGAAGGTGACCGAGGTCGCCCCGCTCGAAGAGGACTCCACATAGGGGATCTCGGTCCCCTGCTCGATCAGGGCCGGCTTCTGGTTGGCCGTGGTGACACGCGGACTGGCGATGATCTCGGCCTTGCTCTCCTTTTCCAGAGCCGAGAGTTCAAGATCCAAAAGGGTGCCATTGGCAAGACGGGCAACCTGGAACGCCAGGGTGCCGGCCGCGTTGGTCACCGGCAGGTTGACGTTGAGTCTGTCTTCTACGTTGGGGCGAGTGATGGTGGAACTGCCATCATTGTTTCCGGCGCCATCATTACCCTCTATGGTGCCCGAGGTGCCGTTGCCATGACCGTCTGTCTTGGTCACCCCCCAGCGCACCCCCAGTGCCTCATCGAAACCATCATCAATGGTCACCATGCGCGCCTCGATCACCACCTGCTTGACCGGGATATCGAGGATATCCAGCATCCGCTTGACGTTGCTGATGACATCCGCCGTGTCCTTGACCACCAGCACGTTGGTACGTTCATCCACGCTGACCGCCCCTCTGGGGGAGAGCAGCTTGGTACTCTCGGAGGAGAGCAGGGCCGCCACTTCCGATGCCTTGGCATAGTTGATCTGCAGATACTCGGTGTAGAGGGGAGCAAGATCCGCCACCTGGTTGCGGCTCTCCATCTGCTGTTTCTCGCGAGCGGCAATCTCGTCCGCCGGTGCCACCAGCAGGATGTTGTTGTCCAGCCGTTTGTCCAGCCCTCTGACCTTGAGGATGATGTCCAGCGCCTGCTCCCAGGGCACGCCATCGAGACGCAGCGTGATGTTGCCGGAGACCGAGTCCGTGGTCACCAGATTCAGATTGTTGAAATCGGCGATGATCTGCAACACTGTACGAACAGGAATATCCTGGAAGTTCAATGAGATGGGCTTGCCTTGGTACTGCTTCGCCGCCGTGGTGGCCACCCGTTTTTTCACCTCGATGATGAACATCTTGTCGGCCTGATCGTAACGGTAGTCAAACTGGCCGTTCACCGAGAGCTCGAACAGGGTGTCATTGCCCTGGCGGAACACCTCCACCTGGGAGACCGGGGTAGCAAAGTCCTGCACATTGATGAGGTTGAGCTGATCATCAGGCACCCGGGTACCGTGGAACTTGGCCAGCACTTTCTGACCACGGCTGCTGACATCCACCGCCGCCGAACTGTTGTCCAGCGTCACGAGGAACTCCCCCTGACCTTCCTTTCCACGACGAAAATCCACGCCCTTGACCGAGTTGAAGTAGGCGCCACCCATGTTTGCCTGAGACACGGACAACACCGGCTTGCTGGGGGCAACGGGCGAAGGAGCCACAGTAGGCGTGGAAGCCATGGCCGGCTGAGCCTGATACTGGGACTGGTTCTGGGCAACTCGCTGGGTGTCAATCAATGCAGACTGAGTCACCGGCTGGCTTCTGACGAGCGCAGACTGGCTGGCTGCAACAGGCGCCGCCGAGGAAGCGACCGGCTGCCCAGCCTTGTCTCCCAGCGCCACCAGCAATTTATTGCCCTGCTGATGGACCTGATAGGGGGTGAGCTGATCGAGGGCGATCTTGATGTCGAGCCCCTGCCCCTTCCCCTCCACCAGGAGGTTGTTCACCCCTTGCTGCTTGATGGGCAGGGGATTGACCGTCAGGGCACCGATGGCCCCGGGTACGTGCAGCAGAAGCTGATTGGGTTCATAGGTCAACCTGTCCGTAAAACCGCTGACCGGTTCGCTGAAGCTGAGCTCCAGCAGGAGTTGATCGGCCAGCAGGGGATTCACCTTGACCTCCTGCAACGCGGGTACTGCCCACACCTGAGTGCATCCGCCCAGCCAAAGCAGCGCCACACCGGTCATCCTTCTTATTGTTGTTCTCATCTCTGCTCATCCCTGATCATAGTTTTGCGTCGAGATTGGCCATGGCCAGCTGGGTTTCTCGGGTGACCCAGCATCCTTTGCCATCAGGTACCGTCTCCATCAAGTCAACATGCGTGTTCGTTATCTTGATGACCCTGCCCTGATCCAGCCCCATGTGCTGGTTGAGCCCGACGCGCACGGCTTGCCCGTCCGGGGTTTTGATCAATGCCCACAACTGCCCCTGCTTGCCGATGGAGCCTTTCATGCTCAGGCTGGCAAGCGAGTAGCGTTCCAGCACCTCCTTTTCCCGATTGGCCACTATCTGGGCACAGTCCGGCTTGGCCTTGGCATCCAGCCTGGAACTGGTTTCCGGCTGGGGTGCAATGAACGGACTGCGTTGATCGCTGCGTTGATAGACCATGGGAGAGAAGGGCTTTATCTCCGGCAAAGATTCGATCGGTACCGGCTTTCTGGCCTTGGTCTGTTTGACATACTCATCCATGTCCTCCTGTCCCCCACAGGCCGTCAACAGCAGCGCCGACAAGAGAAGTACGCCCGCTCTCATGCTCATGGCTTTTTCTCCACGGTTTTGCCGTTGTACTTGTAGGTCTTGGCCTGCATGGACATACCGATCAGCTCACCACCCTTCCCCTGGCTGAGCTGGAAAGAATCCAGGATCACGATGCGCGGTAAAGCAGCCATGTCCGCCGTGAACTTGCCAAGTTCGTGATAGGTGCCCACGACCTCGATGCGCATGGGCAGCTCGGTGGAGAACTCGTGTTTCACCTCTGGCTCCCAGTTGATCCTGTTCAATGTCAAACCGTTATCGGTGGCAATGAAGCTGATGTCATCCAGCAAACCGGCGACTTCGTGGGTGTTGGGCAGCTGTTTGAGCTGGGTGTCGACCAGATGTTCCAGCTGGACCATCTGCTTTCTGTATGCTTCCAGGTTCGCGGCCAGCATGGCCTTGCTCTCGAATTGTCCCTTGAGCTCGGTCTCTTTTGCGGCTTCACGACCCAGAGCCGCCAGGGAATTGGCAATCACGTAGTAATAGAGTGCCCCGCCAAGCAGAGCACAGCAGAAGAAGACAAAGATGCCCTTGGCGATCGGCGGCCAGCGGGCAATGTCATTGAGATCCAGGTCGTTGAGTTGTTGCAGGTTCATTTTTGCCCCTTAGCCACGTTGGGTAGCGCCGTGGCAATCTGGAACATCATGGAGAACTGGCTCAGGGCGATGGGGGCCACCTCGGCCGTGAAGATGGTGCTGAGCTGGGATTGTGTCAGCCAGCCGGAACCGTCGATTCGGCGCATCATGCTGGCTACCCTGCCATAGGCTTCAGTCTTTCCCTTCACGTCTATCTTGTTGTTTTGCAGAGCAAGGCTATCAAGATACACCCCGTTGGGGACCAGCACCGGCAGCTGATTGAACAGACGCACAGGGATGTTGCGGCGCATCTGCAACTGCTCGATGAGTTGCATGCGGTCAATCAACTCCTTGCGCCGTTCCTTGAGAAGCCTGATCTCCCCAAGCTGGGTGTCCAGGGTTGCCATCTCCTGCTGCAACCGCTGATTGCGCTGCTGCTGGTAACCGATCTGCTGCTGCACCAGCCAGTCTGCGGCAAAGGCGATGGCTGCCGTCCCCGCCAGGAACAGACCGAACAGGATGCCGAATTGTTTCTTCTGACGCTGCGCCCGAGCCTGCCGCCAGGGCAGAAGGTTTATATTTGACATGGTGTGAAGCTCCTCAGTGCCAGCCCGAGCGCCGTCATGTACTTGGCCCCATGAGTCAGCCCCCCCTCTCCCTGCGGCTTGCCAAAGAGTGCAAAGGGATCGGGATGCAGCACCTCGCAGTTGAGCTCGCTGCCGATTTGTCCGGCCAGCCCCGGCAGCAGGCTCCCCCCTCCGGTCAGCACCAGCCTGGAGAGCTCCTTGTTCCCCGAAGAGCTGCAAAACAGCTGCACGTTGCGCCGTATCTGCAACACCAGGGTGCTGAGGTGAGGCAACAGGACATCTACCTCATGATCCGCAGGCAGGGAGCCCTGGAGCTTGGCCAGTTCCGCTTCTTCCATACTCATGCTGTAAAAAGAGGCCAATGCCTGGCTGTATTGATCACCACCAAAATTCTGCAACCGGGAATAGATGACCTGGCCCCGTAGCAGGGCGGCGAAAGTCAGGGCGCTGGCACCGATGTCGACGATGCCAACCGGTTTCTCCGAGGTTTGCAGGTCAGGCAGGCAGGCCAGCACGGCGCGTCCGAGCGCATGGGCCCCCACATCCACCACCATGGTCGTCATGCCTGCCTCCGTCAGGGCACTGACCCGGCCACTGACGCTCTCGGTCCGCGCGGCACTGAGCAGGACCTCCTGACGCCCGTTCTCGCCCGCCATGCCGAGGATTTCAAAATCCAGGCTCACTTCATCGAGGGGAAAGGGGATGAGCTGCTCTGCCTCCAGGTGAACCTGGTTCTCCAGCTCGCTCTCGTTGATGTTGGTATCGACCTGAATGATCTTGGTGATGACATTGGAACCGGTCACGGCCGTGGCCACGTTCTGGCAATCCCCTTGCACGAGCCGCTTGAGCGACTTGAGGGACTGACTGACCCGTTCAATGTCCTGAAGTTGATAGTCGACCAGCGTCCCCCTTGGCATGGGGATCTCGGCAACCGAACCGAGGTGCACCTTGCCGGGACGTCCGCTGATGGTGACGGCCTTGATGGTTTGACTGCCAAAATCAATGCCCGCCAAGGAGACGAGGGATCCCTTACTTAATAGCCCAAACATATACACATCCATGCGTTATTGGGTTTTCGGACTTATTGTAGGACAGCGCGTCATGATGTGACGGCTTAACTCAATATAATGCTCTATCTATCAATGTCATAAAGTTTATGTCAAAAGTTGACGCCCCTCTCCTTTCGGCCTTGATTGCGGCCCCCTTGGTAATTGTGCCCTGGAGTGCTACCCTCCCGCCTCTTCTCGGGGTCGCCTGTTTGCGGACAGGAAAACCTCGAATCCGCGAGGGTAAAAAGGCTATACTCTGCGCCCGTTGGCTAATTTTAAGACGATTGGTAGTTCTTCCATGCTGAAATGGCTCGTTCGCCTGTTTATTGTCATGATGCTGGGTGCTGTGCTGGGCGTTGCCAGCCTCATCGGCATCTACTTCTACATCAAGCCCCAGTTGCCGGATGTCAGCGCCTTGCGCGATGTCAAACTGGCTACCCCCATGAAGGTCTACAGCCGGGACGGGGAATTGATCTCCCAGTTTGGCGAAATTCGTCGCATCCCCCTGCGGCTGGACGAAATTCCCCAGTCCATGATCGATGCCGTACTCGCCACCGAAGATGCCCGCTTCTATGAGCACCCGGGCATAGACCCCATCGGCATCATCCGTGCCGCCACCGTCTGGGCCGTCTCCGGCCAGGCGCGCCAGGGCGCCAGTACCATTACCCAGCAGGTGGCTCGCAACTTCTTCCTGAGCAACGAGAAGACCCTGGTACGCAAGATCAAGGAAGTGTTCCTCGCCTGGCGCATCGAGCAGAACCTCTCCAAGGACGAGATCCTCACCCTCTATCTCAACAAGATCCCCCTCGGCTACCGGGCATTCGGGGTCGGCGCGGCCGCCCAGGTCTACTTCGGCAAGGAGGTCAAAGATCTGACCCTGGACGAGATCGCCATCATCGCGGGTCTCCCCAAGGCACCTTCCATGCTGAACCCGATCCGTTCCCCGGAGCGCGCCTTCGCCCGCCGCAACGTGGTACTGGGTCGCATGCTGGAAACCGGCAAAATCACCCAGGCCCAGTATGACGAAGCCTCCAAGATGCCGATCAAGGCCCGTTTTCACGGTGCCGAAACTACGCTGAACGCCCCTTATCTGAGCGAGATGGTACGCCAGAAGATGGTGGAGCAGTTTGGTGAAGATGCCTACACCATGGGGCTGCACGTCTACACCACCGTCACCGCCAAGCGTCAGCGCGCCGCCCATCAGGCGCTGCTGGACGGTGTCTTCGACTACGACACCCGCCACGGCTACCGTGGCCCGACCGCCTTGCTGTGGAAGGCCGGTGAAACGGCCTGGGACTACGAGCAGATCATGGCCCATCTGGCCAAGCAGCCGACCTATCAGCCCCTGATGGCCGCCGTGGTCACCCAGCTCGGCGACAAGAGCGCCACCCTGGTGCTCAAGAATGGCAAACAGGCCGAACTGGGCTGGAATGGCATCAAGTGGGCGCGCGCCTTCATCACCGACGATCGCCAGGGCTTTGCCCCGAAATCGGCGCGGGATGTACTCAAAGTCGGCGCCCAGATCTGGGTCAGGGAAAAAGGGGAAGAGTTGCTGCTCTCCCAGATCCCCGACGTCAACGCCGCCCTGGTGGCCATGAACCCGCAAGACGGCGCCATCGAGGCCCTGGTCGGCGGCTTCAGCTTCGAGCTCTCCAAGTTCAACCGGGTCGATCAGGCCCGTCGTCAGGTCGGCTCCAACATCAAGCCTTTCCTCTATGCCACCGCGCTGGAGCAGGGCTATACCCTGGCGTCCCTCATCAACGATGCACCGATCAACCAGTGGGATCCTGCCAAGGGCCCCATGTGGCAGCCCAAGAACTCGCCCGCCATCTATGAAGGGCCGACCACCTTGCGCCTCGGCCTTGCCAAGTCCAAGAACGTGATGTCGGTCCGCCTGATGCGCGCCATCGGGCTGGATACCTATATCGACGGCCTGACCCGCTTCGGCTTCGCCCGTGATCACATTTCTGCCAACGAATCCCTGGCGCTGGGTGCGGCGGAGTTCACCCCGCTGGAAGTGGTGCGCGGCTACTCGGTGCTGGCCAATGGCGGCTTCCAGGTCACCCCCTACTTCATCACCGAAGTGACTGACAGCTTCGGCACCCCCCTGTTTGAGGCCAACCCGGCCGCCGCCTGCCGCGACTGCGGCGTGCTGGCCGCCGCCGGTCTCGACAGCGCGGATGCCTATGCCAATACCACGGCAGACTGGAAGGCCCAGTGCCCCATCGATCCTGTCGTGCCCAACAACATGGCACCGCAGACCATCAGCGCCCAGAGCGCCTTCCTCATCACCGACACCCTGACCACCGCCATCTGGGGTGGCAATGGCTGGCGTGGTACCGGCTGGCGGGCAGCCCGTGACCTCAAGCGTCACGACATCTCGGGCAAGACGGGGACCACCAACGAATCCCGGGATGCCTGGTTCTCCGGCTATACCCCGAATCTGGTGGCCACCTCCTGGATCGGTTTTGACAATCACCAGCGCGGTCTGGGCCGGGCCGAGTTTGGCGGCGGCGCCGCCCAGCCCATCTGGATTGACTTCATGAAGACGGCTCTGCACCAGGTGCCCGAACGCAAGATGCCGGTCCCCGAAGGGATCATGCAGGTCCGCATCGATCGTGAAACCGGTCTGCTGACCAATCGCGCCGATGGCAGTACCACGGAGGAGTTCTTCAAGGAGGGCACAGAGCCCACCCGCTACGCGAGCCAGATCTCCGATGGCAACCAGGTGTATGGCGGTGACGATGCGACCACAGACGGTCCCGTTTCCACCGACGACATCTTCTAGGTCCCCCTGGAAACAACAAAAACCGGCGCCCAGGCGCCGGTTTTTGTTTCGGGATGACGAGCGGGCTGCGTCAGCCCAGCAGGGCTTTCATCAGACTCGAGATGCGGGCCGCCAGCTCATTGAAGCAGGGGCGGCGAACCGAGTAGTGACGATAGAGCAGGGAGATGGTGCGCCCCGGCACGGGGTTGATCACCGGGCGATAGCTGACGCCCCCCTCCTCCGGGTTGGCGGGCACGGCGAGCCTGGGCACCAGCGTCATGCCGCTGCCGGCGGCGACCATGTTGCGCAAGGTCTCCAGACTGGTGCCCTTGAAGCGCTGATCCTCACCGATGCCCGCGGCAAAACAGAAACCCATCGCCTGATCCCGCAGGCAGTGACCGTCGGCCAGCATCAGCAATTTCTTGCCCTTGAGATTGTGCAGGGGCACCGCCTTGGCGCTCGCCTCCGGATGATGCTGGGGCACGGCCAGCCACATGGGCTCCTGATAGAGGGGGATGGCGCCAAACCCCTCCATCCCTTCCAGCTCCGCCAGCACGAGGCAATCCAGCTCCCCCTCCTCCAGCCGCTTGAGCAGCACCTGGGTCTGATCTTCGTAGAGGTAGAACTCCAGCTTGGGGAAGTGTTCACGCAGATCCTGGATGATGTGGGGCAGCAGGTAGGGGCCCACGGTGGGAATGAAACCGATGTGGATCTCGCCGGACATGGGCTCGGCGAAGTGCTGGCCTATGCTCTTGAGCTCTCGCGCCTCTTTGAGCACCTTGCGCGCCTGACGGGCCATGGCATCGCCGGCGGGCGTGAACAGCACCTTGCGGGAGGTGCGCTCGATGAGGATCACTCCCAGTTCATCTTCCAGCTTGCGCAGCTGGCCACTCAGGGTCGGCTGGCTGACAAAGCAGCGCTCCGCCGCCTTGCGAAAGTGTTTCTCCTCTTCCAGCGCTACCAGATATTCGAGATCGCGAAGGTTCATAGGTACTGCATCCTGCCGTTCAATGAGGCCGATAGCATGCACAAGAACGGTGCGGGGGACAAGGGAGGCGCACAGACGGGTCTGCCCTCTCCCTCTCCTTTGACAAGCCGAAGGCGATGGGCGAGAGACTCACCCCATCAGTGACACGATGTGATCCGCGAACGCCGATGGCTCTCCCAGATAGGAGGAGACAGGCAGCGCAACGACGCGCTCCCCTTGCATCAATCCCAGGGTCGGGAACCCCTGCCCGCCGAGCCGGCGCAGCCACGCCTGGCTTGTGGCCAGATGGCCCACAAGATCGACCCGACCAAAGGCCAGGGCGAATGCTTCCGGTGTCACCCCCTGCTCCCGCGCGAGCGCCGCCAGCCGCGTCGGGGAACCGACCCATTCCCCATCCCGGTAGTGGGTCTCCTGAATGCGGTGCAACAAGGCAAGGCCGTCGCCGCCAAGCTCGCTCACCGCCAGAACGGCGCGAATGGGCGGCTCGGAGTCAAGGAGCAGTGACTCGTTGAGCAGGAGCTCGTTGAAGTAGCGCTCACCAAAGCGCTGTCCGGTGAGGGCGTGGATGCGCTCGTCATGGGGGCGCACATAGTCCCGCAGGGGCTGGCCCATGGTCTGGCGCCTGGCGCCCATCCAGAGCCCCCCCCCATGCAGTTCGATGCGAAGGCCCGGGATCTCGGCAGCGGCTTTCAGCAGGGGGGCGGCGCCATAGCACCAGCCACAGAGGGGGTCATAGACATAATGGAGGGTTGTTTGCGCTTCGTTCATCATCATTCTCGCTTCAAGGCTGGATAAAAAACCGGGCACTCGGGCCCGGTAAAAAAACACAGGGAAGTAGGCGTCAGGGAGTTACCACTTCATCTCGCCGGTATTGACCTTGGCACCGATGGCCAGGCCATCGTCGACCGGCAGGGAGGGGTAAGCCTTCTTCAGCGCTTCAATCAGCTGGCCGGAGTGCTTGGCTTTGGCCAGCTCTTGCTCAAAGCGCTGCACGTAGTCACGGGTGAAGGTCACGGCTTCGGTACCCTTGGGCGCAGTCCCCAGGAAGTGACCCGGCACCACACGCTCGGGTTTCAGCGCCAGCAGGTTGTTCAGCGCCTTGACCCAGTTGCTGCGAGCGGCCTTGGACTGGCTGTCCGCCATCCAGACGTGCACGCCGCTGTAGACCGGCACACCCCCAAAGGCCGTCTTGATGGAAGGGGCCCAGAGGTAGGCATTCGGGGTGTTCATCTCTTTGATTTCAATCTTCTCGCCATCTAGGGTCAGGTGGCTGGCCGTCATCACTTGCGGCACGGTCAGGCTCTTGGGTGCATCCTTGCCCAGGATCGGGCCCCAGTAGCTCAGCTTGGCATCCTTGGTCTGCTTGATATGGTCGACCACATGCTGGTCGGCCAGCACTTTGACATCCGGGAACGCCGCCATGACGGGTTCCAGACCGAAGTAGAAGTCGGGATCACCGGCACTGATATAGACAGTGGTCAGCTTCTTGCCGCTCTTCTTGATCATGTCCACCAGCGCCTGACCATGTTGCACGTCGAACTGGGCATCGATCAGGATGGCCTCTTTGTCACCGGTTACCAGTGAGGAGGAGACGGGGAAGATCGCCTTCTCGCCGGGGTTGTAGACGGTCACGGTCAGGGGGGCCGCCAGGGCGGAACCCGTCATCAGGAGGCTGGTCAGGGTCAGGGTACGCAGTGTGTTGTTCATCAGATAACGCTCATCGGTGTGGATTAATGGAATGAGCGCAGTTTATTGCATCACCATCGATACAAATACCGCATAATAGGCGCATCACTGTTGCACAAATCGAGCATATAGGGGCACAAGATGGATAGGCTGACCGCATTGCGGGTCTTTGTCTGCGTCGTGGAACAGGGCAGCCTGAGCGGCGCTGGGGAGAAACTGGAGATGTCCCGCGCCATGGTGTCGCGCTACCTGGCCGAGCTGGAACGCTGGATGGGGGCCAGATTGCTGCACCGCACCACCCGCCGGCTGAGCCTGACCGGGCCGGGAGAAGAGGCGCTGAACCGGGCCAGAGCCATGCTGGCCCTGGGGGAAGAGATGGAACACCTGGCCATCCGCCATGACGAGGCCCCCAAGGGGCAACTGCGCATCACCAGCAGCTACTCTCTCTCCGAAGCCCTGCTGGTCGGGGCGGCGAACGACTACCTGGCCCATTACCCCGGCACGGCGATCGACATCCTGCTGTTGGACCGGACGGTCAATCTGGTGGAGGAGCGAATCGATCTCGCCCTGCGCATCACCAACGACCTCGATCCCAACCTGGTGGCCCGCAGGCTCGGCACCTGCCACTCGGTGGTGTGCGCCAGCCCCGCCTACCTGGCCCGCCATGCTCCGCCGCAGCAGGTGCAGGATCTGGCACTGCACAACTGCCTCACCTACACCTATTTCGGCAAGAGCCTGTGGGAGTTTCTGGGGCCCGATGGTCCCGAATCCGTCCCGGTGAGCGGCAACCTCAGCGCCAACATCTCCAACCTGCTGCTGGCCGCCACCCTGGACGGGGCGGGGATCAGCCTGCAACCCGCCTACTCGGTTCACCCCCATCTGGCAAGCGGCGCCCTGGTCCCCCTGCTCACCCCGTGGCAGCCCAAGCGCCTCGGCGTCTATGCCGTTTATGGCACCCGCAAACAGATGTCCCCCCTGCTGCGCAGCTTCCTCGACTTTCTCGTGGAGCGGATGGCGGACGATCCCCTGTGGCAGGAAGCCCCTCCCTCTCTCTGATCCCTGCGAGCCGCCACAAAAAAGGGGCCTCGCGGCCCCTCTTTGCTCCATCCTGTGCCGGTCAGGCTTCGAAACCGAATGCCTTGACCGGGGTCTCTCCCTCCTCGGCCTCCTGATCCTCCAAATAGATGTCGTGATAGGCGGCATAAATGGAGTAGTTGATGGCAGGCAGCACCACCAGCAGGCCCACCAGCATCAGGAGTGCGCCAAAGAAGATCAGCACGGCCCCGAGCAGCCCCCACCAGAGGAAGGGCCACATGTTGCGCAGACATCCCTTGAAGCTGAGCCGGGCTGCCTGCCAGACCCCGACCTGATGGAAGAGGATAAGGGCGGGGGCGAAGGTGATGGCCATCAGCACGGGAACGAACAGTGCCAATCCCACCAGGGCGCAGACGAGGAAGCCCTGTGCCTGCTCCGGGGTCAGCGCCAGGGAGCCCGGATCAGCGGACAACAGGCCGGTGAGTCCCCACTGGTGCAGCAGGAACACGCAGATCATCAGGATCCCCATGATGAGGCCGAGCACCATCAGGCCCCCCAGCATCAAGGGGGTCAACCGATGGCGGAAACCGGCAAAGAAGTCGCCAAATTGCAGCGCCTCGCCTTGGTGACCCCGCCGCGCCACCGCCACCCAGCCAGCCCCCCACACCATGTAGAGCAACTGGGAGATCAAGCCCCCCGCCGGCAGTTGATCCAGCACGATGCCCACCACAAACCAGAGCACTATCATGGCCACGCTGGCACCCATCCCCTTGTTGAAGATGTCGAATCCGGTGCGGATCCAGATCCAGCCCTGTCCTATGCCATGGCGTTTGGGTTCGTGGCGCAGGGCCCTGTCACTGTTCATCATTGACCTCGTCGAAAAATAGGGGCGAAGCGGCGTCTCCTCAGGGCACGCTCACCGTGACCATGATGGTGCCGGTGTAGGGGCCGGTGCGCACTACCTGGCCCGGCAGCCGGGTCGGGTAGAGCCTCACCTTGTAGTCGGTGGCCTGGGTCGCCGCCGAGTAGGGTACCGCGATGGCGGTATCGAATGGAATAGGGGTCAGGGCCCCCTGCTCGACCATGCCCACCCCGACACCGGCCAGGCTGGTGGTGATGAAGCGGTTGTCGCTCGCGAGCACCCCCGAGAAGCTGTAGCGCAGCGGCACCACGTAGTCGCTCGGGATCTGGCTGCAGGTCACGCTCACATTGACGCTGCGCGGCGCATAGCCCCTGGGGATCTCCCCTTCGATGAAGGCGCTCTGGGCCACGGCGCCCAGATCGATGGGAATGCTGGTACCGGCGGGGAACTGGCAACTGGGGGTCGAGGTGACTGTGATGTTCATCGCCAGGGTGCTGAAC
This sequence comes from Aeromonas sp. 25-248, assembly GCF_053005425.1. NCBI lineage: Bacteria > Pseudomonadati > Pseudomonadota > Gammaproteobacteria > Aeromonadales > Aeromonadaceae > Aeromonas > Aeromonas sp. 25-248. Next base: position 217,008 of record NZ_JBRKTB010000005.1, on the reverse strand, counting down.
GCATTGGCCGGACTGGTATCGGGCAGGCTGCCACGTCGCACGAACAGCTGGGCCACGGTGCCACTGAAGGTCTGGGTGCCCGTGATCCCCTTGAGCAGCTTCAGGGTTGCTCGTCCCCCGTTCACGCTGATCCCCCCCAGCAGAGAGACATTGAGTAGCCCGCCCACACAGGCACTCAGAAGCCCAGTGGTAGTGGTGTTGAAGGGGACGCTCTGGTATCCCCCCGCCGCATTGAACTCCACCTTGAGACCGAGATAGGAATTGAGCTTGATGAGGGTACCGAGGGGATCGGAGACGGTGGGCAGGCTGGTGGTGCCCTGGTAGTAGGCCGTCACCAGCAACCCGACAGAGATACCGATGCAATCACAACTGGCCGTGCCCGTGGTGGCGAAGGTCGCACTGCGGGTATCACCTGGCTGATAGAGATCGCTGACGGTGAGCGGCAAGGTGGCCACGAAGGGGCTGGTGCACTGGCCGTTCACCGCGTTCCCTTCCCCGGGCCAGAGTCCGGCCCCCAGCAACAGCGCCCCCATCAACAGGGAGTCGGGGCCATGACGACCGGTTGCATCACTCATGGTGACCTCCTTGGCTTCTGAGCGGCATGAAGGGCTCCTCACGATAGCTGCCCTCATCGTCTATCCAGCGCAGCCGGCCACTCGCCCCCGCCGGGACAACCCCCATGGGCAGGTGCAGAGTGCCGTAGGGTGGCAGTACGCCCCCCTCCCGCCAGGCAAGCTGCCAGTCCCCCATCGTCAGCAACACTTCGCTCAGACTGATGTGGAAGGGGCCCGGATTGGTGACACCGAGCCCGCCTTCGGAGAGGATCTGCCACTTCAGCTGGCGGACCATCCCAGCCACGGAGCCCGAAAGGCCGGGGGGGCGGTAGAAAAGCTTGATACGGGTGCGATAGGCCAGCTGGACACTCCCCTCGGTGGCATGGACCTTGGGGGGCAGGCCAAGCACGTTGAGCCAGAACAGGGACTCCCTGTCCTGGGGCAACCGGTTCTGCTCTCCTCCGATCACCCTCAGTGTCTGCCCCCTGCCTGGTCCGAGTCGCATCACGGGCGGCAGCACCAGAAAGGGAGTCGCCACCTCACCAGGCCCCAGGCGCTCGTCTCCCAGGTCAACCCAGGCCTGCATCAGGCTGGGTCCGGTGCCGTCGTTGCGAACCATCAGGGCGGCCTCGCCCCCCTGATGGACGAGACGGGTCTGCATCAGCCGAATCGCGGCCTCCCCCCCCTGGGTCCACAAGAGGGCCCCGAACAGAACAAAACAGCTTGTCACCCCTACCCTGCTCCCACGTCCGCGCGAGTGCAGGTCATCACGGATGCCGTTCATGGTCCCGTCTCCATGTCGATGCAGCGCGCCGCCACCTGCTGGTAGGGCATGGCCGGATCCGGCGGGGGCATCCGATAGTCGAGGCGACACCCTTCATCGCTTGACTCCCCCCACTGGACGTAGAGCGTCCCCTGCTCGCCACGCACGAAGATAAGCCCTCCCTGCCCGACCACGGCCACCGATCCCCCCCGGTCATCGACCACGTCGGCCCCGAAAGGAGGGGCGCTGCCATCGTGTCGCTCGGCCTTGATGAGCAGTGGTTGCCCGACATGAGTCTCATAAGCGAGTTTCACGATGGCGCCCCGGCGGGGGGCCACCATACGGGCGCTGCCGTCGATCTCCACATCCAGTGGCAAACCGGTCGGGTCCAGCCCGATGACGTTGGTGCGATAGGGATTTAGCCCGGCCAGCACCGCATAGCCATCTCCATCCACCTCGCTGCCGATGCCGTGGCTCACCCTGGCCCCCTGGGCACCTTTGGCCTCCACCAGCGCCATGGTCTCTCCCTGGGTTTGCCCCATCACCCAGCCCTCTTCATGCACCAGCAAGGTCCCTTTGGCCGAGGCCACGTACTGGCCATACCCCTCCCCCTGGCTGGTACTGAGTCCCAACTGGGCGAACGCCGTCTGATACTGCACATTGGCCCCATACCCCCGGGTGCTGTCAGCTCCCCCAGGCCCCTGGCTCCCATAGACCCCGTAGTAGAAGCGCCCATCCCCGGAGCCTCCGCTGAGATCCAGTCTGGTGCTGGTCCCCACTCCCTTCTGATAGGAGAGGGTACTGCCAAGGCGAGGTGCCCCCAGCTTGTCACCGATGGGGATACTCAGGCTCAGTACGTACTGATCGCCAGTCCCCTCTTCCAGAGAGTGGCTGGCCGACAAGGTCAAACTGCCCCAGTCAAATCCCCGGCTGTAACCGAACTGAAGGCTGCTGCTCTCCCCCTGACCGCTCCAGTAATCCCGGCGGATGCCATTGAAATAGAAATCACCCCACTCCCCCACGGGCTGGTTGATGTTGAGCTGGAAGCGATTGCGCTCATGCTGCAGACGATCCAGTGCGCCAGCCTGCATCGCCGCCACATCGCTCAGGTCGAGATAGCCTTCGCTGGAGAAGCGGTAGGCTGCCAGGGTGAAGTAGGTTCGGGTCAAATCCATCTGCTTGCTGTAGGTAAGGCGATAGCTCTGGCCGGACAGGGAGGGAGGCAGATCCGCGCCCGAGGGTAAATCACTCGCCCAGGAACCGGTGACATCGAGGGCCAGGGCGCCGTAATCGGACCCCATGGCCGCCCCCCCCAGCAGAGCGGCATACTGTTTTGCGGCTATGGTTCCCCCGTAGAGAGTCAGGGTGTCCGACAGGCCGTGTCGATAGGTGCCTTGCAGAAAATCAGGCCCGTCTGGTCCGGCATCATTGCGATAACGTCCCAGAGTCAGGCTGAAGCGGGAGGTGTCGTGTCGCAGCATCTGCACCACGGAGGAAAACGGCAGGGTGAAGCGCTGCACGCTACCATCTGCCTCCGTGACCGTCACATCCAGGTCGCCGGCGAAACTGGTGGCATAGAGGTCGTCGATGGCGAAGGCCCCCGGCGCCACCTGGGTTTCATAGATGAGGGCATCGCCCTGGCGTATGGTGACCCTGGCATTGCTCTGGGCCACCCCGCGCACCACGGGAGCAAAACCCCGCTCGAAGTCGGGCAGCATGGCGTCGTCGCTGGCGATCTGCACACCGGTGAAAGGCACACTGTCGAAGCTGTCCCCCGGTGTGAAATATTCTCCCAGGGTGAGCTGGGCCGTGCGGGAGGTGACATCCCGCTGCACATAGCTGTTGAGGGGCAGATACCCCCCGCCAGATGTGCCTTGCCAGGAACCGTTGTGGCGCAGGCGCCAGGCCCCCAGGTTGAGACCCGTGTTGAGATTGACGCTGCTGCTGACCGGATCGCCCCCGTCATCCTGGTCGTTGTAGTACAGATTGGCGTTGTAACTGACGAAGGCGGCATTGATCCCCTGTACCCATTGATCCGGCCCGACATAATCGCGCCTGACCCGGCCAAGGTAGGCCTGGGGCAGGCTGAGATCACCGCTCAGGCTGGCAAGGTCGAAGGTAAAGCCGGCTCCCGGCACCAGGGCATTGACCTCGATGCAATCCTGTGCCAGTTGCGCCTTCACTGACGGCTGATCGGGCAGCTTGTCGAGGAGCAAACCCCATTGCGTCAACTGATCGGGCTGAAAACAGAATCTGGGAGTACCGGGGTCCGCCCCTGCTCTCACCTCCACCTGCTGATTCAGGCGCTCCCGGCCATTGAGGGTAATCTCGAGAGAATAGCGACCGGGAGGAATGAAATCGGCGCGGGAGAAGCGGGCCAGATCGATGTTGATCCCCAGACTGTCCAGCAAGCTGTTGTCAAATTCGACCTCTGCGGAGGGGGGGACCTCTGCGACGGGTTCATCGGCCATGACCATCCCTCCCCATCCCTCCAGCACAAGCAACCAACAAATCGATACAGGGAAGCATAAACCCGGGGGGAAATGGCATGAGATAGGCATCTTGAACGTCGCGACAGGGCTGCCGCGTACCAGATTCATGAGCAGGCAAGCGCCGCCATCCACCGAGCTCAATGGAAGACGAATTGGCCCACCTCGCGAGCACCGTAATCGTTGAGCCAATGGAAGGTCACCTTCTTGACATTGACGGCTCCGGAAAGGTGCTCCACGGGAAAGTCGAAGCTGCCACCCGGTACCACCATGCCGCCGCTCAGATTGCTGTAGCGTTTCGACTGGGCTGTCAGCAGTTCAAGATTGCTGATGCTGACGTGATAGAGGCTTGGATTGTGAGCCTGCAGTGCATAGCCTTGCCCCTGGCGGATCAGGCGCCAGCTGAGCTGATGGGCGGCACGCTCCACGTTGCCCGGCAGCCCAGTTGGCCGATAGAACAGCTTTATCCGGGAACGAAAGGCGAGTTGCACCATGTTCTGGCCCCGCTGGGTCGATTTCACGCTCGGCGGCACCTCCAGAACGTTGAGCCAGAACACGGATTCACGATCCTGGGGCAGCCCCGTTCCCACATAGGCGAGGCGCAAGGATTGGCCACGACGGGCTTCGATGCGGGTGATAGGGGGTGTGATGAGGAAGGGGAGCGCCTCGGCGCCGGGCCGGATGCGACGATCACCGGCGTCCAGCCACACCTGCACCAACGAGGGAGCGCTTCCCTTGTTGGTCAGCTCCAGCGTGACCTCCCGCGCACTGGCTGGATAGATGACCCTGGTCCCCGAGATCTGCACATGTCCCCAGCTAAACCAGGGCAGGAGCAGCAGGCACCAGCACCACCAGCCACTCCTTGTCCTGGCGAAAACGTGGGCAAGTAAAGAGCTCATGGCGCATGACTCAGTGATAATCCAGAGAGTAGATGAGGTCTGCCGAGACCAGACCCGCACCAACGGCCCCGGTGGCAATGTACTGGGCGCTGTAGTAAAGCGTTGCCCCGCCGGTAGCACTGAAGTTCACCAGCACGTTGTTGCCTGTATTGGTCCTCAGGTCGATGGGCGTGCTGTTGGCAGAGAGGATCTGCACTTCCACGTTTTGCGCCGGATTCTTGCCTCCCGACGCGACGGCCTTGTTGCTGAGATTGCCCGAGGTCTGCTCCACGCCGATGTTTTCGAAGTAGGCGCGCACCGAGCCCGTGGTCGGGCAACTGGTGAGGGCGAGGTTGAAACCGGTCGCCCCTGCGGTCTGCCCTATGCTGCCGAGGGCATTGGTACTGACGGTGGGCAGGGTGACGGTCGCCGATGCTGTACCCCCGTTGACCGCGATGGCACAGGTACCTGCGGTCACTTCCCCGTTGATGGTAATGACCCCGTTGAAGGCAACGGCGGGCATCGTCACGATCGCCAATGCGAGTCCGAATATCGAGAGCGCTTTCGTCTTCATCACAACCTCCTCTATCCCTGGATGTCGCTGGCGACTACGGTACCCCTGCCAGAGCTTCACAGCCTTGTCACTGTAGGTGTCATTCAAAGACACCATTAGTGACACTCTAGTAAATAGCATGAAATTCTCATTTCCGCCCTCTACAAGGCAACCTCTGATGCACCCCATGGTCACGGTTGACGGACAGCACCGCCAGAATGTGGCATTATCTCCCCCCTCTTGCTTTCCCCCTGATCCGATGGAGCCATCATGCGCCGCCTCTTCTTTCTTCTCCTGCTGCTCGGCAGCCCTGCGCTTCACGCCGAACCGGGGTTTATCAGCCGCCTGCTCAACCACCCGGTGCCGGGGGGCGTGGCCGTGGTACCACTGGGAAGCGGGGCCAAGGCGCCCGCAGTGCGCTATCAGGACAAACCTGTGCTGGTGGTACAGGAAGACGGGAAGACGTGGATCGCCATCGTCGGCATCCCGCTCAAGAGCGCGCCCGGCCCCCATCAGGTGACCACCAGCGATGGCCGCACCTTGAGCTTCACGGTCGGCACCAAGCACTACCGTGAGCAGCACATCAAGCTCAAGAACAGCCGCCAGGTCAATCCGCTGGCCGAAGACATGACCCGCATCAACCGGGAGCTTGCCGAACAGACCCGCGCCTACCAGACCTTCAGTCCGGCTCAGCCGAGCAACCTGCTGTTTGACAAGCCGGTCCAGGGCCCGCTCTCCAGTCCCTTCGGGCTGCGCCGCTTCTTCAACGGCGAGGAGCGCAACCCCCACTCCGGCCTCGACTTCGCGGTCGGAGCCGGCACTCCCATCAAGGCACCAGCCGCTGGCAAGGTCATCCTCATCGGCAACTACTTCTTCAACGGCAATACGGTGTTCGTCGACCACGGCCAGGGCCTCATCAGCATGTTCTGTCACATGTCGAAGGTGGACGTAAAGCTGGGCCAGAGCCTGCCCCGCGGCGGCATCGTCGGCCGGGTCGGCGCCACCGGTCGCGCCACCGGCCCCCACATGCACTGGAACGTCAGCCTCAACGACGCCCGCGTCGACCCCGCCATCTTTATCGGCGCCTTCAAGCCCTGAGGCCGGCGACCTGCAGCCCACAGGCAGGGGCACTCAAAATGAAAAAGGCAGCCGAGGCTGCCTTTTTCATGGACGCATGACCACATCTCAGGCAGCGCTGTGCTGGCGCCCCTCCCTGCTCATCGCCCGCCACATCACCAGGACCAGCAGAGTGCTGCAAGTGGGCAGCGCCAGCCAGACACCGGCCACTCCCCACAGGGAGGAGAAACCCCACAGGAAACCGCCGATCAGCACCAGCTTGCCGCCGGTGAGCAGGGAAGCGATGCGGGCCCGGTTGATGGCCTGGAAATAGGTGGCCCCCACCAGCAGCAAGCCTTCCATGGGCAGCCCCCAGAAGTAGAGCCAGATACCGAGGGTCGCCACCGGCAACAGGGCAGCATTGTCCCCCGCAAACAGATAAACCACTGCTTCTGGCCACAGATACAGCGGGATCATCCCGCACAGTGCCACCGCCATGGTCACTCCCAATGCCAGGTTGCGCACCCGCAGCACCCGTGCCCAGTTGCCCGCCCCGGCATTGAAGCTGGCGATAGGCTGGATGCCCATGGCGATCCCCTCGAAGATGAGATAGAAGAAGGCCTCGCTGTAGCTGATGACCCCATAGGCGGCCACGTGCAGCGAAGTGCCCACCGAGAGCAGCGCCTTGTTGTGCAGCGCCAGCACCACCGAGAGGTAGAGGTACATCAGAAAACTCGACACCCCGAGTCGCAATGTCTCCCCCATCAGCCGCCAGTCGGGCACCAGGGTATCCCAGCGAATGCGCAACTGGCTGCGGGGGGTAAAGAAGTGCCACAGGCACAGGCCCCCGGTGACCGCCTGGGAGAGCATGGTCGCGATGGCGGCCCCCGCCAGCCCCCAGGGGATCACCGCCATCAGCAGGTAGTCGAGCAGCACGTTGAGTACGCCGCCCCCCACCAGGATCCAGGTGGTGAGGCCGGGTCGCCCGTCGTTGCGCAGCAGGGCGGTAAAGGCCATGGAGAGCACCGCGAATACACCGAGCCAGGCGTACCACTGCAGATAGGCAAAGCCTGCGTCGAAGATGACCCCCTGCGCCCCCATCCAGACAAGCATGGCCTCGCCGTAACGAATGCCAATGAAGGCGAGCAGCGCGGAGGCGATGAGCACCATCACCAGGGCATTGCCGACGATGTGGCGCGCCCTGGCCTGCTCCCCCTTGCCCAGATAGAAGGAGGCCAGCGACGAGGATCCCATGCCGATCAGGGCCCCCACCGCGTAGAGCACGGCGCAGATGGGGTACGCCAGCATCATGCCGGCCAGCCCGTCCTGGCCCAGGATATGGCCGACGAAGATGCCGTCTATGGTGACATAGATGCCGGTGACCAGCATGGCGGCCACCGTGGGGGTGACGTAACGCAAGAAGAGGCGGGAAAGGGGGGCCGTGCCCAGATCGACGGAGGACATAAATTGCTCAATGAAGGGGAACGGCCAGAATAATAGCCAAACAAGACCCGGATCACCCGTTATTTGTGCCGTGGATCATTCATCTTGAGGGCTTTACCCGCCCCGGCCCCTGCTTTAGGCTAGGGCGACTTCTCCTGAACGGAAACGTGCGCCATGTTGCAACGCCTGCTCTGTCTGATGCTCTGTCTCAGCCTGTTCCCCTTCTCCGCTGTCCAGGCCGATGATGCCATCACTCAGGTAGAGGAGCTGCTGCAAAGCATCCCCAAGACGGATACCCCGGAAAACCAGCAACTGCGGGAGAGCTACCAGCAGGCCCTGCAATATGCCCGGGATGCCCAGCGCTACCGGGAACAGGGCAAGGCCTACCAGCAGATCCTCATCGACTACCCCAAGGAGTCCGCCCGTCTCAAGGAGGGGCTGCACAACTATCAGCCCCAGTCCCGCCCGTCCCTCTCCTCCCTCAAGGAGGATGCCCTTCGCCAGGCCATCAGCCTGAGCAGCAACCGCCAGCTCAACCTGCGCAAGGAGCGTCAGGCGGTGACCGACAGCCTCAACCAGCTTGAGAGCACGGGCCAGGAATATCACCTGCGGGTCGACGAGTTGCGCAAGCAGTTGCTCCAGACCCGCTCCCTGCTCGATCGCCTGAGCTTCAGCAACGAGTCGGACAGGTTGCAGGAGGCCCAGCAACTGGCCACCCGACTCAAGGAACAGAGCCTCTCCGACCGGATCCAGATGCTGGAGCTGGAGCAGCTCTCCGCCCAGCAGCGCAACGATTTGGGCAAGCTCAAGCTGCAGGAGCTCAACCTCGCCATCACCGACGAGGATGAGTGGCAGACCAGTCTGCTTGCCCAGCAGAACCAGCTGCGCCGGGACAAGACCGAGCAGGCCCTGGCCGAGAGCGAACGCCTGCGCCGCCAGCTCACCTCTGACCTCCCCCTCTTGCAGGAGCAACAGCAGCAAAACCAGGCCCTCTCCCTGCAACTGGGGGCCCTCGAGGACCAGATTGAACGGGTGCAGGACGAGCAACGGGGGGTGGACACCTCCCTCTCCGGGCTCAACGAGCTGGTCAATTCGGTGCGCGAACAGCTGGAGTGGTTGCAGATAAGCAACGCCTACGGCGAGAACCTGCGCAGCAAGCTGGCCGATCTGCCCGCCTACTTCCCGCTGGAGCGGCTGGAGTCCGCCATCGTCAAGGCGCGCATGGCCAAATACCAGTACGAGACCGAGCAGGATGCCCTGAAGGATCCGGTGCAACTGCGCAACAGCCTGCTCAGTGGAGACGGCATCACCCTGGACAGGGCCCAGCGCGCCGTGCTGGACAACCTGCTCAAGGCGAGACGGCAACTGCTGACCCGGCTCAACGATGCCTCCGACACCCTCATTCAGGAGCAGACCCGCCTCAAGCTGCTCTACAGCCGCCAGAACAGCAAGATCGACGAGATCCGCGAACTCAGCGCCAGCCATCTGTTCTGGATGCCGGACGTGCGCCCCCTGAGCCCGGCGGTGCTGCTCGGCGTCCCGGCCGCCCTCGGCCTTGCCTTCAACCCGGCCAACTGGCTGCAACTGCCCAGGGCCATCGCCGAGAACAACCCCCTGAGCCTGACCCTGGCTGGCCTCGGGCTGCTGGGGCTGGCCTGGTGCTGGCTGAAACTGGCCCGCCACCTCCTTCAATACAGCCAGTACATTGCCCCGCGCATCGGCAAGGTAACCCAGGACAAGTTCAGCCTCACCAGCCGGTTGCTGGTGCGCTCCGTGCTCGCCGCCCTGCCGCTGCCCGCCATGGTGCTCATGGTGCACGGCCTGCTGGACGGCGCCTGGCAATATCCCTTCGCGGTGGCGGTGGCCCGGGGCCTGGGTGAAATCTGGTTCCTGCTGCTGGCCCTTCTGGTGGCGCGCCACCTCACTCTGGAGAAGGGAATCCTCATCCTCCACTTCCGCTGGCAAAAGGAGCGGGTGCAGCGAGTGTGGGGACAATTTCGTACCCTGCTGCTGGTGCTGATCCCGAGCTTCTTCGTGCAGGGCATGGCGAGCAGCTATCAGGAGCACGCCTTCTACGACTCCCTGGGACGCCTCGCCTTCATCATCGGGGCCCTCTGGCTGCTGCTCTTCTTTGCCCGCCTCAACCGGGAAAAACTGCCCCTCACCTGGGGTCAGGCAGACATGACCAAGCCCCATCTGCTGCACCACTTCATCTGGAACAGCCTGATGCTGGCCCCGCTGCTGGCGGTGCTGGGCGCCCTGTTCGGCTACTTCTACACCTCCCGCACCCTGCTGCGTCAGCTGGAGCTGAGCCTGCTGGCGGGGCTCGGCTGCCTGCTCGTCTACTATCTGGCTCACCGCTGGATGCTGATCCAGCGCCGCCGACTCGCCTTCGATCGCGCCAAGCAGAAGCGGGCCGAGATCCTGGCGCAGCGGGAGCGGGAAGAGGACGATCTCAGCTCCGAAATCCCCGATGTGGTGGAGGAGCCCGAGCTGGATCTGGATACTATCAGCGCCCAGTCCCTCGGCCTGGTGCGCACCCTGCTGATGCTGGGCTTCACCATGCTGGTGGTGGTGCAATGGTCGGATCTCAACTCGGCATTCAGCTTCCTCAGCAGCATCGAGGTGTGGCAGGTGAGCAGCAAGGTGGCCGGCATCGAGCAGCTCTCCGCCATCACCCTGCAGGATCTGATGCTGACCGTCTTCGCCTTCATCCTGACGGTGGTCACCGCCCGCAACCTGCCAGGGTTGATGGAGCTCACCCTGCTCCAGCACCTGAGCCTCTCCCCCGGCACCGGCTTCGCCCTCACCACGGTGAGCAAGTACCTGGTACTGCTGATTGGCGCTCTCACCGGCTTCTCCATGCTCGGCATCGACTGGTCCAAGACCCAGTGGCTGGTGGCGGCACTCTCCGTGGGGCTGGGCTTCGGCTTGCAGGAGATCTTCGCCAACTTCGTCTCCGGCCTCATCATCCTGTTCGAAAAACCGATCCGCCTGGGTGACACCGTCACCATCCGTGATCTCACCGGCACCGTCACCAAGATCAAGACCCGCGCCACCACCATAGTGGACTGGGACAGGAAGGAGATCATCGTCCCCAACAAGGCCTTCATCACCGAGCAGTTCATCAACTGGTCCCTGTCCGATGCCATCACCCGGGTCCGCTTGCGCATTCGCATCGGCCTGACCCAGAATCCCAAGCAGGTACAGCAACTGCTGGAGCAGAGCGTGCGCGAATCCACCCTGGTGCTGGATACGCCCGCCCCGGAGGTGTTCCTCATCGAGTTCACCGACTCGGCCCTCATCTACGAGATCCGGCTCTACGTCAACAACATGGATCACCGGATGCCCATTACGCACGAGGTACATTCCCTGATCCTGGAGAAACTCGGCCAGGTCGGCATGCATCTGCCACATCAGCAGATCGACATCCGGATGAGCCGGGGATGAAGCCCCCAAAGACGACAACAGGAGCCATCATGCAGATCATTGCCCATCGCGGTGCCAGCGGCCTGGCTCCGGAGAATACCCTCAAGGCGATGAGCCTGGCGCTGGATCTGGGTGCCAAAGCCATCGAGCTGGACGTGCAGTGGGCCGACGGAGAGCTCTGGGTCTTCCACGACCGGCGGCTGGAGCGCTGCACCAACGGCCAGGGTGTGCTGACCGGGCAATCCCGGGAGTACCTGGCGAGCCTGGATGCAGGGGACGGGGAGCGGATCCCGACCCTGTGGCAGGTGATGGCACTGGTGGCGGGGCGCTGCGAACTGCACATCGAGCTAAAGGGCGCCCACACCGCCAAGCCGGTGGCCGCCCTGACCAGGCGGGCCGAGGCCGAGCTTGGCTTTACCCAGGCGCACTGGATCGTTTCCTCCTTTCATCATCCCGAGCTGTTACGCTTCAAGGGACTGCGACCGGAAATAAGGATCGGCGCCCTCACGGCCAGCCTGCCCCTCGACGGCGCCGCCTTCGCCGAGACGCTGGGGGCCTGGTCACTGAACTGCGACGTGGATTTCGTCGACGAGACCCTGGTGGCGGATGCCCATCGCCGGGGGCTCAAGATCCTGGTCTACACGGTCGACGAAGTGAGTGATGGGAGCGCCCTCGCCAGCATGGGTGTCGATGGCATCTTCACCAACCGGCCAGATCGATTCAGCTGAGTATCGGCGCGGCTTGGCAGGCCACAAGGAGGTGAAAAGAATTGAAAAAATGCGGTGCACCGGGATACATAAAGTCCATAGCCAGCCGATACAGAGTTGGCTCATAACAATAACAAACACCATGGATCTCTGACTGACGCTCACAAGGATGTAAACATGAACCTATCCATCAAGAACAAGCTGGTCCTCTCCATCGGGGCCATCATTCTGGTCATCACCGGCCTGCAGGTCTGGTACAACACCTCCCAGTTGCGCAGTGAAACCCAGCGGCTGATCTGGAGCTTCATCGACGACAGCTCGGTCGCCAACGTCAAGGGGATCTCCCGCTGGCTCGACGCCCGCATCAATCTCGTCACCGCCACCAAGGAAGCCTTCGCCAAGGAAGACGAGCCCCTCAGCCACCTGGCCCAGTCCATGAATGCGGGCAACTTCGATCTCGTCTACGTGGGCACCAAGGATGGCCGGATGATCCAGAGCAAGCCGACCGATCTGCCGGCCGGCTATGATCCGCGCCAGCGCCCCTGGTACAAGGACGCCATGGCCGCCGGCAAGCTCGCCATCACGGCCCCCTATGCCGACATCACCACCGGCCAGCTCATCATCACCATCGCCGAGCCCTTCAGTCGCGGCAACACCGACGGCGTCATCGCCGGTGACGTCTCCATCGACGGCTTGGTGAAAGACGTGCTTGCCATGAACTCGGAAGGCACCTATGCCATTCTGGTGGACAGCAACGGCACCATCATCGCCCACCCGGACAAGGATCTGACCCTCAAACCCGCCACCGCCATCTCCCCGGAACTGACGGCAGCCAAGGTCAACGAGCTGGCCCATGACAACACCATCTCCGAGATGGATATCAGCGGCAAGGCGAGCGTGTTCGACCTCACCGAGATCCCCAACACCAACTGGTATTTCGGCATCGTGGTGGACGAAGCGGTCGCCTACCAGTCCGTCTCCCGCATGGTCACCTCCGCCCTCATTCAGGGATTGCTGACCATCCTCATCGTGGCGGGCTTCTCCTATGTCGCCATCAACGGCTCCCTGGCGCCGCTGAAAACCCTGGGCGAGGCAATTGCTGATCTCTCCCGCGGCAACGGCGATCTCACCCGTCGCATCAAGATCGAGCGTGAAGACGAGGTCGGTACCGTCGCCAAGCACGTCAACACCTTCATCGAGCGCATCCACGTCATGGTGCAGGACATCTCCAACTCCTCCACCCAGCTCAACCAGCAGGCCAGGTCTTCCCACGACATGGCGGAGAAATCCAACCAGGGGCTGGCCCGCCAGCAAAACGAGATCTCCCAGATTGCGACCGCAGTGCACGAGATGTCCGCCACCGCCGTCGAAGTGGCCAGCAACGCCGAGCAGACCGCGGAAGCGGCCCGCAGCTCCTCCAGCAGTTGCGAGCACGGCAAGCAGGTGATTGCCCGCAACCAGCGCTCCATCACGGATCTCGCCACCCAGGTCAAGCAGGCCTCCGGCATCATTCAGGAACTGGAGAAGAACGCCCAGGAGATCAACACCATCCTCTCCACCATCCAGGGCATCGCCGAGCAGACCAACCTGCTGGCGCTCAACGCCGCCATCGAGGCCGCCCGGGCTGGCGAGCAGGGACGCGGCTTTGCCGTGGTGGCCGACGAGGTGCGGGTGCTTTCCCAGCGCACCCACAGCTCCACCGTCGAGATCCGCAGCATGATCGAGACCCTGCAGCGCAACACCCAGGGCGCCGTCAGTACCATGCACGAGGGTCAGTTGCTGGCCCAGAACAGCGTGGAAGATGCCAACGATGCAACCCAGGCCCTGGAGCAGATCACCACCTCCATCAACCAGATCTCCGACATGGCGACCCAGATCTCCAGCGCCGCCGAGGAACAGCGTGCCGTCACCGACGAAGTGAGCCGCAACATCCAGGCGGTCAAGGATGTCTCGGACGAGCTGGCAGTGGATGCGGACAGCTCCCGCAATCTGTCGGCCCAGCTTAAAAATATTTCAGGTGAATTGAATAATCAGGTCGGCATGTTCCGCATCTGATCGACCATGGGAAGAAAGGGGCCGTTCAGGCCCCTTTTTTTATAAACCCTTTTTGTTTCAACGGTTATAATCCCCTTTCGAGACCCTCAACCCTGTGATCGACATCTCCTTTTGCCCATGTGTGGGAGACGGGCGCAGTCTGTCATGGCTATATTCGCATTACTTTTTTGATGCCTAATCTCGATATGTCATCGTGATAATAGTTATCATTAAACTGTTTTGATAAAAAACTTAAAAACTTTATGGGTAATACCCAAAAAGAGAGGCATTTCTCATTTTTTTGAAAGAAAACTACGTATAATCTTGGAGTTAAAATCACCAGAGTAGCGAGTACGGCTGATCCAGATCACTGATGGATGGCGATAATGACGGCATTTTCATCCAAGGAATGGGGTGGTTGTAATAAAAATCACCGTTGCCAAGCACTAAAACAAAGCAGTTTGACTTGCATCAAGCCTGAATTTTTTTCATAGAGCAAAATCGTGCCCAGCAAATCTATCCCTAAGGAGGCAGATGTGGATATTATCAAGACCGATGTTGCCATCATCGGTGCCGGTGGCGGTGGCCTGCGTGCCGCAATCGCCATTGCAGAAGCCCACCCGGAGCTGGAGATCGCCCTGATTTCCAAGGTCTATCCGATGCGCAGCCACACCGTGGCCGCCGAAGGTGGCGCCGCAGGCGTCGTTCGTGATGACGACTCCCTGGAAAACCACTTCAACGACACCGTCTCCGGTGGTGACTGGTTGTGTGAGCAGGACGTAGTCGAGTACTTCGTCAACAACGCCACCAACGAGATGATCCAGCTGGAGCACTGGGGTTGCCCCTGGAGCCGCAAACCGGACGGCAAGGCCAACGTGCGCCGTTTCGGCGGGATGAAGATCCCCCGCACCTGGTTCGCCGCCGACAAGTCCGGCTTCCACATCCTGCACACCCTGTTCCAGACCTCCATCAAGTACCCGACCATCAAGCGCTTCGACGAGCACTTCTGTCTGGATCTCATCGTGGAAGATGGCCGTGTCCAGGGTGTCGTCACCTTTGACATCCAGAACGGCATCACCCGCTTCATCCAGGCCAAGTCCGTGGTGCTGGCCACCGGCGGCGCAGGTCGTGTCTATCGCTACAACACCAACGGTGGCATCGTCACCGGGGACGGCATGGCCCTGGCCTACCGCCACGGCGTACCGCTGCGGGACATGGAGTTCGTCCAGTATCACCCGACCGGTCTGCCGGGCACCGGCATCCTGATGACCGAAGGTTGTCGTGGTGAGGGTGGCATCCTGCTCAACAAGGATGGCTATCGCTACCTGCAAGATTACGGTCTGGGCCCGGAAACCCCGGTCGGCCAGCCGAAGAACAAGCACATGGAGCTGGGTCCGCGCGACCGTCTCTCCCAGGCCTTCTGGCAGGAGCAGCAAAAAGGCCGCGTGATCCAGGGCCCCATGGGCGACGTGGTTCACCTCGACCTGCGCCACCTTGGCGAGAAGTACCTGAAAGAGCGTCTGCCCTTCATCTGCGAACTGGCCAAGGCCTATGTGGGTGTGGATCCGGTAAAAGAGCCGATTCCGGTACGTCCGACCGCCCACTACACCATGGGTGGCATCGAAACCGACGGCAAGTGCGCCACTCGTCTGGCCGGTCTCTATGCCGCTGGCGAATGTGCCTCCGTCGGTCTGCACGGCGCCAACCGTCTGGGCTCCAACTCCCTGTCCGAGATCGTGGTCTTCGGCAAGGTGGCCGGTGAGCAGGCAGCCGAGTTTGCCGCCACCCAGCAACACGGCAACACCCAGGCGCTGGTCGCCAAGGCCGAGGCGCTCATCAAGCAGCACCTCTCTCTGCTGGACATCGACGGCACCGAAAACCCGGCGGATATCCGCAACGAACTGGGCATGTCCATGGAAGCCGGTGTCGGTATCTACCGTACCGAAGAGCTGATGCAGGGCACCATCGACAAGATCAACGAGCTGAAAGCCCGCTACAAGAAGATCAAGATCAACGACAAGTCCTCGGTCTTCAACACCGACCTGCTGTACGCCATCGAGCTGGGCTACATGCTGGACGTGGCGGAAGCCATGGCGCACTCCGCCATCAACCGCAAAGAGTCCCGCGGTTCCCACCAGCGTCTGGACGGTTACGAGGAGCGCGATGACGTCAACTTCCTCAAGCACACTCTCTCCTTCTACAACGGCGAAGGGGCCCCGACCATCGACTATTCCGATGTGAAGATCACTAAATCCCAACCGGCCAAGCGCGTGTACGGTTCCGAGGGTGAGAAACAAGACGAGGCTAAGAAGAATGGCTGAGATGATCGAAATTGAAATCCTGCGCTACCGTCCCGAGCAGGATAACGAGCCCTGGATGCAGACCTTCCAGGTGCCCTACCTCAAAGAGATGTCCCTGCTGGATGCGCTGCAATACATCAAGGATCATCTGGACTCTACCTTGAGCTTCCGCTGGTCCTGCCGGATGGCGATCTGCGGCTCCTGCGGCATGATGGTCAACGGCATTCCGAAACTCGGTTGCAAGACCTTCCTGCGCGACTACCTGCCGGGCAAGATGACTATCGAACCGCTCAACAACTTCCCCATCGAGCGCGATCTGGTGGTCGACATGTCCGACTTCATCGAGAAGCTGGAGAGCATCAAGCCCTACATCATCCCGTCCGAGCCGCGCAACCTGTGCGATGGCGAGTACACCCAGACGCCGGCTGACATGGCGAAGTATCACCAGTTCTCCATGTGCATCAACTGCGGTCTGTGCTACGCGGCCTGCCCGCAATATGGCATCAACAAGAAGTTCACCGGTCCGGCGGCCCTGGCACTGGCCTATCGCTACAACGCCGACAACCGCGACAGCGCGTCCAGGGAGCGGATGAAGATCATCAGCCAGGACGAGGGCGTCTGGGGCTGTACCTTCGTGGGCTACTGCTCCGAAGTGTGCCCGAAAGGCGTGGATCCGGCCGCCGCCATCCAGCTTGGCAAGGTCGAGAGCGCCAAGGACTACATGATCGCCATGTTCAAGCCGGATTGAGACCAGGAGTGAGACCATGAACAACACTGAGAGCAAACGTAAGCCTTACGTGCGCGAGATGAAAAAAGACTGGTGGCTGAAGAATGCCTTCTACACCGGTTACATGATCCGCGAAGGCACCAGCATCTTCGTCTCCATCTACGCCGTCGTGCTGATGTGGGGTCTGCTGCGCCTGGTACAGGGTCAGGAGGCATTCAACGGCTGGCTGGAATCCCTGCAGAGCCCCATTGCCATCCTGTTCCACGTCATCGCCCTGGCAGCCTGCCTGTTCCACGCCAAGACCTGGTTCGCCCTGGCACCGAAAGCCATGCGCATCTTCCGTGGTGAAGACCTGGTGCCGGAGAAGCCGATCGTCATCGCCCAGTATGTGGCGCTGGCGGCGGTATCCCTGCTTGTCCTGATCATCGTGGCCTGAGGAGAAAACCATAAGACGTTCTGACGAACCCGGTTATTGGTGTCTGTTTGGTACCGGGCTCTCACTCAGAAACGTTGGCCACGATCACTCAATCATGATTTGAGGAAAAAATATGAGACGTTCTGACGAGCCAATTTACTGGGGTCTGTTTGGTGCGGGTGGCATGGTGGTTGCCATGCTGCTGCCGGTCATTGTCCTCATCACAGGTCTGCTGGTGCCCATGGGCATCATGGATGTGGAGACCATGAGCTACGAGCGCGTGCTGGCATTCGCCAGCTCCTGGTGGGGGGCCTGCATCCTGCTGGTGATCATCGCCCTGCCCGTCTGGCACGGCATGCACCGCATCTACCACGGCCTGCACGATCTGGGGATCCACACCACCAAGCTGCACCACTATGTGTTCTATGGCTTCGCCTTCCTGGTGTCCGCCATCACCGTCGGCCTGCTGATGGTGCTGGTGCTCCAGTAAGCACATCCTGACTGCATAACAAACCGGGCCCAGTGCCCGGTTTTTTTATGGCCCCTCGGCGGCTCATCTCTATCCGGCAGCTGGCCTGCGCACTCGTTCGGCATCCGTCACCAGAGCCTCGGTGCCGGCTCACAACCGTTTTCCGCGTAGTAGAGCGACGGCAGAAACTGCGCCAGATAGCTGAACTCGCTGTAGCAGTGGCGCATCAGGTTGAAGCCTATCTCGTCCGGCACCTCGTCAAGCGGATTGGTGCAGGCCTTGCCCAGCAGGAAGCGGCTGCGCAGCACACAGCCGTATGGGGTATCACGCGCCAGGTGCAGCATCTCGCCATCCAGCGGCGCCCCCTGCTCATCCAGCGCCACCTCATCGCCAAAGCCGATACGGGCGCAGATGGCGGCAGAGAGAGCCTGCGTCTCTCGCGCCTCGTGTAGCGATTGCGGGGCGAACACCTCTTCGGCGCCGTGGAACTTGAGGCGAGCTGCCACCGGCGGCAGCTCGGCAAGCCACTCCACCGCCTCTATGCTGGCTCCCACATAGCGCTCACCTTTTTTCCAGTGATGATCCCAGCCCCGGTGCTCGACGTGGTCGTGGGGGTGCCACCACCTGATGTGCTGGGTCGTCTCGAAGAAGGTGAACCACCAATCCAGCATGCGCCCCTTGCAGCCGTGCAGATCGGTGCGGATGGCGACCGTCAGCAGGCCGTCGGTGCTGCGGGTCAGACCCATTTCCAGGCGAAGGGGTTGCGGGCTGAGCAACTCGTTGATGTCATTGACGCCCCAAGGGGCAAACAGGGCAGAAAGATGCATGATATGACTCCCATAAATTTAGGAAACGAAGTTTGTTTCTTAAATTACGCTATGCCTGTATGCTGGGTCTGTCAATGCTTTCCAGGAGCCCATATGTCGCACCCGAACGATGAAGAAACACGCTCACGAGGCCGTCCGGTCACCCCGGAAGCCGACCTGCGCGCCGCCCTTGCCGAAGCGACGCTGACCTTGTTGCTCAAGGGGGGTTACGGCGCCGCGACCGTGGATGCGGTGGCCAAACAGGCGGGGGTCGCCAAGAAGACCCTCTACCGCTTCGCCGCCAACCGTGACGAGCTGGTGGCGCAGGCGGTGCGCAGCTGGACCGATGCCTTTCAACCGGCCTTCGAGCAGGATGCCGCCCACCCAGGCGCGCTGGGGGAGATGCTGGAGCAGGGCTTGCAGGCCATAGCGGGACAGGTGTTGAGCGCGCAGGCGGTAGGCATGTTCCGGCTGCTGCAGCATGAGTTCGCGGGGCGCGATGCCCTGCTGGCGGCCTATCAGGAGAACGGCATTGCCCGCGGCAGGGCGACCCTGGCGGCGTGGTTGCAGCGCCAGCAACAACTGGGCTGGCTGCGCGAGCTGGACGCCGCCCAGACCAGCGATCTGCTGCTGGCGATGACCATGGCGGAGCCGCTGCGCCAGATGGCGCTCGGCTTGCTGGCGCCGGGCAGCGACATTCGCGAGCGCATCACCGCGGCCGTTGCGCTGGTGCTGCCCGGCTTGATGCGAGGGTAGGCGTCCTTCCTCAGCGTGCCACCTCCTGCCATTGAGCCAACAAGGGAGCAGGGATGGCGCCGTAGCGCAGGGTCGGGGTCTGGTGCCACTCCGCCAGCTTCTGGATGGCCTTGCCCAGATCCTGGGCCAGGGTCCGGGTCACCCTGACCCCGTCTTCCAGATAGAGGCTCTTGACCTCAAACACCCCCTCCTTGCGATGGGCCTTGGCGTCCATCCTGCCCACCAGCTTGCCGCGATGCAGCAACGGCAGCACGAAATAACCGTACTGGCGCTTGGGGGCCGGGGTATAGCACTCGATGCGATAGTCAAAGCCAAACAACTCGCTGGCCCGCTTGCGATCCCACACCAGCGGGTCAAAGGGCGAGAGCACGGCGGTGTGGCTCGCCTTGAGGGAGCCCGCCTGGGCCCGGACCAGTTCATCGGCCAGGGAGGCGTGAACGAAGGCTCCGTGCTGCCACCCCTCCACTCGTACCGGCAACAGCTCCCCCTCATCCGCCAGCTGGTGGAGCAGGGCGTCGTATTTCCCCCGTTTAAGGCGATAGTAATCCGCCACCCAGCCGGTCTTGACCAGCCCCAGCGCCCGGCAACTGGCTCGCACCATGTCCCGCCGGGCGAGATCAGGACTCGGCAGATCCCGCTCGTCATTCCACTCCGGCATGACCCGCTCGGCGAGATCGTAGACCCGCTGGAAATTGCGCCGTTCGCGCACCATCAGCTGGCCTGCGGTAAACAGCACCTCCAGGTGGCGCTTTTCGGGCTTCCAGTCCCACCAGCCGTTGCCCTTGTCCCCCTTGCGCTCGAAGTCTGCCGCCCGCACCGGGCCATCCTGGCGTATGCGCTCCACTATCTGCGCTATCTCGCCGCCGTGGGTCTTGAGCCACTGGGCGGAGAACTTCCAGCCCATGGCTGCGGGATCCAGCATGCGATGGCGCAGCAGCCGGTAATCTTCCCGGGGGACGAAACAGGCCTCGTGGGCCCAGTATTCGAAGAGGTCACCATCGGCCAGCAGTTGTTCCAGCCAGCGCGGATCGTAGTGGCCGAGACGGCTGAACAGCACCAGATAGGGGCTGCGGGCCACCACGGAGATGGTGTCTATCTGCAGCAACGCCATGCGGCGAATGCAGGCGAGCAGGTCGGCGGGGGTTGCTCTGGCGCGGCGCGGGGTCAGCAGCCCCTGGGCCGCCAGTTGCAGGTGGCGAGCGTCTTGCAATGAGAGGTGGGGGATCGACATGGAGATAGGGGCATCCGTTCCTGGGTATCAGGCCACCAGCATGCCCAACTCATGGCCAAATGAAAACGCCCGGCTCAGGGTTTGGTGAACACCGCCACATCGGCATGAGGAAACTCGACCTCTGCCTGCCAGCGGGCCGCCAGGGCACGGAACGAGGCCTCGGCGAAGAAGACGATGTGGGTGGGATCGTGGCGATAGCGCCAGGTCTTGAAGCGATCGTCCCCCAGTACCCGCTGGGTCTGCAACACCAGCACCCCGCCGGGCTTGAGGCAGCCCCAGAGCGTGTCCAGCACGGCGCGGGGGGTGGCGATGTGCTCGATCACCTCGGTGCTGGTGATGAAGTCGTATTGCCTTGTCAGGCACTCTGGGTCGTCGGCATAGAACTTGTCGTAGCCCGCCATCTCGAAGCCCGCCTCCCGCCCCATGGCGATGAGGGCAGGCCCGGGGCCGCAGCCAAAATCGAGGCCGCTGGCAGGAGGCGACACCCGGGCCAGCACCTCGCCAAAGGCACGCATCAGAAAGGCCCGATAGCGGGGATCGTCCACCCGGTTGTCGTGCCCGTCATAGACCGCCTTCTCGGCCCCCTCGTCCAGGTGGTCCGCCTCGTCCATCCAGACCAGCTCGCACGCCAGGCAGCGGTAATAGCCCTTGCCCGCCACCGGCAGGGCATGGTGCCGAGGGGAGAGACACAGGGGACAGTGAACAGGGGATGACATGGCAGCTCCTCGGGTGGCGACAGCGGGGCAGATTGCCTGCCACGCCCGCTGCTGGCAACTGTTTTGTCTGGTGCCCCCATCGCCCCCCGTTCACCCCCCGCCAGTTTTGTTCGTCTTTTTTTGCGCCTTAAGGGTTTCTTAAGTTTGCCCTTTTACTCTCATCCCATCGCAAGAGAAGGAGCCAACCATGACCATCGAGATCCAAGCCCCCTACCGGTTGATCCTGGCCGAATCCCCGCAGCAGGTCATGGCGCTGCAAACCTATATCCAGGCCGCCTATACCCTCGAGTTCAACGCCCGCATTCCCCATTTCCTGCCCTGCCTGCTCGGGCTCTACCGGGCAGATGGCGTGCTGGTCGGTGCCTGCGGCCTCAACCAGGCCTGCCATGGCGAGCACGAGCAACCGCTCTATCTGGAGCAATATCTGGAGCAGCCTGTCGAGGTCGCCATCGAGACCCGTCTCGGGGTCCGTCCGGCCCGCCACCGCATCATCGAAGTGGGCAATCTTGCCTGCAGCGAACCGGGTCACGCCCGCCTGATGTTTGCCGCGCTGTGCCGTCTGCTGTGTGACAACGCCCTGGACTACGTGGTGTTCACCGGCACCGCCAAGCTGCGCAACAGCTTTACCCGCCTGCGTCTCAACCCGGTGGAGCTGGCACTCGCAGAGGCCCATCAGGTGGGAGAGGATGCCAGCGCCTGGGGCGAATACTACCGCTGCCAGCCCAAGGTGATGGCAGGCGACATCAACCAGGGGCGCGAGGTGCTCGCACAGAGCAGCCTGCTGCTCAACCTGCTGGGGCCCATGCCCCGCCTTTTTAACCATGCCGACATCGACAGGAGGTGCGCGCAATGACGCTGTTCGACACCATCGCCCACCATGCCAGCCAGACCCCGCGCCAGCCTGCGCTGCTAGGCAGCCAGGGTGAGCTGGATTACCAGAGCCTGTGGCAGCAGATCCAGCAACTGGCTGGAGTGCTGCTAGGGGCCGGCATCCGCCGCCTGGCCCTGCAACTCGACAACGGCCTGCCCTGGGCGCTGATCGATCTCGCCTGCACCTGGGCCGGCATCGTGGTCATCCCGGTTCCCCACTTCTTCAGTCCGGCGCAGCAGACGTGGCTGCTTGAAAGCAGCGGAGCAGACGCCCTGGTCGGCCCGGAGCACCAGGGGTGGCAGTCCGCCTCGCCCCTCGTGCTCATGGCAGGCAGGCCCGATGAACAGGCCGTGCCCCTGTGGCGCCGCATCCCGGCCCGCCTCCCCGAGCTGCCTGCAGGCACCGCCAAGATCACCTATACCTCGGGCACCACGGGGCAACCCAAGGGCGTCTGCCTGTCGCTGGAACAGATGACGGCGGTCTGCGGATCCCTTGCCCTGCGGGTGGCCCCTGCCCGGGTTGAGAAACACCTGACCCTGCTGCCCCTCACCACCTTGCTGGAGAACCTGACCGGCTTGTATGTACCGCTGCTGACCGGCGCCTGCAGCCGCATCCCCTCCCTGGGGGAACTCGGCTTCTCGGGCTCCAGCAAGCTGGATCCTGCGGCCCTGGCCCAGGCACTGCTGCGCTGGCCCAGCCACAGCCTGGTGCTAGTACCCGAGTTGCTGCGCCTGCTGCTGGCCCTGTGCCTCAATACCCCTGCCCTGGCGACACAGCTCGGCACCCTGCGCTTCGTCGCCGTGGGCGGCGGCAAGGTCGCCCCCGAACTCATCGCTCACGCCCGTGCGGCGGGGCTGCCGGTCTACGAGGGATACGGTCTCTCCGAATGCGGCTCCGTGGTCGCCCTGAACGGCCCACACGGGGATCGTCCCGGCAGCGTCGGCCTGCCCCTGCCCCACTGCCAGGTGACGATCGCCGCAGACGGCGAAGTCATGGTCAGCGGCAGCGCCATGCTGGGCTACCTGGGGGAAGAGGGCGAGACGGGCAGCCAGATCGCCACAGGGGATCTGGGTCGGATCGACGAGGAGGGTTATCTCCATATCACGGGGCGCAAGAAGAACGTGCAGATCACCGCCTTTGGCCGCAACTTCTCCCCGGAGTGGGTGGAAGCCCAGGCCCAGCTCTGCCCGGCCATCGCCCGCATCGTCATCTTCGGTGACGGTCAGCCCGCCAACGTGGCCCTTATCCAGCCGCTGCCGGGCAGCCAGTCCCAATTGCCAGAGCAGATTGCCCGGCTCAACCAGCAGTTGCCCGATTACGCCCGCATCCATCACTGGTTGCCGGTCGCCCTGGATCAGCTCCCCGGCCTGCTGACGGCCAACGGGCGCCCCCGTCGCAACGAGATTTATCACCATTTTTCCCGGCAGATCAGCCAATGCCTCACAGGAGAGACCTCATGAGCTTCTACCAGACCCTGCAACAAGCCACCGCCTGCGAGCGCGAACGCCTGTTCAACGCCCCCATCATCGAGGCCTGCCGCCGCGGCGACATCAGCCGTGACACCTACCTCGCCTTCCTAGCACAGGCCTACTACCACGTGCGCCACACGGTGCCGCTCCTGATGGCCACCGGCGGCAAGCTGGGGCAGGAGTACGAATGGGTGCGTGGCGCCATCAGGGAGTACATCGACGAAGAGTACGGCCATCAGGAGTGGATCCTGAACGACATCCGTGCCTGCGGCGGTGATGCCGAGGCGGTGCGCCACGGCCAGCCGGGCCTGCCCATCGAGCTGATGGTGGCCTTCCTCTACGACCAGATCCAGCGCGGCAACCCCATGGGCTTCTTCGGCATGGTGCAGGTGCTGGAAGGCACCAGCGTCGCCATCGCCCTGACCGTCGCCGACCAGCTCAAGAGCGGTCTGGGTCTGCCGCCCCAAGCCATGAGCTACCTGAGCTCCCACGGGGCCCTGGACCAGGAGCACCTCAAATTCTTCGAATCCCTGATGAACCGGGTGGAAGATGCCGCCGATCAGGCCGCCATCATTCACGCCGCCAAGGTGGTCTACCGCCTCTATGGCGACATGCTCTATCAGCTCACGGGATCCTGCCAATGAAGCTTGAAGGCAAACGCATACTGCTGACTGGCGCCAGTGGCGGCATTGGTGAAGCCCTGGCCCATGAACTGGCGGCCCAGGGTGCCCATCTGCTGCTGCACGGTCGTCGGGCCAGCGCCCTGGAGCGCCTGCGCCGGGAGCTGCCTCATCCGGATCGCCACCAGACGGTGACGGCCGATCTTGGCTCTCCCCATGAGCGGGCGCAGCTGCTGCAACATCCGGCCCTGGACGAGGGGCTGGACGTGCTCATCAACAGTGCGGGCTGCAACCAGTTCGCCTGGCTGGAAGATCAGAGCAGCGAGCAGGTGACACGCCAGTTGCTGCTCAACGTCGAGGCGCCCATCCAGCTCACCCGGGCCCTGCTGCCCCGGCTGCGCAAGCCCGCCATCATCATGAACATCGGCTCCAGCCTCGGGGCCATCGGTTTTGCCGGCTACAGCGTCTATTGCGCCAGCAAGTTCGCCATGCGCGGCTTCAGCGAGTCCCTGGGGCGGGAGCTGGAGGGAACCGGCATCAAGGTGCTGCACTTTGCCCCCCGTGCCACCCGCACCCACCTCAACTCCGAGGCGGCCTATGCCATGAATGCCGAGCTCGGCACCCGGACCGACAGCCCACAGGACGTGGCCGAGGAGGCCGTCATCGCCCTGTGCAACGAGACACGCCGCCGCTGGCTCGGCTGGCCGGAAAAGCTCTTTGTGCGGCTCAACGGCCTGCTGCCCGCCTTGGTGGACATGGCCCTGGCCAAGCAGCGCCCGATCATCGAGCGCCACGCCCGCCGCACCGCCTCCCCAGCCCCCGATCACAGGAGCGATCCCGCCTGTGCGACAAACGAGAAGGAACTTTGAGATGAAGCACACCACTTTCCGTCCCCGATTTGGTCACGGCCCCCTGTTGCTTGCCCTGGGAGGCCTGCTGGCAAGCGGTCTGGCCCAGGCCGCCGATGCCCTGCCCACCATTCAGCAGGAGTGGGCCCACTGCCAGTACCAGCAGACCGGAAAAGCCAAGGAGAGCTGCCTGGAGAGCCTGAGTGCCAAGGCCGATGAGGCGAGCGCCAAGGAGGCATTTCGCACCGATCTGCTGATCTGGTCCGCCATCGTCAAGAGCACCTGGGCGGGGGCCAAAGGCGGCCTCGGCGCCCTTGGTCTGGTGAAGGAGGCCAAGGCCAAGCTCGAGATCGCCATCAAGCAGGATCCCAAGGCGCTGGAAGGCTCGGCCTACACCAGCCTGGGCTCCCTCTACTACCAGGTGCCGGGCTGGCCGGTGGGCTTTGGTGACGACGAGAAGGCGGAGAAGCTGCTCAAGCAGGCGCTGGCCATCAATCCCACCGGCATCGACCCCAACTTCTTCTACGGCGACTTCCTGCTGGATCAGGGTGACAAGGCACAGGCGAAGGTCTATCTGGACAAGGCCCTGGCCGCCCCGGCGCGCCCTGGCCGCGAGGTGGCGGACGAGGGCCGCAGAATGGAAATTCGCGAGCGTCTCGCCAAGCTGTAAACACAAGCAGCACAGTGCGCTATTTCAACTCTGCCCACCAGCTTGCATACTGGTGGGCAGTGTCGTTTGAGGGAGAGAACAATGCGGATCCTGTTGGTGGAAGATGATGTGATGCTGGGAGACGGCATGGTGGATGCCCTGCGCAGCAGCGGCTACACGGTGGACTGGCTCCAGCAGGGGATGCCGGCCCTCTCGGCGCTCAAGAGCGAGGAGTTTGCCGCCCTTGTCCTGGATCTCAACCTGCCGGACATCGACGGCATCAGCCTGCTGCGCAAGTTGCGCCGGGAGGGGCAGACCCTTCCCGTGCTCATCCTGACCGCCCGTGATGCCCTGGACGACCGGGTACTGGGGCTGGATGCTGGCTCCGACGACTACATGGTCAAACCCTTCGCCCTGCAGGAGCTCAACGCCCGGCTGCGCGCCCTGGTGCGGCGCAGCAAGGGGCAGGCCCAGGCGGTGCTGGAGTACGGGGAGCTGCAGCTCTTCCCCGCGTCACAACAGGTCACCTATCGGGGCGAGCCGGTCAAGCTCACCCCCCATGAGTACAAGCTGTTGCAGGAGCTCATCACCCAGAGCGGCCGGGTATTGAGCCGGGATCAACTGCAACAGAGCCTCTACGGCTGGGACGAGGGGGCAGAGAGCAACGCGGTGGAGGTGCACATTCACCATCTGCGCAAGAAATTTTTCCCCGAGCTCATCCGCAACATTCGCGGTGTCGGTTACATCGTGCCCCAGCTCGACGTCCAGGGCGCAAGAGGAGCCTCCGCTCCATGAGCCGTGTCCGTTCCATCCGCCGTTTCCTGCTCTCCGGCATCCTGGCCCTGGTCAGCCTCAGCCTCGCCATCAGCGGCCTTATCGGCTACCTGCAGGCCAACCACGAAATGGAAGAGCTGTTTGATGCCCGTCTCGCCCAGTCCGCCCGCATCACCAACCAGTTGCTCAGCCGCTATCTCAAGCAGAGCGGCGAGCTGCCGCGCAACGGCACCGTGTACCAGGAGTGGGTGCAGGCCGTCCCCGAGACGCCCCACATCGAGAAGGGCGGCTTCTTCCAGTTCGGCCAGGACAACGAGTTCACCCCCTATGGCCATGAATTCGAGCACAACCTCTACTTCCAGTTGCTGAGCGAGCAGGGCGCCGTGCTGCTGCGCTCGCCCAATGCCCCGGCCCAACCGTTGACCACCCTGGAGCGGGGCTTCAACAGCGAAACCAAGGATCACCACGAGTGGCGCACCTTTACCCTCTACAACGAAGATGAACAGACCTGGCTCATCGTGGCGGAGCGGGATGACGAACGCAGCGAGCTGGCCAGCAAGATGGCCACCCTCACCATGCTGCCCCTCTTCATCACCCTGCCCTTCCTGCTCGGTCTGCTGTGGTGGCTGATCACCCGGGGGCTGTCACCGCTGCACCAGCTGGCGCAAGCCATCGGCGAGCGTCATCCCGCCAACCTGAGCCCCCTCAATCTCGCCATCAAGGCCGAGGAGCTGACGCCGCTGGTGGGGGAGATCAACCGGCTGATGCACGCCCTCGCTGACACCCTGGATCGGGAGAAACAGTTCACCAACGAGGCCGCCCACGAGCTGCGCACCCCCCTCGCGGTACTGCGCATCCACAGCGAGAACGCCATGACGGCCGAGGATGATCAGAGCCGGGAGCAGGCCCTGCGCAAGATGCTCTTGGCCCTCGATCGCAGCGACCGGCTTATCCGCCAGTTGCTGACCCAGGCCCGCATCGACAACCAGCAGAGCCCGGCCCTCACCGCCCTTCCCTTGTTCCCCTTGTTGCAGGGCACCCTGGCGACCCTGGCCCCCATCGCCCTGAAAAAGGATCAACAGCTGTCCCTGGAGGGCGCCGAACAGGTGCAGGTAATGGGACAGGCGATGTTGCTGGAGCTGATGTTCGGCAACCTCATCGACAATGCGCTGCGCTACACCCAGGTGGGCGGCGAGGTCGCCGTGGTGGTGAGCCAGGTGGGCAACCGGATCCGGGTGGATGTGCGGGACAACGGCCCCGGCATCCCCACCGCCGCCCTCTCCCGGCTGTGCGAGCGCTTCTTCCGGGTCAATCCCCAGCAGGGGGATGGCGTGGGCCTTGGCATGGCTATCGTCTCGCGCATCGCCCAGCTTCACGGAGCGGATCTCGACATCCACAACCGGCCTGAAGGGGGGCTCGAAGTGAGCGTGCTGCTGCCCGCCTCGCGCCAGGCATGAGGGGTCCGCCTTTGCGCACGCCATGAAAAACGGGGGCCAGGCCCCCGTTTTTCATGGCTGCACCACCCTAGTCGCAGGTGGGCTGTACCGTGAAGGTCCGGCTCGAATCCACCGGTCCCAGCTCCGCCAGCAGACGGCGCCCCAGCAGCACCGGGTAGATCATCTTGCTGCGATCCCGCAGGGTGAACCACTCCTTGTAGACCTGGTCCCCGACGCAGACGGACATGGTCACCGTCGGGCGCTCCTCCATGCCGCCCGCCCCTCGCACCGTCACGCTGCGCTCCACAGGTCGCTCCACGCTCCGGCGCACCACCTTGTCGGTATTGGCATCGGTCAGCACCAGGTTGAAGCGCACCCAGGGCTTGCCATCCTTCTTGAAATGCTTCAGGTCGCGGGCATCCAGCGACGAAGTGAGGGCACCGGTATCGAGCTTCATCTTGACCGCCACTCCGTAGGGCATCAGCACCCCCTTCTCGATCCAGCCATAGCTGGTCTGGGCCGCCATCGCGCTGCCGCACAGCGCCCACATCATGGCCGCCGCCACCATTCTCTTGCCCATTTTGCTCTCCGCCTTGTCAGTCTTGCGCCCAGATGTATCACAGCCAACTGCCGGGTCAACCGGATTCTGGCGTGCAGGGGAGCGGGCTCTGGACGCGGTGCCAACAGGCGACAATCCATGCCGGGCACGGCGCGTGAGTGGGGAATGCAGCAGGAAAACGAGGGGAGAACAGGGTGCTGGATGACGCTGGCGGCCATCCTCAGGTTGTGACGCCAAAGGCTACCACAGCGGTGCGTGAATTATCAGTCTTGTTCTGACGGGATTTTTGCCTACACTGCTGTAAACCGGAGGGCCTGAAAACCACCGGTTTTTTTGCGCCTGCCGAAAAGTTGCCACTGCAAAGTGAGCTCTCACACAAGGCTCAATAAGGAATTCGCAATGCGTATCGAAGAAGACTTGAAGCTCGGTTTCAAGGATGTCCTGTTTCGCCCCAAGCGCTCTACTCTCAAGAGCCGTTCCCAAGTCAGCCTGACCCGCCAGTTCACCTTCAAGCACACCCAGACCCAATGGCAGGGCGTGCCCGTCATCGCCGCCAACATGGATACCGTCGGCAGCTTCGCCATGGCGCGTACCCTGGCCAGCTTCGAGATGATGACGGCGGTGCACAAGCACTACAGCCTTGCGCAGTGGCAAACCTTCGTCAATGAGACCGACCCGGCCCTGCTGGGCCACGTAATGGTCTCCACCGGCACCTCGGAGGAGGACTTCACCAAGACCCGCCAGATCCTCGCGATGTCCAGCGCCCTGCGCTTCATCTGCGTGGACGTGGCCAACGGCTACTCCCAGCACTTCGTCGAGTTTTTGCGCAAGATCCGCGAGGCCTGCCCGAACCACGTCATCCTGGCGGGCAACGTGGTGACCGGCGAGATGGTGGAGGAGCTGATCCTCTCCGGCGCCGACATCGTCAAGGTGGGCATAGGCCCGGGCTCGGTCTGCACCACCCGGGTCAAGACCGGGGTCGGCTACCCGCAGCTCTCCGCCATCATCGAGTGTGCCGATGCGGCCCACGGCCTGGGTGGCCAGATCGTCGGTGACGGCGGCTGCACCTGCCCGGGGGATGTGGCCAAGGCATTTGGCGGCGGCGCCGACTTCGTGATGCTGGGGGGCATGCTGGCCGCTCACGAAGAGTGCGGCGGTGAAATCGTCGAGGTCGATGGCGAGCCCTTCATGAAGTTCTACGGCATGAGCTCGGCCAGCGCCATGGACAAGCACGCCGGCGGCGTCGCCGAGTATCGCGCCTCCGAAGGCAAAACCGTGCTGCTGCCCTACCGCGGCCCGGTGGAGAACACGGTGCGCGACATCCTGGGCGGGGTGCGATCCACCTGCACCTATGTGGGGGCCAGCCAGTTGAAAGAGCTCACCAAACGCACCACCTTCATCCGGGTGCGCGAGCAGGAGAACAACGTCTACGGCAAGGAGTAAGTCCCTCCTTCGGCCCCGAGCCGACCGTTAGAAGCCAGCCAACCGGTGTGCTACCCTGCGCACCGGTTTTTTTGCATCTGGGATCCCGCGCCATGACAAGCCCTCTCCCCCCGTTCGACTGGGACATCTTCTGCTGCGTCGTCGACAACTTCGGTGACATCGGCGTCACCTGGCGACTCGCCCGCCAGCTCAAACAGGAAGGCGCGCTCCCGGCGCAGAAGAGTGAGGTGCAGGTGCGGCTCTGGGTGGACGATCTGGCTAGCTTCGCCCGCATCTGCCCAGCGCTCGACCCCTCACAGGACGGTCAGTGGGTCAATGGCATCTATGTCCAGCACTGGCACGAGCGCCTCCCCGCCGACATGACCCCGGCCAGGGTGGTCATCGAGGCGTTTGCCTGCGAGCTGCCCGCCCCCTTTATCGAACGCATGGCCGAGCAGACCATGCCCCCCTGCTGGATCAACCTCGAATACCTCTCGGCCGAGAGCTGGGTCGAGGATTGCCATGGCCTCGCCTCGCCCCAGCAGGTCGGCAGCCGGCGCCTCGACAAATACTTCTTCTTCCCGGGTTTCACGCAGAAAACGGGCGGCCTCTTGTGCGAGCACGGCCTTATCGTCGAGCGCGAGCGCTGGCAACAGGATGAAGCGGGACTGACTGCCTACTGGGCCAGCCTAGGCCTGCCACCCCAACGAGAAGACGAGCTGCGGGTCAGCCTCTTTACCTACGAGAGCGAGGCGCTCAGGAGCCTGGTCGAGTGCTGGCGCCAGAGCGTCACCCCCGTCACCCTGCTGCTGCCGCTGGGGCGCTCCCTCGACGACGTGCTCATCGGCGCAGGGCTGGCAGCGGCCATTCCCGGAGCCCGGGCCGGAGATCTGCTCCAGGCGGGCAACCTCACCATCAAGCTGCTGCCGATGACCGATCAGAGGGGCTACGATCGCCTGCTGTGGAGCTGCGATCTCAACCTGGTGCGCGGGGAGGACTCCTTCGTGCGGGCCCAGTGGGCAGGGCGCCCCTTCCTCTGGCATATCTACCAGCAGGAAGAGGATGCCCACATGGTCAAGTTGGACGGTTTTCTTGACCACTACCTCTCCCCCTTGCCAGCGCCGGCCGGTCAGTGGCTGCGCCGCTTCAACCATGCCCTCAACCGGGGGAAACACACCGGTGAACTCTGGGCACAATGGCCGCAATACGCGGCCATATGGCAGCAACATGGGCGCACCTGGCCACAGAGGCTGCTGGCGGACGGGGATCTCGTCACGAGGTTGGTGAAATTTTTAGAAAGCCGTATATAATCTGGCAGTTTTTATCCGTCCGTTTCACGAACAGGAATTTTTTACATGAAAACCGCACAGGAAATCCGCGCTGGTAACGTAGTCATGATCGGCACCGAGCCGATGGTGGTCCAGAAGGCTGAATTCAACAAATCCGGCCGTAACTCCGCCGTGGTCAAGATGAAGCTGAAGGGTCTGCTGAACGGCAGCGCCACCGAGACCGTCTTCAAGGCCGACGACAAGCTGGAAGTCGTTCAGCTGGAGCGTAAAGAGTGCACCTACTCCTACTACTCCGACCCGCTGTATGTCTTCATGGACACCGAGTACAACCAGTACGACGTCGAGAAAGACAACCTGGGTGATGCCCTGAACTACCTGGTAGACGGCATGGAAGACCTCTGCGAAGTGACTTTCTACAACGAGAAAGCCATCTCCGTAGAACTGCCGACCACCATCGTGCGTGAAGTCGAGTACACCGAGCCGGCCGCCCGTGGCGACACCTCCGGTAAAGTGACCAAGCCTGCCCGCCTGAAGGGCACCTCCTACGAGCTGGCCGTTGCCGCCTTCGTGGAGATCGGTGACAAGATCGAAATCGACACCCGTACCGGTGAATTCAAGCGTCGCGTCAACTAAGTTGACCCCTTGATGTGATTGCAAAAAAAGCGAGCCCAGGCTCGCTTTTTTATTGGCTGGCACCTCACGGCCGACCTGATGAGAAGCCGTGCCCCTAGCGGCGATGGGCCAGTGCCCGCACCAGCCTGTCCCCCACCCCCTGTACCAGTTGCACCAGCAGTAGCAACATGACCACTGTCCCTGCCATCACCTTGTCATCAAAGCGCTGGTAGCCGTAGCGGATCGCCAGATCCCCGAGCCCGCCGCCACCGACCACCCCCGCCATGGAGGAGAAGCCAATGAGCATCACCACCGTCAGGGTGAGCCCGGCCAGCAGCGCCGGCAAGGCCTCGGGCAGCAGCGCCTTGACGACCACGTGCCAGCCGCTGCCCCCCATGGCGAGCACGGCTTCGACGCGCCCCTTGTCCACCTCATCAAGGGCGCTCTCCACCACCCGGGCAAAGAAGGGGAAGGCCCCCAGGGTAATGGGAACGATGGCGGCGGTGCTGCCCAGTGAGGTGCCGACTACCAGCCGGGTCAGGGGGATCAGGGCGATCAGGAGCACCACGAAGGGGAGCGACCGCCCGATGTTGATACCGATTCCCAGCACCATGTTGAGACGGGGCAAGGGCAGCACGCCCCCGGGACGGGTCACCACCAACAGCACCCCGGTCGGCAGCCCCAGCAACAGGGTGAACACGGCCGCCACTCCCACCATGTAGAGCGTTTCGAGCGACCCCTGATACATCAGTTCGAGCAAGGCTTCTGCACTCAGGCGACTCTGCATAAACGCACCTCCTCTGTGACCCCGTGACGTGCCATGAAACGCCGCAGGATCTCGGGATCCGGCAACAGGGCCTGCCGCACGCGGGAGTCGGGGTTGGCCAGCAGGGTGCCCAGAGCGCCGCTTTCCACCAGCTGACCCCGTTCAAGCAACGCCGCGTGATCGCAGATGGCCCTGACCACCTCCAGCTCGTGGGTGATGAGCACTATGGTGATCCCGAGGCGGCGGTTGATGTCGGCAAGCAGCGCCAGCACCGACTCCGTGGTCTCCGGATCCAGGGCACTGGTCGCCTCGTCACAGAGCAAGTGGCGCGGATTGGCGGCCAGGGCGCGGGCGATGCCCACTCGTTGCTTCTGCCCCCCCGACAACTGGGAGGGAAAGGCGCGACGGTGCTCGCCAAGCCCCACCAGTTCCAACAGCTCGCTGACCCGGGCCGCCAGCTCCCCGCGCGCCACTCCGGCGATTTCCAGCGGGACCGCCACGTTCTCCTCCACGCTGCGGGCGTGCAGCAGATTGAAGTGCTGGAAAATCATGCCGGTCCCCTGACGGTGGCGGCGCAAGGCCGCCCCCTCCAGGGCCGTGATGTCGCGGCCATCGAACAGGATGCGGCCCCGGCTTGGCCGCTCCAGCAGATTGAGGCAACGAATGAGGGTGCTCTTGCCCGCACCGCTGCGCCCGAGAATGCCGTAGATGGCCCCATCCGGAATCTCGAGCGACACCCCCTCCAGAGCGGGTTGCCCGTGCCCCGGGTACTGCTTGCCGAGCCCCTCCAGCACTATCATGACTGCCGCCCGGCCACCGGGATCACCGACCCCTTGTAGCTCTTGCGAATGAAGTCGGCGATCGCCCTGGACTCCAGATCCCGCGCCAACTGGCGGATCCGCGGATCATCCTTGAGCGCCGGGGTGGTCACCAGGATGTTGGCGTAGGGATTGTTCTGGGCGCTCTCCAGCCCCAGGGCATCGCGAGCAGGCTCCAACCCCGCCTCCAGGGCATAGTTGCCATTGATCACCGCCAGATCCACGTCGTCGAGGGAGCGCGGCAGCTGCGGCGCCTCGATCTCCAGGATCTTGAGCGCCTTGGGGTTGGTGGCGATGTCGTGCACCGTCGCCAGATCCCGCGCCGGATCTTCATGGCCGGCCTTGAGGGTGATGAGCCCCTCGTGCTGCAACAGATAGAGGGCCCGGCTCAGGTTGGTGACATTGTTGGGCAGGGCGATCACCGCCTTTTCCGGTACCTCCCTCAGGTGCTTGAACTTCTTCGAATAGATGCCAAGAGGCTCCACGTGTACGGTCGCGGCCACCACCAGCTCAGTGCCGAGCGCCTTCTCCTGATCCCGCAGGTAAGGGACGTGCTGGAAATAGTTGGCATCCACATCACCCGCCACCAACAGGGCATTGGCATTGATGCCGCCGCTGAGCTCGATCACCTGCAGATCCAGCGAAGGGTCCTGGCGTTTCACCTCGCCGAGGATATCCGCATGGGGCAGTGGATCCGCGGCAACCCGCAGCGCCTGGGCTGCCTGGGCGGAGAGAGAGAGTCCGAGGGCCAATACCAGGCCGCTCAGGGAAAACAGTCCGTGCTTGTTCATCTTGTGCTCCTTGCCATGCAATCAATGGGTGGTTTCGCCGACCGCCAGCGCCCGGGGCGCCGGCAACAGATCGGCATGGTGGCGCAATGCCACATCAGGGTGGGAACGCAGCCGCCCCTTGAGGTAGTTCCAGCCCACCTCCCGCAGCAGCGGATTGTGCGGGTCGGTGGCAGGCCCCCTGGCTTCACGGGCCAGTGCCTCGGGCAGCGGATAGACGGGCACCACGGCGTCGAGCTGGGCCCCCAGGAAGAAGGCGATGGAGAGACGCTCCTGCCCCGGTGCCGACGGCACCACCCGATGCACGGTCGCCCGCAGGTAGCCGTTGCTGGCGAGCTCCAGCAGCTCACCGATGTTGACCACGAAGGTGCCTGGGAGCGGGAGCGCATCGATCCAGTGATCCGGCGCCACCTCCACCTGCAGGCCGGGCTGGTCATCCTGCAGCAGGAAGCTCAGGAAGCCCGAATCCTTGTGGGGACCGACCCCCTGGGTGGCGCCCCGCTCACCGGGATAGCGGATCAGCTTGATATGTTCGTTCGGACGCTCTCCATGCAGGGCATCGAAGGCATCTGGCGACAGTGCGAGCGCCTCGGCAAAAGCCCCGAGCAGGGTACGGGACATGCGGGTCATCTGCCCACGCCAGCGCGTCAGCACGGGTTGCAGTGTCGGCAGCGCCTCCGGCCACTGATTCGGCCCCTGCAACCGCCACCAGGGCGGGTCGCCCGCCGCGCGCGGCAAGGCAGGGCGATCGGCACCGATATCAAACTGCTCTCGCCAGTCGGGTTGACCCCGGGTCAGCTCCGCCCCCGGTCGGTTGTAGCCACGAAAATGGGGAGAGTGGATCATGGCGACCTGCTGCTTGGCCGCCAGAGGCAGCGCAAAGAAGGCCCGCGACAGCTGCTGCACCTCCTGCTGCAGCTCGGGATCGATGCCGTGGCCGGTCAGGTAGAAAAATCCCGTCTCTCTCGCGGCATCGCGCAACGATGCCAGAAAATCGGCCCGGGCGTCGGGCGAGGCATCCAGCTGCCTCAGGTCGAGGATGGGCAAGTGAACCAAGGTGCTCATGGCGATAACGCTCCCTGTCGATGGAAAGTGAGGGTGAACCTCTCGTTCTGACGAGACAGGGGGGAGAATTCTCCGCCTGCGGCCAGTGACGACATGCCCCGGCCCCCTGTCTGCCTGCCCTTACTGAACCATGTATGGGTCACAGGATGGAACAATCAAAACCGGGAATGCTTTGCCATTTGGAACAATCCCGGCCCCGTGTCCGGCCCGCCGGTCAGACCCTCTTCGCCACCGCCGATGCCGATGTGCCCCCTTGCCCTAAAGAAACCCCCGGCGAGGCCGCTATGAGGGAGTGCTGGAGGATCCCCCATGACATTTCGCCCCTATCTGCTGCTGACCCTGCTTGCTTTTGCCGCCCACGGCGCCGGGCAGGCACCGTCAGGCGCCGCCCCGGATCCAGCCCCCCTGGTTCCCCCCGACTACTGGCAGAGCAGCGACTGGCAGGGAATACCCGACAGCACCAGGGTGGACAAGCAACAGGTACTGTTTGCCAAGCACGACAGCGACAACTACGTGGGTCTGGTCATCCTGCTGCCCGACTGGCAGCGCAGCGGCCAGCTGTGGCAACTGACCCGGGAGCTGGGGCGCCTCGGTTTCGATACCCTGCTGCTGCTCCCCTCGCCGCAGCAGACCGAGCTCGACCCCGCCGCCGAGAAGAAACAGCAGGTCATCGACGATTTTCGCAAGCAGTTTGCCTCCCGCATCAGCAAGCTGGGGGATGCCAAGCTGCAGGAGGGGGGCTTCAAGCTGCTGCTGGCCCAGGGTACCAGCGCCGCCTGGGCCGCCAACCTCATCGCCAGCGAACAGTTGCCCGCCCCCGATGCCCTGGTGCTGCTCGACGGCTTCTTCCCCAACCAGCTGAGCAACCAGACCCTCGCCAAGCAGATAGCCCAGGGCAGCATCCCTACCCTGGATCTCTATCAGGAGGAGGGAGGACGCTGGCCCCTGCTGGCGGCCGAAGCCCGCAGAAGCGAGAGCCGCCGCAGCCACAAGCTCAACTACCGCCCCTATGCCCTGATGGATCTGGAGGAGACGCCGGGGCGCATCCAGGGCTGGCTGACGCACCTGGGCTGGATCTGAGTCCCTCCGAGGCACAGCCACCCGCCTTTTGCCTTCCCCATCGGACTTGACCCGATGCCACCGCGCTGGTCAGCCGCCCTCCATGTTTGGCATCATGTCCGAACCAATGGCAGGAGGCTTCATGCAGCAAATCGTGTTTCTCGACAGCGACACCCTGGACACCGGCATCAATCTGCGCCGCCCCGATTTTCCCCATCACTGGCAAAGCTACCCGACCACGGCGCCGGATCAGGTGGTGGAGCGGCTCAAGTGCGCCAGCATCGCCATCATCAACAAGGTGCGCATCGGGGCCGATGAACTGGCCCAGCTGCCCGAACTGCGCCTGATCGCCCTGGCCGCCACCGGCAGCGACAACCTGGATCTGGAGGCGTGCCGCGCCGCCAATGTCGCCGTGTGCAATATCCGCAACTACTCGGGCCCTTCCGTCCCCGAGCACGCCATGGCCCTGATGCTCGCCCTGTCGCGCAACCTGTTCGCCTGGCGCCAGTCCCTGCTGGAGGGGCGCTGGCAACAAAGCGGCCAGTTCTGCTTCTTCGACCACCCCATCACGGATCTGCATGGCAAGCGCCTCGGGATCATCGGCAAGGGAACCCTGGGACAGGCGCTGGGACAGCGGGCAAGCGCCATCGGGATGGAGGTTTACTATGCCCAGAGCCAGGTCGGCTCCCCGGGGGATGACGACAGGCTGCCCCTGGATGCCCTGCTGCAAAGTTCGGATGTGATCAGCCTGCACTGCCCGCTCACCCCCTACACCCGCCATCTCATCGGGGAGCGGGAGTTGGCCCTGATGAAACCGGGTGCCCTGCTCATCAACGTGGGCCGTGGCGGCCTGGTGGACGAGCAGGCGCTGCTCGAAGCCCTCGGCAACGGCCGTCTGGGGGGCGCCGGCTTCGATGTGGCAAGCGTCGAGCCGCCGCCTCCGGATCACCCCCTGATGCAGGCCCTGCGTTACCCCAATTTCATCCTGACTCCCCACGTGGCCTGGGCCAGCGAAGAGTCGATGCAGCGCCTCGCGGATCAGCTCATCGACAACATCAACGCCTTCTCCCTTGGCAGGCGCCAGCACCGGCTGGTGTAAGAGGCCGCTCGCCGCCCCTTACGGGCCGGCAGCGGGATCAAAAAAAGGGGCCAAAGGCCCCTTTTTGTCGATCAGCTTGCCGCGGCATCAGTCGTCATGCCATCTGTGCTTGCGGTGCTTTTTGTGTTTCTTGTGGTGCTTGTGATAGCGCCTGTCATCGTAATAGCGATCGCCGCGGCTCTCGTGACCATCCCCGGTCCTGGCTCCGATGGCGGAGCCACCGGCACCACCGATACCGGCGCCGATCAGCTGGCCCGTGCTGCCACCGACGCTCTTGCCGATGGCAGCCCCGCCCAGGGCACCAACGGCGCCGCCGAGCGCAGCTTCGTTCTTGTTGCCCCTATTGGCCGTGGCCGCACCACCGGCCGCGCCCCCCAGGGCTGCCCCCACCAGGGCGCCGGTGTCGCCACCCAGCTCCTTGCCGATCATGGTGCCCGCCACCCCGCCGGCTCCGCCGCCGAGAATGGTATTGAGGGTCTCGGATGCCTGCACCTGTCCTGTGCCCAACAGCAACGCCCCCAGCAGCGCCAGTGCGCTCATGCCAAACGGTTTCATTTTCATGGGGTACTCCTGTCAAACCTGATGATTGATTATTTTTCCCTGCACTATACAAAGCCCCCTGACCTGCGCCACTGCCGCAAGGGGCACCTCACCGCCAGCCCTCCCTGTCTCCGGTTCGCGACACGATGCAAGAAAGCAGGCTAACCACCTGAAACCACATCAAAAAAAAAGGTCACACGAGAAATTATCCCCGTCATGACCCTTTTCTAGGCCCAAAGGCCCTTTTTTGCAGCGTTCACCGTCAGACAGATACTGTCACAACCTCCCCGTCAACGGGCGACGACGCCGCCAGATGCCAGCAATCCCGCCCCTGGTGCTTGCTCTCGTACAGGCAGGCATCCGCCCGCTCTAGCAGCGTCAGGGCATCATCCGGATAGCGCGCGCCGCCGGCGCTCAGGGTGATGGCGTCGGCGAACTCCCGCCATTTCAGGGCCTTCACCCGACCGAGCAGGTGGGTCAGGCGACATTCCACCTCCGCCTGCTCCCAGGGCAGCAAGGCCGCAAATTCATCGCCCCCGATGCGGTAGACCCGCTCATCCCCCAGGGTTCTCGCCATGATGGTGGCTACCCGAAACAGCACCGCATCCCCCACACCGTGTCCCCAGCTGTCGTTGACGCGCTTGAAGTTGTCCACATCGAACAGCACCAGCCAATAGGGCCTCCCCGCCTGCTCCAGCCCCGCCCGCTGCTGATCGAAGGCTCGCCGGTTCAGGATGCCGGTGAGAGGGTCGTGGAGCAGGGCATCCTGCCCTTGCAGCAGGCTGTTTCGCACCTGTTCTATCTCTCCCAGGCTGCCGTGCACGAACCAGGTTCGCTGACGCCGCTGGATCTCCTTTCTCGCCTCATCCCGGATGAGGCCGCTGAGCGAGCCCTGCACCAGCGCCTGCTCCTGGCGAAAGATCCGCACCAGAAACCACAGGCTGCACAGCCAGATGCAGAGCAATGCCAGGGCGGGCAGCACCACCATCA
Organism: Aeromonas sp. 25-248; assembly: GCF_053005425.1. Classification (NCBI taxonomy): domain Bacteria; kingdom Pseudomonadati; phylum Pseudomonadota; class Gammaproteobacteria; order Aeromonadales; family Aeromonadaceae; genus Aeromonas; species Aeromonas sp. 25-248. Next base: position 178,008 of record NZ_JBRKTB010000005.1, on the reverse strand, counting down.
GCAGGGTGTCTTGCAGGTTTTCATGAAAATGGGAGGGGGGGAGATAGACGTTGAGATCCCACTCCATCCCCTCCAGAGCGTGTTGCAGGTGGCGTCCTTCCCAGAACCCGTCCAGGCCGACCGCCTGCGTCTCCCGCTCGAGACGGAGCGGCAACAGCGACAAATTGTGCCCCACCACCAGCTTGCCGCCCTTGCGCTCGGTGATGTAGAGGGCCACCGGATCCTCACCCACCGCCCGGTGCAACGCCCCCTGCAAGGCGCTGAACGACATGTCCACCATCAGCAGCCCAAGCAGTTGCCCCTCATCATCCTTGACCCGCTTGATGAGGGTCAGTACCTCTCCGGCCGAATCGAACGCCGGGTAGGGACCGAACCAGACGAGATCATCACCCTCGCCGGACAGGGTCTGGTACCAGGGCCGCGCCTGTGCCCGGTAGCCCTCCGGTTGCTGCCAGTCGGGATAGCCGTCGAGCCGATGGGTGCGCGCATTGTAGAAATAGAGGAAGTGGGCGTCGTACTTGAACTGATGGGCAATGGGCCAGATGGGATTGATGGCCGATGCCCCGGCAGCGATGGCCTGCTTGTCCAGGGACGCCTCCAGCACGCCAAGCTGGCGGCGGTTGTCCTGCGCCATGTCCTGGAACAGGGTGGCGTCGAGGGCGGCCAGCATGTGACCGTAACCCGCCACCGTCTTGTCGATGCTGCTCAGGTAGCTGGCTGCCGCCAGCAACAGGGTGGCGATCAGCACCAGCCCTCCCAGGAGAAGCGACAGCGGAGTCAGTATGTAATAGCGTTCCTTGATCAGCGCCGCCGTCATGCCACCCTCTATAAAATGTCATATTTTATGAATTTTATAGATTAAAAATCTGCAAAAGATATTGATTGAAGTCATTAACATCCACCACTAATGATAAAAAAGATATCAAGGTGTCTCGCGGCCATATTCACATCCGTCATGTGAATATCCATAAAAAGTAGAAACAGTCATTACTCGTCGTTGACGGTTTATTGCCCGCAAGGTGTTATAGTCGATGACTCGAGAAATCGGAGCCAGATGACCTTTGTCGGCAACGCTGGCGGTGATGATTCATCAACCAAGGAGATGTTATGAGCAGTCCGTTTATCGAACAGATCAAAGCACGTCGTACCATCTATGCCCTGGGCAACCGGGTGACCCACTCCGAGGCCCAGCTGACCGCCCTCATCAAGGATGCCGTCAAGCACAGCCCCTCTTCGTTCAACTCCCAGAGTTCCCGCGCCGTCATCCTGTTCGGCGAGCAGCACCACAAGCTGTGGGACATCGTCAAGGCGGAGCTCAAGAAGATAGTGCCGCCGGAGGCCTATCCCCAGAGTGAAGCCAAGATCAACGGCAGCTTCCGCGCCGGGGCTGGCACCGTGCTCTTCTTCGAAGACACCGCCGTCATCGAGGATCTTCAGCAGAAATTCGCTCTCTATGCCGACAACTTCCCCATCTGGTCCGAACATGCCACCGGGATCGCCCAGTTCGCGGTCTGGACCACCCTGGCCCAGGAGGGCATCGGCGCCTCCCTGCAACACTACAACCCGCTCATCGACGATGCGGTCCGCAAGGAGTGGGACCTGCCCGCCAGCTGGCTGCTCCGTGCCCAGATGCCTTTTGGCAGCATAGAGCAACCTGCCGGCGACAAGACCTTCATCGACGACGACGTGCGTTTCCGGGTCTTCAAGTAAGCCTTCACGCCCCCTCCACCAGGGGGCGTTTTCATCTCGCACTCGTTCACCCTTGTCACGTGCCAGCCATACTCTGAGCAAACCCTCTCTTGTCAGGAGGTCCCCATGGGGGACATCGCACGCCAACGTACCTCATGCACATTGACGCCCTTGTCCGCTCTGTTGTGTGTCGCCGCCCTGATACTGCTGTTCTCGCTGATCGGCATCTTCACCCGCCCCCCCAACCTGCTGGCGGCCTTCTGGCCTGCCAATGCGGTCCTGCTCGGCTGCATGGTGCGCTATCCACGCCTGGCCACCCCGGCGGGCTGGGCCGGCGGCATACTGGGCTTTTTTCTCGCCGCCCTCTTCACCGGCGAGCCCCTGTTCAAAACCATCCTGCTGACCTGCGGCAACCTGGCCGGCATCGGCGTCGGGTATCTGCTGATGCATCGGCTCGCGCCTGCCGACAAGCTCCTCAGGCGCCCCACCTCCCTCGTGCTCCTGCTGCGAAACACCCTGGCCGCCTCCCTCGCCGCCGGCGTGGTCGGCGCCACCATCAATCCCATCCTGTCTCTGGGCCCCCCGCTCTACGGGCTGGGCTTCTGGTTTGCCAGCGAGCTGGTGAACTACATGACCATACTGCCGGTGCTCCTGACACTGCCTCCCCATGACAGCATGCCCCCCTGGCGTACCCTCCTCTACCGCACCGAGTTCTCCTGGGCCGGATTGATGCCGTTGCTGAGCCTGGTGGCCTCCCTGCTGCTCACCCTGCTCATCGAGGGGCCGGGATCCATCGCCTTCCCGGTACCGGCACTGCTCTGGTGCGCAGTCACCTACTCCGTCTTCGCCACCAGCCTGCTGACCCTGGGTTACAGCACCCTGATCCTGATCGCCCTCTCAAACGGCCACCTCGTCATCAATCACGATGTCCAGACCCAGTACTGGATGTTCTCCGTCCGGATAGGGGTCATGCTGATCGCTCTCACCCCCCTGACCGCCGCCAGCATCATGGCGGCCCGCAACAGCCTGCTGCGGGAGATGAAACACCTGGCCCACCACGATCACCTGACCGGTGCGCTGAACCGGGCCGGCTTCTGGTCGGCCGCCCACGAACTGCTCCAGCACCTCACGGTGCAGCGCTACCCTGTGGCGGTCTGCATGCTGGACATCGATCATTTCAAACGCATCAATGATCGTCACGGTCACGAAGAGGGGGACAACCAGTTGAGCGGCTTCGCGGCCCGGGTGCGCGACCAGCTTCGACCGGGGGATCTCTTCTGTCGCCTGGGGGGAGAGGAGTTCGTGGCCATCTTGCCCGGCCTCAGCGAGGAGCAGGCCATGGCGGTGGCCGAGCGGCTGCGAAAAATCGTCGCGCAGCCAGGGGAAGAAAAGGGAGCCGAGCCCGCCGTCTGCATCACGGTCAGCATCGGTATCGCCTCCCAGAGAGAGGGCCCCTTCAATCTGGACGAGCTGCTCTCTCGCGCCGATCAGGCGCTCTATCTGGCCAAGCACAATGGCCGCAACCGGGTGGAACGCTACTCGCCTGAGCAGGCTTCCCCCAGCGTCGGGCAATCTTGCGGCACCTGAATGGCGTGGCTCTTGTCGTCATCATCCGGCCTCTGCCGGCTGCGGGGCGGGCAGATGAAGATGGAGCCCGTCCGATGCCACCTCGATCTCGATCCCGCGCCAGTCCCGCAGCCAGCCCTTGAGCCTGTCGTCATACCGCCTTGTTCCCCCCATCTGCACCACCTGGCAACCCGCCTGCAGGGCGCTGGCGATGCCCGCTGGCGCATCCTCGAACACCAGGCAATCGGCCGGAGCCAGTCCCAACCGGCTGGCAGCCAGCAAATAAGGCTCGGGATCCGGCTTGCCCCGTACCACATCCCCGGCGCACACCAGGAGACGGGGCAGCGGCAATCCGGCGTGCAGCAGCCGGTGCTCTGCCACCCTCCGGCTTGCGGAGGTCACCAGCGCCCAGCGCGTCGATGGCAGCTGTTCGAGCAGTCGCCGGGCACCGTCCAGGGGCATCGGCGCCGCAGCGTATGCCATCTCCAGATCGTCGAGCAGGGCCACCTCCACCGCCATGTCCAGCTGGGGAGCCAGGGCCCCTATCACCTCCCGTGAGCGCACGCCGTGGCACATGGCGAGCACGGGAGCGGGATCCAGCCCATGGTGCTGACACCAGCGCCGCCACACGACTTCCACGTCGCCGGTGGAGTGGACCAAGGTCCCGTCCATGTCCAGCAGCAGGGACGCGGCCCTCACGCGCACCGCGCTCACAGGGCTCTCCCCGCCAGCGCATCGGCGAAGACCTGCCGCTGGGCAGCGGCCTCGTAACAGGCGAGCGCCTGCTCCGCATTACTGGCCCACACCGGCAAGGGGGCGACGACGAACCCCTGCTGCAACAGGCTGGTCAGCAGCTCCCCGGTCTCCGGTGCGGCCAGCGGCTGAGCCATCACCAGGCTCCCCTTGATCAAGAACAGATAGCGTTCGCTCGACATGACATGACTCCTTGTGGCTGAACAGCGGGCAAGCAGGCCCGTTTCGAGACCATTAGAACAAGGAGATTAGATAATTTATAATCAATAAATCGCCACATTGGATAACCAAATGGAATGAGATTCGACCTGAGACAATTGCAGGCCTTCGTCATGCTGGCCGAGAGTGCCAACTACCGGGAGGCGGCCAGCCGGCTTTATGTGACGCAACCGGCCCTGACCAAGCAGATCCAGGGGCTGGAGCAGGCCCTCGGCAGCACCCTGTTCAACCGGGGCCGCCACGGGGCCGAGCTGACAGCCATCGGCCTACAGTTGCTGCCCCAGGCCAAGGCTCTGGTGGATCACGGCAAGGGATTCGAGCGGCATGCCCTGGCGCTGGCAAGCGGTGCCGCCGGACGCCTCAATATCGGGTTCGGGCTCTCCAGCTTTGCACTGGCCCCCTCCCTGGTGGCCCGTTTCAAACAGCAGGCCCCCGACGTGCTGGTTCACCTGCGGGACACCACCTCCGCCATCCAGCAGGAGCACTTGCTGGCGGGTCGGCTGCAACTGGGCTTCATGCGACGGCCTGATGCGCCACAACTGAGGGAACACAGGTTGCTGACGGACAGACTGGTGCTGGCCGTCCCCACCCGGGTGGCAGGGCCGGACTTCGACCTGGAGCGGGCGCTGATCCGCGATCCCTTGCTGCAGATGGTGGGCCATCGCTGCCCGGGTCTCAGCCAGCAGATCGCCCGCTTTCTCGGCGCCAACCGGCTGACCGGTCTCATCCAGGAGGCGGAAGACATCCAGACCCTGGTGGCCCTGGTGGCCGCCGGTATCGGCAACGCCATCCTGCCGCGCAGCGTGGGGTTCATCGCGGGCAAGGAGGTGACCCTCTACCCCCTTTCCGGCCCCTGGTCGGAATGGGAAATCAGCCTGGTGTGGAACCCGGAATTTGCCGATCCCATCCGGGATCGCTTCCTCGCCATGGTGAGAGAGACGCACCCCGAGCCCGCATGAGGTGCATGATAAGCCTGCAGGAGAGGATGGCCGGGCTCAGTCCCGCTCCGCCAGCTCCGCGACCTTGATGATCTCGGCAATGCGACCGAGCATGCGCAGGGAAGCCTGGTGTTCTGCAGCATCCGCCGCCGCGCAGGCATCCTCCAGGATGGTGATGGCGTAGTCCCGATCGTGGCCATCTCGCACCGCCCCCTGAATGGCCCAGCTGGTGCTCACGCCGCACACATAGAGATGTTCGATGCGATTGGCCCGTAGCGCAGGCTCCAGCGCCGTGCCGTAGAAGGGGCTGACTCTGGGTTTGGTCAGCACCAGATCCCCGGGTTGCACATCGAGCTCCGGGTGAAAGTCGGTGCCGCTGTCGGCCAGGGAGAGGGCCCCGAACTGCCGGGCACGGCCAAACATGGGGGAGCCCCTGGGTTGCAGCAGATAGCCCTCGTCAAACCCCACCTTGATGAGCACCACCAGCCAGCCGTGAGCGCGGGCATGAGCGAGCGCCTGGTTGGCGTGCGCAATGGCGTCCTGCTCGATCACCTGGGCCGCCGAGGCGGCGATGCGCCCGTCCGGGTGGGCGATGTCGTTGATGAAATCGATCACCAGCAATGCCTTGTTCATGGTGTACTCCCCCCTTGCCTGAGGCCGTTTTGCCCCTGCGCCGCCAGGATCACTCCTCGCGGCCATATAAAAAACCGGCTGGCACCATCACACGGATTGATATGCCACCCGATTGGCACCTGGCAGTGCCACGCACTGCCTCATACCAGCCCAAGCGCATAGCGTAGCGCCATCTCCTTGAGGGGGCCCGCCTTGTCCGCCAGATTCAGCGCCAGGTTGCGGGCAAGCCTGAGGGGGCCTATCTCGTTGCTGAAGACCCCGTAGAAGAGATCCATCCCCGACTGCATCAGCAGGTTGTCAGGGCGACGTCGCCCCTCGTAACGCCCGGCCAGCGCCAGCTCGTGCCACTGCGCCCCCGCCTTGCCGAGCAACCCGGCCCAGCAGGCCACGTCCTTGAAACCGAGGTTCACCCCCTGCCCCGCCAGCGGATTGATGGTGTGGGCCGCATCCCCGAGCAGCACCACTCGCCCGGCGTGATAGTCGTTGGCGTGGCGGCGCACCAGGGGGAAGCTCCCCTTGTCCGTCACGGTGAAACCGCCAAGGCGGCTCGGGAAGTGGCGGCGCACCTCGACGGCCAGGGCCTCGTTGCTCATGGCGGCCAGCGCCCGGATGCGGGCCGGGCTGTCATACCAGACCAGGGAGCCATGGCGGCCCGGCAGCGGCAGGAAGGCGCGCGGGCCGCTCGGGGTGAACTGCTGCCAGGTGATGTCTTCCTGGGCAAAATCGGTGTCGATGTTGATCAGCATGCAGTGCTGGCGGTACTCGAAACGCGACACCCCGATGCCGGCCAATCGCCGGGTGTGGGATTCGGCACCATCGCAGGCCAACACCCAGCGCGCCTGCAGCTCGGTGCCGTCATCCAGGGTCAGCACGGCGTCATCCGCACCCTGGCGCAGACTCGTCACCGCCGCCGGGGTATGGGTCTGGATGGTCGGGAAATCCTCCATCCTTTTCAGCAGGGCGAGCTGGATCAGCCGGTTTTCGATGATGTAGCCGAGCTGGGGCAGCCCGAGATCCACCGCGTCGAAGCGGGTAGCGAAGCCGTCCAGCTCCCAGGTCTCCAGCCGGCGATAGGGACACAGCCGCATCTGCTGCAGATATTGCCAGGCACCGGCCCGGGTCAGCAGCGCCACCGAGGCCTGACTGATGGCGGAAACCCGCAGATCCAGCGGCTGCTCGGGGGCATAGGGCTCGGGCAACCGGGTCTCGATGACCCGTACCGAGAGCCCCTCTGCCGCCAGCAGGCAGGCGGTGGCGGCGCCCACCATGCCGGCGCCGACGATGGCGATATCACACTGTTCCATAACTTGATTCCTGCAAGGAGTCCCCGCGATGAGGGGCAAGGGCCGAACCGAATGGGGCATGATAACGCAAGGAGGCGGCAGAAACAGTGAGGGGGATGCGCAATTGCCGACGACAAGCCGGCCCTGATGGCGACGGGCGGCCCCAGACTGGTCAGCACCGGGATTGCGGAGTAAAATGGCCGGTCCTTTGACCCTGCCGATTTCAAAACCAGTCACGAGAAGCAATGAGCAAGAAACTTCATATCAAGACCTGGGGCTGCCAGATGAACGAGTACGACTCGTCCAAGATGGCGGACCTGCTGGATGCCAGCAATGGCTACACGCTTACCGAGGAGCCGGAAGAGGCAGATGTGCTGCTGCTCAACACCTGTTCCATCCGCGAGAAGGCCCAGGAGAAGGTGTTCCACCAGCTCGGTCGCTGGAAGAAGCTCAAGGCGAAAAAACCGGGGCTGGTGATCGGGGTGGGCGGCTGCGTCGCCTCCCAGGAAGGGGAGAACCTGCGCAGCCGGGCGCCCTATGTGGACATCGTCTTCGGACCCCAGACCCTGCACCGCCTGCCGACCATGATCAAGCAGGTGCAGGAGGGGCGCGGTGCCCAGGTGGACATCGCCTTCCCCGAGATCGAGAAGTTCGACAACCTGCCCGAACCCCGTGCCGAGGGGGCGACCGCCTTCGTTTCCATCATGGAAGGCTGCTCCAAGTACTGCTCCTTCTGCGTGGTGCCCTACACCCGTGGCGAGGAGGTGAGCCGGCCGCTGGATGACGTGCTCTATGAAATCGCCCAGCTCGCCCAGCAAGGGGTGCGCGAAGTGAACCTGCTCGGCCAGAACGTCAACGCCTACCGGGGGCCGACCTTCGACGGGGAGGTCTGCACCTTCGCCGAACTGCTGCGCCTGGTGGCTGCCATCGACGGCATCGACCGCATTCGCTACACCACCAGCCACCCGGTCGAGTTCACCGACGACATCATCGAGGTCTATCGTGATACCCCCGAGGTGGTCAGCTTCCTGCACTTGCCCATCCAGAGCGGCTCGGATCGCATCCTGACCATGATGAAGCGCCCGCACACCGTGCTGGAGTACAAGTCCAAGATCCGCCGCCTGCGCGCCGTGCGTCCCGACATCACCATGAGCTCCGACTTCATCGTCGGCTTCCCGAACGAGACGGACGAAGACTTCGAGGCCACCATGAAACTCATCGAGGAGATCAACTTCGACATGAGCTTCAGCTTCATCTACAGCCCGCGCCCCGGCACCCCGGCCGCAGACCTGCCCGATGACGTCGACATGGAAGTGAAGAAGGCCCGCCTGACTCGACTGCAAAACCGCATCAATCACCAGTCCATGCTCATCGGCCGCGCCATGCTGGGCTCGGTGCAGCGCATCCTGGTGGAGGGGCCCTCCAAGATGGATCCCATGCAGCTCAGTGGCCGCACCGAGAACAACCGGGTGGTCAACTTCGAGGGGCCGCACCGCCTCATCGGCGGCTTCGCCGACGTGGAGATCACCGACGTACGCCCCTACTCCCTGCGCGGCCGCTTCATCCGCGGCGAGGACGAAATGAACCTGCGCATCGCCACGGCCCCGAGCGAGATCCTCGCCCGTCGTCCTGACAACGTGCCCGATGATCTGGGCGTTGCGGCCTTCAGACCCCATTGATGACTCTCTCCCCCGCACCCTGGCGGGGGAACAACCGATAAGAGGACACCTTGAGCCGACACATCTCCACCCTGAATCTGCACCTTGAACCCGCCGACAACCAGCGCCTCGCCAGCCTGTGCGGACCCTTTGACGACAACCTCAAGCAGCTGGAGCGCCGTCTCGGCATCGAGATAAGCTACCGGGACAACCACTTCCAAGTGATCGGCAAGCAGGCCCAGGTGGAGGCGGCTGCCGTCATCCTCAAGCACCTCTATGTGGAAACCCAGCCCCTCAAGGGGAGCAAGGTGAGCGACATCACCCCCGAGATGGTGCACCTGGCGGTGCAGGAGTCCCGCGTGCTGGAGCAGGACGACGAACCCGCCCCTTCCCTGCCGTATGGCAAGGAGGTCACGGTCAAGACCAAGCGCGGTCTCATCAAGCCCCGCAGCCCGAACCAGGCCCAGTACATCGCCAATATCGTGCGCCACGACATCAGCTTCGGCATCGGGCCCGCCGGGACCGGCAAGACCTATCTCGCCGTGGCCGCCGCCGTGGATGCCCTGGAGCGCCAAGAGATCCGCCGCATCCTGCTGACCCGCCCGGCGGTGGAAGCCGGTGAGAAGCTCGGCTTTCTGCCCGGCGATCTTTCCCAGAAGGTGGACCCCTACCTGCGCCCCCTCTACGACGCCCTGTTCGAGATGCTGGGCTTCGAGCGGGTGGAGAAGCTGATGGAGCGCAACGTCATCGAGGTGGCGCCGCTTGCCTACATGCGCGGCCGCACCCTCAACGACGCCTTCATCATCCTGGACGAGGCCCAGAACACCACCACGGAACAGATGAAGATGTTCCTGACCCGCATCGGCTTCAACTCCAAGGCAGTGGTGACCGGCGACATCACCCAGGTGGACTTGCCTCGCAGCACCAAATCCGGTCTGCGCCACGCCCTGGAGGTGTTGCAGGGGGTCGATGGCCTATCCTTCAACTTCTTCGAGTCCAAGGACGTGGTGCGCCATCCCGTGGTGGCCCGCATTGTGCAGGCCTACGAGGCATTCGATGCCCAGCAGGCGGCCGAGAAGAGCGCAGCCACTCCCCGCAACGAGAACACCAGCAAAGAGAGTGCCCAATGAGCGTGACCCTGGATCTGCAACTGGCCTGCGCCAGCCCGGACGGCCTGCCGACCGAGGCCCAGCTGCAAGGCTGGCTCGACGGCACCATTCTGGGCTTCCAGCCCGAGGCCGAGGTGACGGTGCGCCTGGTGGACGAGGCGGAGAGCCGCGAGCTCAACCACACCTATCGCGGCAAGGACAAGCCCACCAACGTGCTCTCCTTCCCCTTCGAGGCGCCGCCGGGTCTCGAGCTGCCCCTGCTCGGGGATCTGGTGATCTGCCGCCAGGTGGTCGAGGCCGAAGCCGTCGAACAGGGCAAGCCCCTGATGGCCCACTGGGCTCACATGGTTGTGCATGGCAGTCTGCATCTGCTAGGTTATGACCATATCGAGGACGAGGAAGCCGAAGAGATGGAGCAGCTCGAGCGCGACATCATGCAGGAACTGGGCTTCGCCGATCCTTATCTGAACGACGAAGAGTAACGAACCGGATGGTCATCGTCTTGAAACAGCCGATGCCCATCCTCATATAGCCACAACGATTTCAAGTGTGTTCATACGAGTAACCAAGAGAGAAAATGACCGACGATCACCCTAGTACCGGCTCGCCGAAGAAAACCTGGCTCGACAAACTCAGCCAACTCTTCCAGGGCGAGCCAAAAGACCGCAACGATCTGGTAGAGGTCATCGCCGATGCCGAAGAGCGGGACCTCATCGATCAGGACACCAAGGACATGATCGAGGGCGTGCTCGAAATTGCCGAGCTGCGCGTGCGTGACATCATGATCCCCCGCTCCCAGATGGTGACCATCGAGAAGTCCCAGCCGGTGGACGAGTTCCTGCCGGTCATCATCGAATCCGGCCACTCCCGCTTCCCGGTGATCAACGAAGACAAGGATCACGTGGAGGGCATCTTGCTCGCCAAGGATCTGCTGCCGTTCGGTTTTGGCGGCCAGCATGCCAGCGAGCCGCTCCAGCTGGAGAAGATCCTGCGTCCCACGGTGATCGTGCCGGAGAGCAAGCGGGTCGATCGCCTGCTCAAGGAGTTCCGGGAAGAGCGCTACCACATGGCCATCGTGGTGGACGAATTTGGCGGTGTCTCTGGCCTCGTGACCATCGAGGACATTCTGGAGCTCATCGTCGGCGAGATTGACGACGAGTTCGACGACATCGAGGACGAGCCGGAAGAGATCCGCCGCATCAGCAAGCGGGTCTTCTCAGTGAGCGCGCTGACCGAGATCGAGGACTTCAACGACTTCTTCGGCACCCAGTTCAGCGATGAAGAGGTGGACACCGTCGGCGGTCTGGTGATGCACGCCTTCAGCCACCTGCCCAAGAAGGGTGAAGAGATCGAACTCGACGGCTACCTGTTCAAGGTGATGCACGCCGATCGCCGTCGCCTGCAACAGTTGCAGGTGAAGATCCCCGAGCATCATGCGGCGGCGCAGCCGGAGTCCTGATCCCGCCCAGCACCACGCACATCCCGCGCCCCTCTCGTCAGGGGCGCTTTTTTTGCCTCCCTCCCGCCGCGCGACCGCCACTTGGCCCACGCCGACCGCGAGGCTCGCCGTTGACCCGGTTTGCGGTTAAGATGTCGGCCATTGTGTTTCCATTCAGTCCAATTCGAGCCCCGATCCCCCGTGAAATCGAAACTCCTGACCAGCCTGTTTGCCATTGCCAGCGGCGCCATCGCCGTGCTGGCCTTCTCCCCTTTCGGCTACTGGCCCCTGGTGATCCCCTCCCTGCTCGGCCTTTACGCCCTGCTGGACAAGGCCACCCCCAAACAGGCAGCCTGGCGCGGCTTCGGCTACGCCATGGGTCTGTTCCTGCCCGGGCAGTGGTGGATCCACGTCAGCATGACGGAGTTTGGCGGCATTCCGCTGCCGGCCGCCTTCGTGCTGCTGGCCGGGCTCTGCGCCTATCTTTCTCTCTACCCGACCCTGGCCTGCTGGCTCTTCGCCCGCTTCTTTGCCGGCCGCCACTGGAGCCGCTGGCTGCTCGCCTTCCCGGCGCTCTGGCTGATGGCCGACTGGCTGCGGGGCTGGGTGATGACAGGCTATCCCTGGCTCTGGTTCGGCTACACCCAGATAGACGGCCCCCTCAAGGGATTCGCTCCCATCCTCGGGGTGCAGGGCATCACCCTCGCCCTGTTGCTCACCACCTCTGCCCTCTGGCTCACCTGGCAGAGCCGCAAGCCGGCCTGGCTGCTGCTCCCCGTCGCCCTGGTGGGCGCCGCCCAGGGGCTGATGCAGCTCAACTGGGTGACCCGGGGTGAACCGGTCAAGGTCGCGCTGGTGCAGGGCAACATCGAGCAGTCCCTCAAGTGGGATCCAGAGGCCCTGGTGCCGACCGTGCGCAAGTATCAGGATCTCAGCCGCGAGAACCAGGATGCCGACATCATCGTCTGGCCGGAGTCCGCCATCCCGGCCATCGAGAAGGAGATGGGTACCTATCTGGAGAGCCTGGACAAGGCGATGAAGGTGAACGACACCGGCCTGCTGGCGGGGATCATCCATTACGATCTGAAACAGCAGCGCTTCTTCAATACCGTGCTCGGCATGGGGGTGCAGGATGCAGAAGGCAAGGAGTCCTACTACTACGAGCACAAGAACCGCTACTACAAGTACCACCTGCTGCCCATCGGCGAGTTCGTACCCTTTGAAGATCTGCTGCGTCCCATCGCCCCCTTCTTCAACCTGCCCATGTCCTCCTTCAGCCGGGGTGACGAGGTGCAGCCGAACCTGATCGCCAAGGGGCTCAAGTTTGCTGCCGCCATCTGTTACGAGATCATCTTCCCGGACGAGGTGCGCCGCAACGTGCAGCCGGATACCGACTTTCTGCTGACCGTCTCCAACGACGCCTGGTTCGGTACCAGCATCGGCCCCTGGCAGCACATGGAGATCGCCCGCATGCGCGCCCTGGAGCTGGCCCGCCCGCTGCTGCGCGACACCAACACCGGCATCACCATCGTCACCGAGATAGACGGCAGCATCATCGCCCAGATCCCGCAGTTCGAGGCTGGAGTATTGCGTGCCGAGGTACGCCCCGCCCACGGCCAGACCCCCTATCTGCGTTTTGGCAGCTGGCCCATGTATGGCCTGGCCGCCGCCCTGCTGGGGCTGGCCCTGTGGCTGCGCCCCCGCGCCCACCCCTGGGCGCGCAAGGGCTAAGACCACATAACCCCGATAAACAAAAGAGGCGCCCTTGGGCGCCTCTTTTTATGGTTTGGCTTATGGCTTGGCACAGTCTGGCGGCTCAAGGAGACAGCGGCTCGCGATGATACTCATCGGCCCCGCACTCGGGGCAGGTGCCAAGCTGCTCCGGGTGCAGCACGGTATGGCGCCACTCGCAGTGATCGCACACCAGCACCCCGAGTCCCACCCAGTCCCCCGCCCGGTAGACCCCCTTGTGCTCCAGCTCGTCCGCCAACTCCTGCCACTCCACCTGGGTGCGGTCGGTCACGTCTGCCAGCCAGGACCAGGCGGTGTCCTTGAGCGCCAGCATGAAGGCAGACTCCTCCACCTGCTCATCCTTGCGCCCTTCGTCATAGTTGCCCAGATCCCGCTTCACATACTCGGCGATCAGCGCCAGCTCGTCCTGGGTCAGATCCCCAGCCGCCTCCAGATAGGCCTGCACCTTGGCGATCATCCGGTTGAGGCGCTCTCCCTGAAACGCTTCCGTCTCTTCCCACTGCTTCTTGAGCTGGGCGATAAAGGCTTCATACCCTTGTCGACGTTTGTCCATGGCCATCACTCCTCTGCTGAATCCCGATCGAGCCAGACCCTGACCTCGGGCTCGGCGGATACGGGCGGCGGTTGCCATTCTCACTTCGTTGCGACTCTTGCGGCTCTGCAAATCCTCGCGGGTACCGGACCTGGCCCGAGACCGGGCGGATGCTGGCGGTTGTTGCCGCCGCAGGATATGGGTATTCTATCGGGATTTCCCAGCCGTTTTATCTATTCATTTCACAGATCCGGATGTCACCAATGCAAGAGCAATACGTTCCCCAATCCATAGAACCAGCAGTGCAGAAGCACTGGGATGCCAAGAAAACCTTCAAGGCGGTGGAGAAAGTAGACAAGGAAAAGTTCTACTGCCTCTCCATGTTCCCCTATCCGTCTGGTCGTCTACACATGGGGCACGTTCGCAACTACACCATAGGTGATGTGATCTCCCGTTATCAACGGCTCAATGGCAAGAACGTGCTGCAACCCATCGGTTGGGACGCCTTCGGCCTGCCGGCAGAAAACGCCGCCATCAAGAACAACACGGCGCCGGCCCCCTGGACCTACGAAAACATCGAATACATGAAGAACCAACTGAAGATGCTGGGGCTGGGCTATGACTGGGATCGGGAGCTGGCCACCTGCAAGCCGGACTACTACCGCTGGGAGCAGTGGTTCTTCACCAAGCTCTACGAGAAGGGCCTGGTCTACAAGAAGACCTCCTCCGTCAACTGGTGCCCGAACGACATGACGGTGCTGGCCAACGAGCAGGTTGTTGACAACTGCTGCTGGCGCTGTGATACCCCGGTGGAGCAGAAAGAGATCCCCCAGTGGTTCATCAAGATCACCGACTACGCCGAAGAGCTGCTGAACGACATCGACAATCTGGAAGGCTGGCCGGAAATGGTCAAGACCATGCAGCGCAACTGGATTGGCCGCTCCGAAGGGGTCAACATCAGCTTCAATATCGACGGTCAGGCCGAGCACCTCGAGGTCTACACCACCCGTCCGGACACCTTCATGGGTGTGACCTATGTGGGCATCGCCGCCGGTCACCCGCTGGCGCTGCAAGCAGCCCAGAACAATCCGGAGCTGGCCGCCTTCATCGAAGAGTGCAAGAACACCAAGGTAGCCGAAGCTGAACTGGCCACCATGGAGAAGAAGGGCATGGCAACCGGCCTCTACGCCATTCACCCGCTGGATGGCCGCAAGGTGCCCGTCTGGGTCGCCAACTTCGTGCTGATGAACTACGGCACCGGCGCCGTGATGGCGGTACCGGGTCACGACCTGCGTGACCACGAATTCGCCACCAAGTACGGCCTCGAGATCAAGCCTGTCATCAAGCCGGTTGATGGTGACGTCGACGTGAGCGAAGCGGCTTATACCGAGAAGGGCGTGCTGTTCAACTCCGGCGAGTTCGACGGCCTCGACTTCCAGGGTGCCTTCGATGCCATCGCCAACAAGCTGGAAGGGCTCGGCAAGGGCAAGCGCACCGTCAACTACCGTCTGCGCGACTGGGGGGTTTCCCGTCAGCGCTACTGGGGCGCCCCCATCCCGATGCTGACCCTGGTGGATGGTACCGTGGTGCCGACCCCGGAAGATCAGCTGCCGGTACTGCTGCCGGAAGACGTGGTGATGGATGGCATCCAGAGCCCCATCAAGGCCGACGCAGAGTGGGCCAAGACCACCTACAACGGCCAGGAAGCGTTCCGCGAGACCGATACCTTCGACACCTTCATGGAGTCCTCCTGGTACTACGCCCGCTACTGCTCCCCGGACTACGACAAGGGCATGCTGGATCCGGCGGCCGCCAACCACTGGCTGCCGGTGGATCAGTACATCGGCGGCATCGAGCACGCCTGTATGCACCTGCTCTACGCCCGGTTCTTCCACAAGCTGCTGCGCGATGCGGGCCTGGTGAACAGCGACGAGCCGTTCAAGCGCCTGCTCTGCCAGGGCATGGTGCTGGCCGACGCCTTCTACTACAAGGATGAGAAGGGCGGCAACGTCTGGGTCAGCCCCCTCGACGTCAAGGTGGAACGTGATGACAAGGGCCGCATCACCAAGGCGGTCGACCTTGAGGGTCGTGAAGTGATCCACTCCGGCATGACCAAGATGTCCAAGTCCAAGAACAACGGCATCGACCCGCAGCTGATGGTGGAGCGTTACGGCGCCGATACCGTCCGTCTGTTCATGATGTTCGCCTCCCCGGCCGAGATGACCCTGGAATGGTCCGACTCCGGCGTGGAAGGTGCCCAGCGCTTCCTGCGTCGCCTGTGGCGCATCACCTTCGAGCACGTATCCGGTGGCGCCGTTGCCGCACTGGACGTCGCCGCCCTCACCAGCGACCAGAAAGCCGTGCGCCGCGAGCTGCACAAGACCATCGCCAAGGTGAGCGACGACGTGGGTCGCCGTCAGACCTTCAACACCGCCATCGCCGCCATCATGGAGCTGATGAACAACCTGGCCAAACTGGGCAGTGACGCTCAGGATCGCGCCCTGATGCAGGAAGCGCTGGAAGCGGTCGTGGTCATGCTCTACCCCATCACCCCGCACATCGGCTTCGAGCTGTGGAAAATGCTGGGCAAGGAAGGGGACATCGATGTCGCGGCCTGGCCGGTGGCTGACGAAGCGGCCATGGTCGAGACCGAGAAGCTGGTGGTGGTACAGATCAACGGCAAGATGCGCGGCAAGCTGACCGTGCCGGCCGAGATAAGCCAGGCCGACGTCGAGAAGCTGGCCATGGCCGATGCGTCCGTACAGAAGTTCACCGACGGTCTGACCGTGCGCAAAGTCGTGTACGTGCCGGGCAAACTGCTCAACATCGTGGCCAACTGATGACGCCTCCCCTGGCGGCGGCCGACGGTCTGGGCCAGGGGCTGACGACACACGGATGATGACGGCGGGCCCTGCGCCCGCCGCTCTTCCCTTCATGCAAAGAGGATTTTTTATGGGCACCATCTTCACGCGCTGGATGGCCATCGTGCTGGCAGGACTGTTGCTGCAGGCCTGCGGTTTTCAGATGCGGGGCACCGCCATTCCCCCCGAACTGATGACCATGAAAGTGGTCGGTGACAACAAGAGCGACTTCTACCGACTGGTCACCACCCGTCTCAAGGCCGCTGGCGTGCAGCTCGCCGACAAGGAGGGCATCCCGGTGCTGACCCTGGCCGGGGTACGTAGCCGCAGCCAGGTCGCCTCGGTCGACTCCATCGGCCAGGACCGCGAATACCTGCTGAGTTACAGCACCCAGTTCACCGTGGTCATGCCGGGAAAACCGACCCAGGTCTTCCCCATCACCTTCAACCGCAGCTTCCTGAACAAGCCGGATGCGGCACTCGCCTCCTCCCGCGAGCAGGAGCAGCTGGGCAAGGAAATGCAGGAGCAGGCCGCCAACCTGGTTATTCGCCAGCTCAGTCAGGTCAAGTTCTGATGGGCGTATCTTGATGAGAGGGTGTTGATGAGAGTCTATCCCGAGCAGTTTGCGGATCATCTCAAGGCAGGGCTCAAGCCCTGCTATCTCATTTTTGGGGACGAGCCCCTGCTCAAGCTGGAAGCCATCGACGCCGTGCGTCAGGTGGCACGCAAACAAGGCTTCGATGAACGCCACAGCTTCGTGGTGGAACAGGGGCTGGACTGGAACCAGGTCTACGATGCCTGCCAGGCCATGAGCCTGTTCTCGGCCCGCCAGATCATCGAGCTGGAGCTGCCCGCCAAGATCGACAAGGATCTCGCCGCCCGCATCAGCGACATTGGCAAGCAGCTCCACCCCGACCTGCTGCTGGTGCTCTCGGGCCCCCGCCTCAACCAGACCCAGATGAAGGCAGCCTGGTTCGACAAGCTGAGCCAGAACGGCACCTATGTGCCGGTCAACCACCCCGAGCCCCGCTTCTTCCCGCGCTGGATGAGCGCCCGTTTTCAGCGCTTCGGCCTCAAGGCACTGCCGGATGCGGTCAACTTCATGTGCCACGCCTACGAGGGCAACCTGCTGGCCGCGAGCCAGGAGATCGAGAAGCTGACCCTGCTCTCCCCGCCCCAGCCCATCAGCGTCGCCTATCTGCAGGAGACCATCATCCGCCACGCCCACTTCACTCCCTTCCAGCTCGTCGATACCCTGCTGGAAGGAAAGGTGAACCGGGCCCAGCGCATCCTGCTGGCCCTGCGCGCCGAGGGCACCGAACCCGGCATGCTGGCCTGGACCCTGTGCCGCGAACTGGAGCAGCTCACCGAGCTGGCGCTGGCCGCCCGCGCCGGACAGCCCCTGGTGGAGCATTTCAGCCGCCTGCGCATCTGGCAGAGTCGCCAGCAGCTCATCCAGCAGGCGCTGACCCGGCTTCCCTTCCCCAAGATCCGGCAGCTCTGGCAACTGATGGCTCAGCTGGACCATGCCCAGCGCCATTTCGACACCGAGCAGGCCTGGCTGATGCTGCAAACCATCGCCCTCGGCTTTCGTGACGGAACCCCGCTCCCCCTGCTGGAGACGGAATCATGCTGACACCGCCCATCGGGATCCTCGGCGGCACCTTCGATCCCATTCACATCGGCCACCTGAGACCCGCCATCGAGGCCCGGGAGGCCCTGGGTCTGGCCGAGGTGCGCCTGCTCCCGAACCATATCCCGCCCCACCGGGCCAATCCGCTCTGCTCCAGCGAGCAGCGGCTCGCCATGGTCCGGCTCGCTGCGGCGGACAACCCGGGATTCGTGGTGGATGAGCGGGAGCTCAGGCGCGACACCCCCTCCTGGACCATCGACACCCTTGTCGAGTTGAGGAGCGAGCTGCCGGACACCCCGCTCTGCTTTTTGATGGGGATGGATTCCCTGCTCGGCCTGCCGGGCTGGCACCGCTGGCAGGAGCTGCTCGATTACGCCCACCTGGTGGTGAGCTGCCGCCCAGGCTGGCAACCGGATTATCCCGTCCAGGTGGCCGAGCTGCTGGCCCGCCACCAGACCCGGGACATTCAGGATCTCCATCGCCAGCGCCACGGTCATGTCTGGCTTTGTGACAACCTGCCCGTCGAGCTGTCGGCCACACGCCTGCGTGCCCTGCTCGCGGCAGGCCAGGATCCCAAATACCTGCTGCCCAACCCGGTCGCCGACTATATCCGGCGCCACGGGCTCTACCGCTCATCGGCAACGCAGTAAACGGCGCCACGCAGGCGGATCAGCCGACACGTCCGGGCGCACCGGGCCCGGCCCTGACTATTGCCAGGCCGGGTTGCACACTATAGTGATCGTCAAGGGGCCCCTCCCCCACGGGACGGCTCCCCGGGCGATGCTCCCTTTGCCAGGCTGGGAAACGGGAGTGACCATGATATAATCCGCCGCCCTCTGGCGCCGGAAGATAGGAGAAGACATTGCAAGGCCAAGAATTGCTCGCCTTTATCGTCGACAAGATCGATGACATGAAAGGCCGCGACATCATCACCCTCGATGTGCGCGGCAAATCCAGCATCACGGACACCATGATCATCTGCTCCGGCAACTCCAATCGTCACGTCAGTGCCATCGCCCACAACCTCGCCAGCGAGGCCCGTCATGCGGGGCTCGACCTGCTGAGCGTGGAAGGGGAACTCACCGGTGAGTGGGTGCTGGTGGACATGGGGTCGGTCATCGTCCACGTGATGCAGGATGAGCATCGCGACTTCTACCAGCTGGAAAAACTCTGGAGCGGCGCCGCCCAGGTCAATTCGCAATAAAGGGCGACAGCGTAACCAAAGATGAAGATCCAGTTGATTGCCGTGGGCACCAAGATGCCTGCCTGGGTAGAGCATGGCTTCGAAGAGTACCGTCGCCGCTTCCCCAAAGACATGCCGTTCGAGCTGGTCGAGATCGGCGCAGGCAAGCGCGGCAAGAATGCCGACATTCCCCGCATCCTGCAAAAGGAAGGGGAAGCCATGCTGGCCGCCGCCGGCCGCTCTCGTATCGTGACCCTGGACATTCCGGGCAAGCCCTGGACCACGGAGCAGCTCGCCGTGCAACTGGAAGCCTGGAAGCTGGATGGCCGGGATGTGGCGCTGCTGGTGGGTGGCCCGGAGGGGCTCTCCCCCGAGTGCAAGGCTGCTGCGGAGCAGAGCTGGTCGCTCTCGCCCCTGACCCTGCCCCATCCCCTGGTGCGGGTACTGGTGGCCGAGAGCCTCTACCGCGCCTGGAGCATCACCACCAATCACCCTTATCACAGAGAGTGACCCATGCCGACCCTGAGCATGCATTTCTCCTCTCTCACCCGCACGTCAGCCACAAGGTAACGGCATGCTGAAGAATCGCATTGAAATGCGCGATCACAGTGCCGAGGGACGTCTGTTCTTCCGGCGCACCCTGGTCGCCTACATCGGCATGGTCACCCTCATGCTGGTGCTGCTGGCTAACCTCTACTACCTGCAAGTAGAGTCTTACGAAACTTATCAGACACGATCCAACGACAACCGCATCCGTGTGGTGCCGGTGGCGCCGCCCCGTGGCCTCATCTACGACGCCAACGGTGTCCTGCTGGCGGAAAACCGCCCTGTCTACAGCCTGGAGATCGTGCCCGAAGAGACCGAGAACCTGGAGAAGACCGCGGACGACCTCATCACCCTGCTGGCCCTGCCGGAGGGGACCAAGGAGAAGTTCCTGGCCGAGGTCAAACGTCAGCGCCGCTTCAAGCCCGTGCCCCTGTTCGAGAAGCTGACCGAATACCAGGTCGCCCTCTTCTCGGTCAACCAGCACAACTACCCGGGGGCCAGCATCGAGGCCTACCTCAAGCGCTACTACCCGTTCGGCGATACCCTCACCCATGCCCTGGGCTACGTGGCCAAGATCAACACCCGTGACGTGGAGCGCCTCGAGAAGGAGGAGAAGCTCGCCAACTATGCCGCCACCAAGGACATCGGCAAACAGGGGGTGGAGAAGTACTACGAGGATCAGCTGCACGGCGTGGCAGGTTATCAGGAGGTCGAGGTGAACAACCGCGGCCGGGTGGTGCGCACCCTGAAATTCCAGCCCCCCGAGCCCGGCAAGGACATCTACCTCAACATCGACATCCGCTTGCAGTTGAAGGCCCAGGAGCTGCTGGCCGGCCGCCGGGGCGCCATCGTGATGATGGAACCCAACACCGGCGCCATCCTGGCCATGGAGTCGAGCCCAAGCTACGACCCCAACCTGTTCGTGACCGGCATCTCCAGCGCCAACTACTCGGCGCTGCTCAACGATCCCGCCCGGCCGCTGGTCAACCGCACCACCCAGGGCATCTATGCCCCCGCCTCCACCGTCAAGCCCATGATGGCGGTGATGGGGCTCAACGAGGGGGCGATCACCCCCAATTACCGCTACTTCGGCGGGCCCAGCTTCTCCATCCCGGGCACCACCAAGAAGTTCCGGGACTGGCGCCGCTGGGGCCACGGCTGGCTCGACGTCTATCGCGCCATCGAGGTGTCGGCGGATACTTATTTCTACGATCTCGCCTACCGGGTCGGCATCGACAAGATCAACAGCTACATGACCAAGTTCGGCTTCGGCCAGTACAGCGGCGTGGACCTCTATGAAGAGACCCGGGGCGTCATGCCCTCCCGGGACTGGAAGATGGCCCGCTGGCGTCAACCCTGGTACCAGGGGGACACCATCTCCATCGGCATCGGCCAGGGCTACTGGAGCGCCACCCCGATCCAGCTCGCCAAGGCCATCAGCATCCTGACCCAGAACGGTCACGACGTGACGCCGCACCTGCTCAAGAGCACCGCCTCCTCCGATGGCGTGGTCAACGCCCCCATCAACCCGAACGTGGCCATCGCCGCCAAGAGCGATACCTACTGGCAGGTGGCCAAGGACGGCATGTGGCGCGTCATCAACGGCCACGAAGGGACGGGGCGCCGCGCCTTCGCCAATACCCCCTACAAGGCGGCGGGCAAGTCCGGCACCGCCCAGGTGGTGGGCCTGAAAGAGAACCAGGTCTACAACGCGGCCACCACCAAGGTGGAGCACCGCGACAACGCCCTGTTCGTCGCCTTCGCCCCCTTCGAGGCACCCAAGGCGGTCGTCGCCCTGGTGCTGGAGAACGCCGGGGGCGGCAGCGCCATGGCGGCACCGGTCGCCCGCCACATGCTGGATGCCTATCTGCTCCCGCCGGAACCCCAGTTGCCACCGGCACCGGAAAAGCCGTCCCAACCGAGTGAGGTCGTTTCCCAATGAGTAATTCTGCCCGCCAGCAGAGCATCTGGTACAAGCTGCACATCGACCTGCCGCTGCTGCTCGGCCTGCTGACCCTGATGGCCCTCTCCATGGTGGTGCTCTACTCCGCCTCGGGCCAGGATCTCGACTCCATCGTGCGCCAGCTGGTGCGCGGCGCCCTGGCCTTCGGTCTGATGATCGGCATAGCCCAGCTGCCGCCCTCCCTCTATGCCCGCTGGTCGGTGCCCCTGTTTGCGGTGGTGGTGCTGCTGCTCATCGCGGTGGACGTGTTCGGCCATATCGGCAAGGGGGCCCAGCGCTGGCTCGATCTCGGCTTCATGAAGTTCCAGCCCTCCGAGGTGATGAAACTCTCCATGCCCATCATGGTGGCCGCCTGGCTCAGCCGGCACTCCCTGCCGCCAAAGTTCAGCCATGTGATGATCGCCCTGGTGATGGTGCTGCTGCCCACCCTGCTTATCGCGGCCCAACCCGATCTCGGCACCTCCATCCTGGTGGCCGCTTCCGGCTTCTTCGTCATCTTCCTGGCGGGGATCAGCTGGTGGCTCATCGGGCTCGCGGTCTTGCTCATCTGCGCCTTCATGCCGGTACTCTGGTTCTTCCTGATGCACGACTACCAGCGCCAGCGGGTGCTGATGCTGCTGGACCCGGAGAAGGACCCGCTCGGTCGCGGCTATCACATCATCCAGTCCAAGATTGCGATCGGCTCCGGCGGCGTGTTCGGCAAGGGGTGGCTGCAAGGCACCCAGTCCCAGCTCGAATTCCTGCCAGAGCGCCACACCGACTTCATCTTCGCCGTCTTCAGCGAGGAGTTCGGTCTGGTGGGAGTGGCCCTCTTGCTGGTCATCTACCTCTACATCATCAGCCGCTGCCTGTTTATCTCCATGCAGGCCCAGAACAGCTTCGAACGCCTGCTGGGGGGCGCCCTGACCCTGACCTTCTTCGTCTATGTGTTCGTCAACATGGGCATGGTAAGCGGCATCCTGCCGGTGGTAGGAGTTCCCCTGCCACTGGTGAGCTACGGCGGCACCTCCATGGTGACCCTGATGGCGGGCTTCGGCGTTCTGATGTCCATCCAGACCCACAGGCGGCTGCTCGCCTGATGCGGCTCGGCTGGCTGGCTCTATCTCTGTGCACCCTGACGGCGGGTGCTGCCGTCTCGCCGGCCCGGCTCAGCCTGCTGGCCGAGCAGCAGCAGGTGCCGCTGGCAGAGTTGCAGGCCGCCGCCGCCCAGGCCAGCCTGCGCCAGGAGGTGCTGGACACCATCCGCCGCCCCTGGGAAGCCAAGCCCTGGCACCGCTACAGGCCGCTGTTCGTCACCCCGGAGCGCATCCGGGACGGAGTGGGATTCTGGCAGCGCCATGCCGCCACCCTGGCACGGGCCGAGCAGACCTACCAGGTCCCCGCCTCCCTCATCGTCGCCATCATCGGCATCGAGACCTTTTACGGTCGACAGATGGGCCGCCATCCGGTGCTCGACAGCCTTTACACCCTGGGATTCCACTACCCCGAACGGGCGGATTTCTTCGCCAAGGAGTTTGCCCAGCTGGTGCTGCTTGCCCGGGAAGAGAAGTGGCCGCTCACCACCCTCAAGGGCTCCTATGCCGGCGCCATGGGCATGGGCCAGTTCATGCCCTCCAGCTACCGCCACTACGCGGTCGACTTCGACGGAGACGGCAAGCGGGATCTCTTCGCCAACCCGGCAGATGCCATCGGCAGCGTGGCCAACTACTTCGCCCTGCACCACTGGCGCTGGGGCGAGCCGGTGGTGGAGCCCGCCTTGATCGGATTGGCGCCAGTAGGTACCCTGCTTGCACCCGAGCCCGAGCTAAGACACCGCTGGGCAGAGCTGGCCGCTGCGGGCATTGAAGTCGCCACACCGCCGTCACCCGAGACGCCGGTAAAACTGCTGGCGATGGAGCAGGCCGAAGGACCGGAATACTGGGTCGCGCGCCACAATTTTTACGTGATCACCCGCTACAATCGCAGCCCTCTCTATGCGATGGCGGTGCATCAACTCAGTCAAGCAATCCAGGACGCTTATGCATTACAGCCACAAACTTCTTCCCCTCAGCCTGGCCTTGTTGCTGGCCGCCTGTAGCAGCCAACCCGAACCCCAGCCGCAGCCCCCGGAGCCCGTCCCCCAGGAGAAGCCCCAGGTCATCGAGATCCCCCAGGCGACCGGCGCCATTCCCCGCCCCGAACCCATGAGCGAGAGCGGCAACCGGGACTACTGGATCGGCAAGCAGAAGTTTGAGGTGTGGCGCGACATCAAGCACTACAGCGAGGAAGGCACTGCCAGTTGGCTCTCCCGGGATCTGGACGGCAACAAGACTGCCAACGGCGACGTGCAGGACAGCACCCTGTTCAGCGCCGCCCACCGCAACCTGCCCCTGCCAAGCTACGTGCGGGTCACCAATCTGGACAACGGTCTGGAGACCATAGTACGCGTCAATGATCGCGGTCCCTTCGGCAGCGATCGCCTCATCGATCTCTCCCACGCCGCCGCCGCGCAGCTGGAGATGGTGGAAGGGGGTGAGGCCCGGGTGCGCCTCGAACTCATCACCGATCAGCCGGATCAGATGGTAGAGATGGTGCCCATGACCCCGATGACGCCCATGGAGCCTGCGGCGCCAGCAGCCAATTCCTTCGTCAACGAGACGCCGGCCCCCACGGCACCGGCCAAGGCCGCCCCTGCTCCTGCTCCTGCTCCTGCTCCTGCTCCTGCCGCCACGGCAACCACCACCGTCTCCCCTCCCAAGGCTGGTGCGACCCAGGGCAAGATGATCCAGGTGCTCGCCAGCGGCTCGCAGGCGCGGGCCGAGGCCATGGGCAAGGTGATGACCCAGCGCTATGGCGTGCCGTACCAGGTGGTGGCACATGGCGCCGTCTTCCGCGTCCTGCTCGGCCCCGTGGCCAGCGACAAGCAGGCCCCCCTGCTCGAGCAGATCCGCCAGGGTGGGTTGGAGCAGGCCTTCATCGTGCCCTGATACCCGCCCCGACCTCGCGCCGGGATACGACGCGAGGTCGGGGACCATCCCATAAAATCCCGTCCAGGTCGCATCTCGGACTATGACCGACACGCACATCTGGTATAGTGGGGCCCGCTTTTTTTCAACTTGGGTACATCCCATCCAGGCACCAGGAATTTCAAGATGTCCAAATTTGCCCGCTCCGTTATTCTGGCCTCCCTGTTAAGCGCCACCGCTCAGGCCAACCAGCCTGTTCCGACCCCGGATTCGGCCCTGCCGAGTGCCCAGCCGGTCCCCACTTTGAACAGCGCCCCCATGGTGGTGCCTGCCGCGCCCGAGATCTCCGCCAAGGCCCATATTCTGATCGACTACTTCTCCGGACAGGTGCTGGCCGAGCAGAACGCCGACGAGCGTCTGCCCCCCGCCAGCCTGACCAAGATGATGACCTCCTACATCGTCGGCGACGAGCTGCACAAGGGGAACATCAAGGGCACCGACATGGTGACCATCAGCCAGAACGCCTGGTCCAAGAACTACTCCGACTCCTCCAAGATGTTCATCGAGGTGGGCAAGCAGGTCTCCGTCGATGATCTCAACAAGGGCATCATCATCCAGTCCGGCAACGACGCCTGCGTCGCCATGGCCGAGCACCTGGCGGGCAGCACCGACTCCTTCGCCAGCCTGATGAACGCCTGGGCCGCCAAGCTCGGCATGAAGGACTCCCAGTTCAAGAACCCCCACGGCCTGGATGAAGAGGGCCACTACAGTACCGCCCGCGACATGGCCCGCCTGGGTCAGGCTCTGATCCACGATCAGCCGGAGGAGTACAAGATCTACTCCCAGAAGTCCTTCGTGTTCAACGGCATCACCCAGCACAACCGCAACCGCCTGCTGTGGGACCAATCCCTGCAGGTTGACGGCATCAAGACAGGCCACGTCAGCCAGGTCGGCTACAACTTGGTCTCTTCCGCCACCAACAACGAAGGCATGCGCCTGATCGCCGTGGTCATGGGGGCCAACAGCGAGGCTTCCCGCGCCGCCGAGAGCAAGAAGCTGCTCACCTACGGCTTCCGCTTCTTCCAGAGCCTGACCCCCTACAAGGCGGGCACCGAACTGGTCACCCAGAAGATCTGGATGGGCGACAAGTCTGAAGTGAAGCTGGGGGTCGACAAGGACGTCTCCGTGCTGGTCACCCGTGGCCAGGGCAACAACCTCAAGGCGGACTTCCAGCTGGAAAGCGAGCTGAAGGCGCCCCTGGCCAAGGGCCAGCGCGTCGGTACCGTGTACCTCAAGCAAGGGGACAAGGAGATCAAGCAGGTTCCCCTGGTTGCCCTGGAAGAGGTGCAGGAAGGTGGCCTGATGAGCCGCCTGTGGGATTACCTGGTGATGCTGGTCTCCAGCTGGTTCAAGTAACAGACCCTTCCTCAAGCAGCGGCGCCAACAGGCGCCGCTGCTGTCTTTTGCGGTCTGTCCAGTCAATAACCCTGTAATCTGCAGGTTCCGCCGACTGACGATTTGTGGTAAAAAGCAGCATTTCCACGTCTTGCCGCACCGCCGGGTCTTGATCCCGAGGCGGCTCATGCCCATATAGACTGGGAACTGTCCCCTGGGGGCAGATGATGGGACCGTTTCGGCGGCCTTCAAAGACGTAAAGATGACGTCGCTTCCCGGCGACCCAGAAAGGTGAAGTAGATGAATACCAAGTTTGATGAACTGCTGGAGTTCCCCTGCAAGTTCCCGTTCAAGGTGCTTGGCGTGGCCGATCCCGCCCTGCCCGACATGGTGGTGGAAGTGCTGCAGCAACATGCTCCCGGCACCTACAGCCCGACCGTTCAACCGAGCTCCAAGGGCAACTATCACTC
The DNA here is from genome assembly GCF_053005425.1 of Aeromonas sp. 25-248. Classification (NCBI taxonomy): domain Bacteria; kingdom Pseudomonadati; phylum Pseudomonadota; class Gammaproteobacteria; order Aeromonadales; family Aeromonadaceae; genus Aeromonas; species Aeromonas sp. 25-248. Next base: position 151,442 of record NZ_JBRKTB010000005.1, on the reverse strand, counting down.
GGTACGGGTGACGGTCACCGCCCAGAGCAAGGAACACATCGAGGCCATGTATACCGCCCTTGGCAAGATCGAGCTGGTTCGTTACGTCCTGTAAGTTGCCTCTCTCGCCCCGCCACCGGGGCGACTGATTATTTGCCGCCCGGTCGCAGCGGCGACCGTACCGACACCGCGCCGCCAGTGAGGAAAGATGTCACTCGAAACGCCCGCCGAGCCACAACCGTCAGCCGGCCAACTGCTCGTCAGACAGCTGGGCCGTCGCCCCTACCAGCCGGTGTGGGACGCCATGAAGGCGTTCACCGACAATCGCACCCCCGACACCCCGGACGAGTTCTGGGTGGTGGAGCATGACCCCGTCTACACCCAGGGCCAGGCCGGCAAGGCCGAACACCTGCTCGCCCCGGGCAACATCCCGGTGGTGCAGAGTGATCGCGGCGGCCAGGTGACCTATCACGGCCCGGGCCAGCTGGTGCTCTACGTTCTGGTGGATGTGCGCCGCAGCAAGCTCTCTGTACGGGAGCTGGTGACCTGCCTCGAAACCGCCATCATCAACACGCTCGCCAAAAGCAATATCGAGGCCTACGCCAAGGCCGATGCCCCGGGCGTCTACGTGAAGAGCGATCTGGGTATGGAAGCCAAACTGGCGTCCCTGGGTTTGCGCATTCGCAAGGGGTGCTCGTTCCACGGGTTGGCCCTCAACGTCAACATGGACATGACTCCCTTCCTGCGCATCAATCCGTGCGGCTATGCGGGCATGGCCATGACCCAGACCAGCACCCTGGGAGGCCCGCAGAGCGTCGCCGAGGCACAGTCCCTGCTGGTGACGGAGCTGGCCCGCCTGATTGGCTACCAAGAGATCACGAATACCGAAGAGGCGGCATGAGCAACCCCATGCCCCGTGGTCACGAGGGAGCCGCAAGGCCCCTGGTGACCGTCAACCAGACAATAACAAACACCGAGAGTGAATCATGAGCAAACCCGTTCGTATGGAGCCGGGCGTCAAGCTGCGCGATGGCGACAAGATGGCCCTGATCCCGGTGAAATTCATGCCGGATCCCAACGAGGAAGTGCTGCGCAAGCCGGAGTGGATGCGGATCAAGCTGCCGCCGTCGAGCCAGAAGATCGAGCACATCAAGAGCACCCTGCGCAAAAACAAGCTGCACTCTGTGTGTGAAGAGGCTTCCTGCCCCAACCTGGCGGAGTGCTTCAACCACGGCACCGCGACCTTCATGATCATGGGCGCCATCTGTACCCGCCGCTGCCCCTTCTGCGACGTGGCCCACGGCCGTCCGTTGCCGCTGGATCCGGAGGAGCCGAAGAAGCTGGCACTCACCATCAAGGAGATGAACCTCAAGTACGTGGTGATCACCTCGGTGGACCGCGACGATCTGCGGGACGGCGGTGCCCAGCACTTCGCCGACTGCATCCGCGAGATCCGCGAGCACAGCCCCCAGACCCGTATCGAGATCCTGACCCCGGACTTCCGTGGCCGGATGGAGCAGGCGCTGGAGGTGTTCCGCGAGACCCCGCCTGACGTCTTCAACCACAACCTGGAAACCGCCCCGCGCATGTACCGGGTTGCCCGTCCGGGCGCCGACTACAAGTGGTCCCTGGAGCTGCTGCGCCGCATCAAGGAGATGCACCCCCACGTGCCGACCAAGTCCGGTCTGATGATGGGCCTTGGCGAGACCAACGAGGAGATCGTCGAGGTGCTCAAGGATCTGCGCGAGCACGGCGTCAACATGCTGACCCTGGGCCAGTACCTGCAACCGAGCCGCCACCACCTGCCGGTGAAGCGTTATGTGCCGCCCGCAGAGTTCGACGAACTCAAGGATGTGGCCATGGATCTCGGCTTCAGCCACGCCGCTTGCGGTCCCTTCGTGCGTTCCTCCTACCACGCAGACCTGCAAGCCAAGGGGGAAGAGGTCAAATAAGCCTCTTTTCCTGCTGGCAGAAAAAAGAGCGCCTCTGGGCGCTCTTTTTTTATCGCCGTCACCTCGCAGGCAGCGGTTGTCCCTTTGTGATTGGCGCCGTTCTGGCGTAACGTGGCCACTCCCCTTCTCTGGAGTGCTGTGCCGGATGCCGACTCTCACCGTTCGCCTGATCCCCCTGCGTGACGCAGACTTTCCCGCCTATCGCGACTACTTCATCGAGGATTACGCCCAGGATCTTGCCAGCAACCACGGGATGGCGCAGCCTGACGCCCACCGTCAGGCCGACGCCTCGTTGCAGCAGCTCCTGCCACTGGGTGTCGCCACCCCGGGTCATCACCTGCTCGCCATGGTACCTGAAGCCTCGAACGCGCCGGGCGAGCCTCTGGGCTATCTCTGGCACGCCATCGACGCCGACGCCAGCACCACCTTCATCTACGACTTCTATGTGACACCGCCCCATCGTGGTCGCGGCCTCGGCAAGGCAGCCATGGCCGCCCTGGAAGCGCAGCTCGCCCCCCTAGGCATCCGCCAGATCAAGCTGAGGGTGGCCCATGACAACCCGAGGGCACTGGCGCTCTATCAGGCGCTGGGCTTTACCATCACGGGCTACAACATGGCAAAGCGTCTGGATTGAGCACCTTCATTGGGCCACCACCCGGCCCATGGCTCAGAGCGAGATGCCGGAAAAAGACATGAAGCCGAGGGACATCAGCCCGGCCACGATGAAGGTAATGCCGATCCCCCGCAGCCCCTCGGGCACATCCGAATACTTCATCTTCTGGCGCAACCCCGCAATGGCGACGATGGCCAGCAGCCAGCCCAGCCCTGAGCCCGCCCCGTAGACCACGGATTCGATGAAGTCGTAATCCCGCTGGGCCATGAACATCACCCCGCCGAAGATGGCGCAGTGCACCGTCAGCAGCGGCAGATAGATACCGAGCGCGTGATGGAGCGCCGGGAAATGTTTGTCGAGCACCATCTCCATCACCTGCACCAGCGCCGCCAGCACCCCGATGTAGACGATGAAATCGAGAAAGCCCAGATCAAACTCCCCGAGGAAGGTACTCTCGGGACGCAGGATATGGCGGTAGATCAGGTTGTTGAGGGGGATGGCGATCACCATGACCACCAGCACCGTCATGCCCAAACCGAAGGCCGTGTTGATGTTTTTCGAGACGGCCAGGAAGGTGCACATGCCAAGGAAGAAGGCCAGCGCCAGGTTTTCCACAAAGATCGACTGGATGAAGAGATTGACGTAATAGTCCATGAATGAGTTCACCACTTGGTTGCAATAAGAGCATGTCCGCGCCCGGCCAACGGCCAGTCGCGAAGATGACGTTTACAGAGAGAGCTGGCGCAGCACCCGGTAATGACCACGGCAGCCGCCAGACTGCCGAGCAGCCCGGTCAGCGGTACTCAATGACGGGGATCAAACGGGCGGGCGCCCGGCTGGTGAACCTAGTCGCCCTGGCAGAAGCGATATTGCAGGTGGTGGCAGCGAAGCAGCCGTGTGTGCAGAGCGCCGAAGTAGTCGGGCCGCTGCCTGAGGTAGATGAGGGGCAGGAAAAACAGCAGGCCGCAGAGCAGGCCGAGGATATCGTGCTGGAACCAGGCCAGCAGCACCTCATAGAGCTCGGCTTGAGCGGCCCCTTCCAACCGTCGACCCTGCTCGAAGCTGAGCCGCCACTGGCCGCCCGGCGGCAGGCTGACGCTGTTGACAAGCCCAGGATCGGCCGGCTCATGCAACTGCATCGAGGCGTCCTGGCCGACCGCGGCCTGACGTACGGCTGCACCGACCTCTGCCGCGGCGAAGGCGGCAAGCCACAGAAGGCAGGCGATGGCGAGCGCCATCGGCCAGGTAGAGCGTCGGCCAGAGGGTGACAAGCGGGGAGTCCCTTCTTTAAAAGAGAATTCAGCTAGGCCGAATATATCACAATTCATCTTTTTATTGAATTTTAAACCCTGCAAACACCCACGAATTGATACTAAAAACCCTCTTTATAAATAAAGAGGGCAATTAAAAACCACAATGAGCGCAAGGAGCCCTCTCTTTTCCCTCACGGTGACCCTCACTCCTGCACAAAGGCCTGGTGGTAGCGCACTTCACCACTGGGCATGGCAGCGCCGAACGAGCGGGTCATGAAGTACTCGGGCGGCACGCCGGGCAGCGTCAACCCCGGCTCGGGCACGAAACCGAAACGGCCGTAGAAACCGGGCTCCCCCAGCACCACGCAGCCGGCCGCACTCATCCCCCTGAGCTCGGCCAGACCCGCCTCCATCAGCCGTGACCCCAGCCCCTTGCCGTGCAGCGCAGGGGAGACCGAAATGGGACCAAGACCATACCAGTGCGGGCTGCCATCACTGATGGTCACCGGCGAGAAGCAGAGGTGGCCGACCACTTGCCCCTCCAGCTCCGCCACCAGCGACAGGCTGAGTGCCCCGGCCTGGCGCAAGGCGCGCACGATCAGCTGCTCGTTGTGATCGGTATGGGGGGCATTGAGGAACGCGGCCACGGTCAGCGCTTCAATGGCGTCGTGATCGGCGCCTGTTTCGGGCCGAATGATGATGCTCATAAGGTTTTCTCCGTTTGTTATCTTGCAATGGATGGCCTGATCAGACTGCCTGCAGGCAGCAGATCACATAGCCGTAGCTGCCCAGGTGTTGGCGGTGGATGGCCACTTCCCGGCTCAAGTCCTGCCAGGCGGGGCTATCCCCTAGCTCGGCACTGTGGCGCGCCAGATTGCGCTCGATGGGATCCAGGTAGTTGTGCCAGGCCCTTTGCGGCAACGGGGTGTGCCACAGGCAGCGATAACCCGCCTCCTTCACCGTTTTGAGCAGGCCCGCCAGGGTCTGCATGGCGGGATAATCCCGCTGCCAGAACGCCAGCGCCTCCTCTGGGGCGTGTCCGTCAGCCACACCAAGTCGCTCAGCACCAGGCAGGCAGCAGGGCCGGCAAGGTGTGCCCGCCAGGCTTTGAGCGCATTGGCCACCCCTATGGTGTAGGCGCTCCCCTCGGCCCAGATGAGATCGGCGGGGGCCAGGTCTGCCGGCAGCGCCGCCATGTTGGCGCACAGAGTAGTGACCTGACTCAGCCCCGCCGCACTGGCCGATCTCGCCACGGCGGCCAGCGCCTCCTCGTCCAGATCGATGGCTACGATGGGGGCGTCCGTCACCTGTGCCAGCGCCAGGGTGGCGGCGCCGCGCCCACAGCCCATGTCGAGGATCCGGCGAGGCTGGCTGGGCAGCGCGGCAAATTGCTGCTGGGTGAAGAGGCTATCGCCCGGCCCCCAATAGCTCATGCCATCCAGCAGCAGCTTGAAATCCCGGATGTAACGTTCATGTTCATTCATGTCTTTGCTGAGCCACTGCAGGTGGTAACGCGCTTTTTCACTGAATCCCTGCTTCATCACCCAGGCAAAGTAAGCCTGCGGGGCTTGATGCTGCAGTTGCTGCTGCCAGACCTTGAACTCGTCGCCGGAGTGCGCACGCAAACCGGCGAGATCCGCCAGCAGATCCCGGGCGCGTTGCATCCGCGCCAGCTCTTCATCCAGCTCCCTGACCCGGGCTTCCAGTGTCGCCTGCTCCAGCTCGCCCGCCAGACAGGCGAGGCACTGCTTGAGGCTGAGCCCGCCGGCCTGCAGGGCCTGTACCATCCGCAGCCGCTGCAGATCGTCATCGTCGTAGTGGCGATAGCCGTTGGCGCCCCTCGTGCCCGCAATCACCCCCAGCTTCTCGTAATAGAGCAGGGTGGAGCGGGCCAGGCCGCAGCGCCGGGCCAGTTCGGATATTTTCATGACAACCACTCGCTGAGGGGTCCGTGACCCGATGAAGGGAAGCTTAAACTGTGAAGCAATAGACGGGTCAACGACAACATCCGGGTTCACACCATAAAAAAACGGCCACCCTGAGGTGGCCGTCATCGACAGCAAGAGAGACTCGCGGGATCAGAGGCCGGCGGCTTCCAGATGCTCCACCAGCAGCTGCACGCTGCGGTTGCCACGCCACTCGTTGACGTCGAGCCGGTAGACCAGCCGCACCCGCTTCACCGAGGCATCGGGCCAGCGCTGCAAGTCGACGCCAAAGGCGATGGCATCCACCGCGTGGCCGGAATCCGTGGTCAGCATCATCTTGAGGTGCTTCTCCCCCACCAGCCGCTGCTGCACCAGCACGAATTCCCCGTCAAACAGCGGCTCGGGGAAGGCCTGACCCCAGGGGCCGGAGGCGCGGATCAGCTCCGCCAGCTCGAGGGTGAGCTCGTCCGGCAGCAGTTCGCCGTCGGTGAGCAGCACCCCGGTCAAGAGCTCAGGGGTCACCAGCTCGCCGATGACCGCCTCAAAAGCCCGGCCGAAGGCCTCGATATTGGCCTTGGGCAGGGTCAACCCGGCCGCCATGGCGTGGCCGCCAAACTTGCCCATCAAGCCGGGGTGGCGGGTATCGAGCAGTTCCAGCGCATCGCGCAGGTGCACCCCCGGGATGGAGCGCCCGGAGCCCTTGAGCTCGGTCTCGCTGCTCTCGGCAAAGGCGATGACCGGGCGGTAGTACTTCTCCTTCACCTTGGAGGCCACCAGCCCTACCACCCCCTGATGCCACTCGTTTCGGTGCAGCACGATGCCGGAGGGCACCTCGCCGTCACGAAAACGGATCTGCTCCAAAGTGGCGAGCGCCTCCTGCTGCATCCCCTGCTCGATCTCCTTGCGCTCCTGGTTGAGGCTGTCCATTTCGGAAGCGAGCTGGCGCGCCAGGTTGATGTCCTCGCTCAGCAGGCAGGCGACCCCGAGGGACATGTCATCGAGCCGGCCCACCGCGTTGAGGCGCGGCCCCAGCGCAAAGCCGAGATCGGCGGCGCACAGGCGACGCCCGTCGCGGCCCGACACGTCCACCAACGCCTGGATGCCGGGGCGACAACGGCCGGCCCGGATCCGCTGCAAACCCTGATGAACCAGGATGCGGTTGTTGCCATCGAGCGCCACCACGTCGGCCACAGTGCCGAGGGCCACCAGATCCAGGTAATCTGCCACGTTGGGGGCGCGCAGCCCCTGGCGCTCATACCAGCCGCTCTGGCGCAGATGGGTGTTGAGGGCCGCCATCAGATAGAAGGCGACCCCGACCCCGGCCAGGGACTTGGAGGGGAAGTCGCAGCCATGCTGGTTGGGGTTCACTATCGCGTCGGCGTCAGGCAGCTCCTGACCCGGCAAATGGTGATCGGTAACCAGTACCTGCATGCCGGCCGCCTTGGCCGCCGCCACCCCGGCGATGCTGGAGATGCCGTTGTCCACCGTGATCAGGAACTCGGCGCCGCGGGCCACCGCCAGCTCGACGATCTCCGGGGTGAGGCCATAGCCGAACTCGAAGCGGTTGGGCACCAGAAAATCGATGTGACGACCACCCATGGCGCGCAAGGCCAGCACGCACAGGGCCGAGCTGGTGGCGCCGTCGCAGTCGAAGTCACCGACGATGAGAATGCGTCTTTGCGCCGTCAGCGCCTCGGCCAGCAGCGGCACCGCCTGCGCCATGCCGAACAGACGCTGGGGCGGCAGCAGCTGGTTGGCGCTGCGCTCCAGCAGGGCAGGGTCTTCTACCCCGCGGCTGGCGAAGATCTGGCGAAGCAGCGGGTGCAGGGTGGCGGGCAGATGGGAATCATCAACTCGCGGACGACGACGGATTTGCAGGGGCATTGATGTGATCCAGTATCTTGAGCAGTTGTTCAGGGCTCTGATAACCGCGCACCAGGTCGCCATTGGGCAGGACCCAGCTCGGTGACGCCTTGATCCCGAGCCATTGGCTCAGGCCGATATGATGGGCAAGGATCGCATTACAGCCGCTCTCAGGCAAACGATCGCTGAAGTTGAGTTCGCGCAGCAGCCCGGGATCGCACCAACTAGCCTGATCCGAGGCGGCGACAGGTGCAGGCAGCAGTTGCACGCTCACGCCCCTCGCCTGCAAGCGGGGCAACTCCTCCAGCGCGATGCGGCAAGGACCGCAGGCGAGATCGGTAAACAGGGTGAGGCGGTGGCGTTCAGGGGTGGCCTTGAGCCAGAGCCGGGCCTCCCCTATCTGGGAGAGCGCCAGCCTGCGTTGCTGCTGCTGGCTGAGCCGGGTGAGGTTTCTCATGTCGTGGGCCAGATCCAGCATGGAGCCCTGCAGCACATAGTCTCCCCTGGCATCGCTGTAGAGCAGTCCCTGGGCCGTGCCCAGCAGATAGAGGCCCGGCATGGGGGTCTCGTCCACCAGGTAGACCTGCACACCGAGGCGCTGCTCTATGGTCTGTTTCAACACATGGGGGTCCATCCCCGCGCTGGCCGCAAAAGCGCACAGCAGCATCATTCCCAGCAGTAAATATCGCATTAGCTCATTCACTTGGCATGATTGAAGGGCCTCATAAGGTAACCCAGACAATTCCCTCTCCCAAAGACCTTAATTAGTGATCGATTAATAACGTCCGCAAGAAAAAATCACGGGATGACAGGTTGCCAATCGGGCTTGAGCCCCGCAAGCTAATCAGGACGACGGGAGACATCTTTAGTCATCCCTCTGTTTTGCTGATGTTTTATTATTCAAATCGACGTGCGCTCAGGTGGCATGTCGTCCATTTCTAGGGGGAAAAATGAGTCTGATTCAAGAGTTCAAGGCCTTTGCATCCAGGGGCAATGTGATCGACATGGCGGTCGGTATCATCATAGGTGCCGCCTTTGGCAAGATTGTCTCCTCCTTCGTGGGAGACGTGATCATGCCCCCCATCGGGCTGATCCTGGGGGGCGTGGATTTCAGCGATCTCGCCGTGACCCTGAAGGCCGCCGAAGGGGATGCCCCTGCCGTGGTCATCGCCTACGGCAAGTTCATCCAGACCTGTATCGACTTCCTGATCATCTCCTTCGCCATCTTCATGGGGCTCAAGGCCATCAACACCCTGAAGAAGAAGCAGGAAGAGGAAGCCGCCGCCCCGGCCGGCCCCACCAAGGATCAGGAGCTGCTGACCGAGATCCGCGACTTGCTGAAATCCCAGCAGGGGAAATAACCGTTTCCTCCCTGTCGTGTGCTGAAAAAAACCGCCTTCGGGCGGTTTTTTGTTGCAAGGCCGGTGAGGCGATCAGGCTCTGGGGTGGTGCTGGCCGTGCAGAGCCTTGAGCCGCTCGTTGGCCACGTGGGTATAGATCTGGGTGGTGGAGAGATCCGCGTGGCCCAGCAGCATCTGCACCACTCGCAGATCGGCGCCGTGATTGAGCAGGTGGGTGGCGAAGGCGTGACGCAGGGTGTGGGGGGAGAGTTCCCCCCTGATGCCGGCTCTCAGGGCATAGAGCTTGATGCGGTGCCAGAAGGTCTGGCGGGTCATCATCCGGGCCCGCTTGGAGGGGAACACCACGTCCGAGCTGGTGCCACCCAGCAGCAGGGGGCGCCCCTCCCGGTAGTAGCGCTCCAGCCAGTGCACCGCCTCCTCCCCCATGGGGACCAGGCGCTCCTTGTTGCCCTTGCCCACCACCCGCACCAGCCCCTGGCGCAGGCTGACGTGTTCGGCGGTCAGCCCCACCAGCTCGGACACCCGCAGCCCGGTGGCGTAGAGCAGCTCGAGCATTGCCTTGTCCCGCAGCTCCAGCGGATCGTCCACCAGGGGGGCTTGCAGCAGCGCCTCCACCTCGGCTTCGCTCAGATCCGATGGCAGCTTTTTGGGGAGCTTTGGCCCCTCCAGCAGCACGGTGGGATCGTCGCTGCGCAGCTTCTCGCGATTGAGGTACTGGTAGAAGCGGCGCAGGGCCGAGAGGAAACGGGCCGTGCTGCTGGCCGCGAACTGGTGGTCCACCCGCCAGGCGAGGTAGTGCTGGATGTCGTCCAGCCCCGCCAGCAGCAGGGAACCGCCTTGCTCATCGAGCCAGAGGGCAAATTTTTCCAGGTCGGTGCGATAGGAGCTGACCGTGTTGTCGGAGAGCCCCCGCTCCAGCCAGAGGGCGTCGAGAAACGGCTCGATCAGGGGATGGGATTCTGCTTTGCTCATGGTGGGCCGCGCTCAGGGAAACAGGTCGCCATTGTAACGTGCCGACCCACCCGGGCCGCAAGGCAAGGCTGCACATCCCCTCAGGCGGTGAAGAGCCCGGCGCAATCTGCTAGACTGGCGCCCTCCCCCCGGGCGCCGCTGTGCCGGTCACGCCCCTTGCCGACTGCGATCAAGAGAAGAGCGATGAAGATAGGTTTGTTTTATGGCTCCACCACCTGCTACACCGAGATGGCCGCCGAGAAGATCCGCGCCCTCATCGGCCCCGAGCTGGTCGATCTCCACAACATCAAGGATGTGCCCCTCGCCCGCATGCAGGAGTACGACATCCTGATCCTGGGCATCTCCACCTGGGACTTCGGCGAGCTGCAGGAGGACTGGGAATCCCGCTGGGAAGACATCGCCGACCTGCATCTGGAGGGACGCATCATCGCCCTGTTTGGCATGGGCGATCAGCTGGGCTATGGGGAGTGGTATCAGGATGCCCTCGGCCTGCTGCACGATCAGCTGGTCCCCAAGGGAGTCAAGCTGGTGGGCTACTGGCCCAACGAGGGGTACGAGTTTGACGCCTCCAAGGCGCTCATCGACGATGGCCGTCACTTCGTCGGGCTGGCCCTCGATGACGCCAACCAGTACGACCAGACCGAATCCCGTATCGAGCAGTGGGTCGACCAGATCCTGAGCGAGATCCACGAACTGCTCTGACCTTGATCGCCTGGATGTTCGACGACGCCAGCCAATGGACGACCAGACCGACCCCGTATCGAGCAGTGGGTCGACCAGATCCTGAGCGAGATCCACGAACTGCTCTGATCCTGGCCGCCTGGATGTTCAACGACGCCGGCCAATGGGCGACCAGATCGACCCCGTATCGAACAGTGGGTCGACCAGATCCTGAGCGAGATCCACGAACTGCTCTGACCCTGATCGCCTGGATGTTCGACGACGCCAGCCAATGGACGACCAGACCGACCCCGTATCGAGCAGTTGGTCGACCTCATATCAAGCGAACGCCATGAGCGGCGCCAACCTCCCCTGTCGGTAGCCTGCGCTCGGGCTGCCGGGCGCATAAATCGCACCGATTTTCTCGTTCGGTATCATCGCCTGACGCTATAGCGACTTTTTGCTTCTGGTCTGCAACAATGAGGTCGACACCCCATAACAACACAACGCCGGGTGTCGGAAGCAAACGGACAGACCAGAAAAGGATATTCTATGACTTCATTCTCCCTGTTGGCCCCCGCCATCGCCCGCGACGTGCTCGATCACGCGCTGGCACTCGGGGCCGACTTCGCCGAGCTGTTTGTGGAGCGCAAGCGCCGCAGCCAGCTCAGCCTGCTCTCCAGCCAGATAGAGAACATCAGCGGTGGTCTCGACTTCGGTATCGGCGTTCGCCTGTGCTACGGCCACAAGGTGCTCTACGGCTACACCAATCTGGCCGATCGCAACGAGCTCTTGCGCATCGTTACCCTGCTGGCGGCCAAGGACAGGCGTGACCCCGTGGTCACCGCCACCGCCTTTGACTTCACCCGCCTGACCGACCGCAACCCCATAGCCCTGCCGCTGTCGGCCGACAAGCTGCTGGAACAGAAGATCGCCTACCTGCATGCCATGGACGCTGCGGCCCGCGCCGAGAGCGACAAGGTGAGCCAGTTCTCGGGCAACGTGCTCGGCTGGGAGCAGGAGGTGGAGATCTTCAACAGCGAAGGGGTGCAGGTGAGCGATCGCCGCCACTACAACCGCATCATGGCCCAGACCATCGCCCTGGACGGGGGCGAGCAGAGCGTAGGTTATGAAGCCCCCGGTGCCATGAAGGGATGGGAGCATGCCGAGAGCATCGATCCCCGCGAGCTGGCTCTCACCGCCACCCGCCAGGCACTGGTGAAGCTGGGTGCCGCCCCCTGCCCGAGCGGCAAGCTGCCGGTCATCATGGAGAGCGGCTTTGGCGGCGTCATCTTCCACGAGGCGTGCGGTCACCTGCTGGAGACCACCTCGGTGGCCAAGAAGGCCTCCGTGTTCCACGACAAGATGGGCCAGCTCATCGCCAATCCGGCGGTCAGTGCGGTGGACGAGGGCTTGCAGGGCAACGCCTGGGGCTCCATCAACGTCGATGACGAGGGGATGGCGACCCAGCACACCCAGCTCATCAAGGACGGCGTGCTGACCGGCTTCCTGGTGGACAGAATGGGGGCCCTTCGCACCGGCTACGCCCGCACCGGTTCCGGGCGCCGGGAATCCTACAAGTTCGCCCCCGCCTCCCGCATGCGCAACACCTATATCGAACCGGGCAACTACAGCCTCGACGACATGCTGGCAACCGTGGAGCACGGCATCTATGCCAAGCGGATGGGGGGTGGCTCTGTGCAGCCAGGTACCGGCGAGTTCAACTTCAACGTGCAGGAGGCCTACCTCATCGAGGGGGGCAGGATCACCCGGCCCCTCAAGTCGGCCACCCTGATCGGCACCGGCCCGCAGGTATTGAAGGAGATCTCCATGGTGGGGCGCGATCTGGCCCTCTCCGCCGGCATGTGCGGCTCGGTCTCCGGATCCATTCCCGCCTCGGTCGGCCAGCCGCCGCTCAAGGTTGACAGCATTCTGGTCGGAGGGAACGCCTGATGAACATCCATGACACTCTGTGCGGTTCCATCTTCCGCCTCATTCGCGTTTCAGTCGGCCAGCCGCCGCTCAAGGTTGACAATATCCTGGTCGGAGGGAACGCCTGATGAGCCAACTCGACATGAACCAACTGCTTGTCCGTCTGCTGGACCAGGTCGCCGATCTGGGTGCCGAGGCAGACGTCATCGCCAATCAGGAGAAGGCCTTCTCCCTCAAGGCCGACAAGGGCGAACTCAGTGAATACAAGGTCACCAGCAGCCAGCAGATCGGCATTCGCCTCATCAAGGAAGGCCGGGTCGGCATCGCCTATTCCGAGTCCCTCGACGCGTCGGCCCTGGACGCCATGGTGCAGGATGCGCTCGATGCGAGCCGCTTCGCCAAGGTTGACCCGGATCAGCGCATCACAGTGCAGCAGAGCAGGCTCATCACCGACTGCGCCGAGATACATCAGGCCGACACCACGGCGGTGGAAGAGAAGATCGCCCTGACCCTGCGCCTCGAGTCCGACATGCTGGCCCTGCCGGACGTGACCGGCGCCCCCTACAACGGCTTCTTCGAGGGGGAGAGCCGCCTCTGGCTTGCCAACAGCCAGGGCAGCCTCTGCGAACATCAGGAATTCAGCGTCGGCTGCCACAGCTCCGCTCTCATCGAGCGAGAGGGCCGCCAGTCCATGCACTACCAGGGACAGTACGCACGGCGCTTCGACGAGTTGGAGAGCCAGCCTCTCATCCGCCAGATCCACGCCGTGGCCGATGGCCTGCTGATGGGGGAGGCGGTGCCGAGCGGTCGCTACAGCGTCATCTTCAGCACCCCCTGCTTTGCCAGCCTGTTTGGCTGCTTCCAGTCCGCCCTGTCTGGCAAGTGGGCCCAGCAGGGGATCAACCCCTGGCGCGACAAGCTGGGCCAAAGCGTGGCGTCTCGCTGGCTCACCCTGGAGAGCCGTGCCTATATGCCGGGGGGCATGAAGATCAAGGCGTTTGACGGCGAAGGAGCCGCCACCTCGGATCTCCTGCTCATCGGCGAGGGGGAGCTCAAGACCCTGCTGCACAACAGCGCCACCGCCCGCCACTTCGGCGTGACGAGCAACGGTGCAGCCGCCCGCAGTGCCCGCAGTGCCCTGGACGTGGCCCCTCGTCACCTGGTGTTCGGGCTCGGCCCCCACGGCGAGGCCGAGGTACAAAGCGGTGAGTACCTGGAGCTGGTCAAGCTGGACGGCCTGCACTCCGGGGCCGATGCGGTGAGCGGCGACTTCTCGTTCGGCGCCTCCGGCTTCCTCTGCCGCAATGGCGAGCGCGTGGCGCCGGTACGCGGCATCACGGTGGCGGGCAACTTCTATCGTCTGCTCGGGGAACTGGAAGCGGTCGGCAACCAGCTGCACCACGACGATGGCAAGGACTTCTATGCCCCGCTGATCCGCTTTGGCGGGCTCAGCATTGCCGGCAAATAAGAAGGGGAGCCTTACTCGGCTCCTCCCCCTTCAAGCGGCGCTATCAGGCGCCGCTTTTTTTATCCATGGCGCCCCCCGACAGCCACTTCTAACCTCAAAGAGCCACCGACCGCGTTGGCCGGGAACTCTGGAGGATACGACGATGGACAACACCCTGGTCTGGGCCGATATTCCGACACGGGATCTGGATCGCGCCATGGACTTCTACTCGGCCCTGCTCGATGTGCAGGTCACCCCCATCCAGGAAGAGACCATGCGCTTTGCCATGCTGCGCCACGACGGCAGCAACGCGGCGGCCTGTCTCGGCCCCATGGACAAATATCACCAGCCCGGCGGCGCCGGTCCCCTCATCTATCTCTCCCTCGGTGACAGGCTGCAGGAGGCGGAGCTGCTGGTCCCACGGCTCGGCGGGCGGGTGCTGGAGCCTCTGCACAGCATCGGCAGTGGTCATGGGTCCAGGGTCATCATCGAGGATACCGAAGGCAACTGGCTGGCCCTCTATGCCCCACCAGCCAGCTGACGTCCGGATACGCACAAACAACAACGGCGACCTGATGGTCGCCGTTGTTGTTTAACTGCACTTGCCGGCCATTACGCCTCTGGATTGAGGCGGGTCGGGATGCCGGTACGCTGTTCCAGCACCTGCTTGACCACGTTGGAATCGCTGTCAGCGTGGGCGATGAAGCGGGTGGTAGCCGGGGTCATGGGCAGCGGCACGGAGGCGGTGGAGTTGAACTCTTCCTCGGTGCGCGACAGCGGCTCGTGCACTTCCATGTAGCGACCGCCATCCGGCTCGACCGTGGTCTTGACCGGCTGGTTGACGAACTGGACGCGGGTGCCGACCGGCACGTGATCGAACAGGTACTTGATGTCGTCGGCGCGCAGGCGCACGCAGCCGCTGCTCACCCGCAGACCGATGCCGAAGGTGGCGTTGGTGCCGTGGATGGCGTACAGGTTGCCGATGTAGAGCGCATGCAGGCCCATGGGGTTGTCCGGGCCGGCCGGCCAGACCGCGGGCAGGGTCTTGCCCTGGGCGGCGTAGCGGCGACGGATATTCTCGGTCGGGGTCCAGGTCGGGTTGGCACGCTTGCGCTCAACCTTGGTGATCCAGTTCTCAGGGGTGTTGACCCCGAGCTGGCCGATGCCGATGGGCAGCACATGCACCACGTTCTTGCCCTTCGGGTAGTAGTAGAGACGCATCTCCGCCACGTTGATGACGATCCCTTCGCGGGGAGCGTTGGGCAGGATCAGCTGATGGGGAATGATCAGCGTGCTGCCCGCCTTGGGCAGGTAGGGGTCGACGCCCGGGTTGGCTTCCATGATGTTGGTCAGACCCAGCTGGAAGTCGGAGGCGATCTGCTCCAGCGGACGGTTGTCTGCGGGCACCACGTATTCCTGGTTCTCACCGATCAGGCGGCTGTTGGCTGCAGGCAGCTGGTATTCAACGGCGGCGGCCTGCTGGCTGACCAGCGCCAGCGTACATAAAAGAGCCGAAGCGGCAATGCGAAGGGGATTCATAAAATTCCTGTATGGTTTCCTGTTCCTGTGGGCCTTTGCCCTGCTCATCATCGGTCTCTTGTGGACCCGTCACCGGGGACCAACAACCGAGCGCGCATTCTTTCCCGAGCAGGGCAAAATTTCAACTTGGAGATGGTCTTTTTCGCCGAAAAGATCCATTTCACCGCCAACTCGGGGCCTCTTTCACCCCTTGCACTCTAGCAACCCCAGTCTGAGCGTAAAATGAACATGGCGCAGGTATGCCAGGGTCGTTCCAAATTGCATGACGAGGCGGTCACGAGTACAATCTCGCACCCCGTATATCCGGAGTATTGAGTCACCTCCTGCTCCGATGTACCCCCATCGGATGGCCGTGCGTCGAAGACGGTCGCGCCACCGATGAACCCACACGACGCCATCAGGTGGCGCCGTCCTGATTTGCAATCAGATAAAAGAGTCCAACATGTTCAGACCAGAATTGCTCTCCCCTGCCGGGACCCTCAAGAACATGCGCTACGCCTATGCCTATGGCGCAGACGCCGTCTATGCGGGCCAGCCGCGCTACAGCCTGCGGGTACGCAACAACGAATTCGATCACGAGAATCTGCAGCTCGGCATCAACGAGGCCCATGCCCTCGGCAAGCAGTTCTATGTGGTGGCCAACATCCAGCCCCACAACTCCAAGCTCAAGACCTTCATCCGCGACATGCGCCCTGTGGTGGATATGAAGCCGGATGCACTCATCATGTCCGACCCCGGCCTCATCATGATGATGCGCGAAGCCTTCCCCGACATGCCTATCCACCTCTCGGTGCAGGCCAACGCGGTCAACTGGGCCACGGTGAAGTTCTGGCATCAGATGGGCCTGACCCGTGCCATCCTCTCCCGCGAGCTGTCTCTCGACGAGATCGAGGAGATCCGCATGCAGGTGCCGGAGATGGAACTGGAAGTCTTCGTCCACGGGGCGCTGTGCATGGCCTACTCCGGCCGCTGCCTGCTCTCCGGCTACATCAACAAGCGTGACCCCAACCAGGGTACCTGCACCAACTCCTGCCGCTGGGAGTACAAGGTGCACGAGGGCAAGGAAGATGACGTGGGCCAGATCGTCCACCGCCAGGAGCCCATCGCCGTGCAAAAGGTGGATCCGACCCTGGGCGCAGGCAAGCCAACCGATGCCCTGGTGCTGCTGGAAGAGTCCAACCGCCCGGGCGAGTTCATGACTGCGTTTGAAGACGAGCACGGCACCTACATCATGAACTCCAAGGATCTGCGCGCCGTCGAGCACGTCGAGCGCCTGACCAAAATGGGCGTTCATTCCCTGAAAATCGAAGGCCGTACCAAGTCCTTCTACTATTGCGCCCGTACCGCCCAGGTCTATCGCAAGGCCATCGACGATGCGGTGGCTGGCCGTCCGTTCGATCCGACCCTGATGGGCACCCTCGAGAACCTGGCCCACCGCGGCTACACCGAGGGCTTCCTGCGCCGTCACAACCACAGCGAATACCAGAACTACGACTACGGTTACTCCGTCTCCGACACCCAGCAGTTCGTCGGCGAGATCACCGGTCGCAACGGTGACATGGTCGAAGTCGAGGTGAAGAACAAGTTCCTGCTGGGCAACAGCCTGGAGCTGATGACCCCCCAGGGCAACCTCAGCTTCAACCTGGAGCAGATGCAGAACCGCAAGGGCGAGCTCATCGACACCGCACCGGGCAACGGCCACGTGGTCTACGTGCCGGTACCCAAGGAGATCGACGTGAATTACGGCATCCTGCTGCGCAACCTCGGCGAGCGCGAGGATACCCGTCAACCTCACTCGGCGGCCTGAGATGGCACTGCTCATCACCGACAAGTGCATCAACTGTGACATGTGCGATCCGGAGTGTCCTAACCAGGCCATCACCCTGGGGAGCAAGATCTACGAGATAGACCCGGATCGCTGCACCGAATGCGTCGGCCACTATGAGAAGCCGACCTGCATCAGCGTCTGCCCCATCGATTGCATCATCTGGGATCCCGCCCATGTGGAGACCGAAGATCAGCTGATGGAGAAGTTCGTGCGGATGCACAGGCAGTAGCTGTAGCACCTGCATCAGCATCTGCGCCCCATGGACGGCATCCTCCGGGATCCCGTCCATAGGGTGGAAACCGAAGATCAGCTGATGGAGAAGTTCGTGCGGATGCACAGGCAGTCAGGGTCTGACACTCGTGGTGTGCATTATCCAGAAATAGAAAAAGCCGGGCATGCCCGGCTTTTTCTATTGCGCTGCCCTTCCCTCAGGGTTTGACCAGTTTTTGCAGCGCCTCGAGTTCGCGCTGGGCTTCCAGCAACTCGGCCTGGGACTCCTCCAGCTTGGACTGCTTCTTGGCAATCTTGTCCGGCTTGCCCGATACCCGTGCGCTCTGCAACTCGGCCAGCCGCTCTTCCACTTCTTCCCTCTGCTTGACCACCTTGCGTTGCTGCTCCTCAAGGAGCCCGGCATCGGTACAATGGGCCTCCAGGTTGCGCAGTGCCCGCTCAAGGCCGGCTACCTGCTCCTGGTTGTTGTGCGCCCTGGCGAACGCAAGCTGATCCGTCACGGCCTGCTCTCTGGCCTTGCAGCCGATGTTTTCACTACCATAGGCTTGTCCGGCCAACAACAATAAGCCTATTCCGGCGATCTTCCACATAACAACCTCTTTGTTCTGTCATATTGGATGGCCGTTCATGAAACCTGACTCCCTGTGTGAGGTCAAGACACACGGGGCCGGGCTACGACAGAGTGTGCTCTGCATCATGCCGGGCCGCTTTCGCCGAGGCTACAATGGCCCTTTCAATCAGGAGAGCCACATGACCCAACACATTCTCATCATTGCCAACGGCGCCCCCTATGGCAGCGAGTCCCTGTTCAATGCCCTGCGCCTCGGCATCGCCCTCAAAGAGGAGGGAAAGGTAGACCTCAACCTCTTCCTGATGTCGGATGCCGTCACTGCTGCCCTCGCCGGGCAGGCTCCGGCCGAGGGCTACAACCTGCGCCAGATGCTGGAGATACTGCTGGCTCAGGGCACCCGGATCCGGCTTTGCAAGAGCTGCACCGATGCGCGCGGCATCACCCCGCTACCCCTTGTCGAGGGCATAGAGATAGGCACCCTCCCCTTGCTGGCCCAATGGACTCTGGCCGCCGACAAGGTGCTGACCTTCTAGCCGTCAGGGCCCGGCCCGGACCAGCGCAGGGCGCGAGGTCCGGGTACTCAGACCATAGAGCATCAGGATCACCAGGCAGAGCAGCGCCATCAGGGCGTAAAGCCAGCTCCCGCCCCAGTGGGCCAGCACCCAGCCTCCCAGCAAGGCCCCCATGGCCACCCCGAGTCCGGAGATGGAGGCCGCCCCGAAATAGCTCCCCTTCAAATGACCAGGCGCCATCTGATCGATCAGCACATTGAGCAAGGGGAAGAGGATGCACTCCCCGACGCTCAGGAGGATCACCGCCACTATCCAGTGCCACCAGATGGCGGTATCCCCCAGCGCAAACTGCAACTGGGCGCCGAGAAAGAGCGCCACCCCGAGTTGCAGCTTGCGCCGCGTGGACCAGCGGGCAGTCAGGTGCAGCAGGGGGAACTGCAGCATCACTATGGTCAGCGCGTTGGTCGTCACCAGCCAGCCGATGAGCCGCTCCACCTCCGGCGTCCCCGCGCGGGTCAGATACTGGATGAGGGGCGACTCGAACTGGGCGTAGACCAGCATCAGCAGCAGATTGGCCATGATCAGCAGCAGAAACCCCCTGTCCTGCCAGAGCACCCGCAGCACAGCACGCATGCCAGGCCCGGCCGCCTGGCTGGTGTGGCAACCTGCCAGCCTGAACCCGATGACAAAGACGATACCAAGCAGCAGATAGCTGGCACTGAGCAACAGGAAGGTCTCCTGACGCGCGCTCAGGCCATAGGTGACGCCGAGCAGAGGACCGATGGCCGCCCCCAGGTTGAGCAGGAAATAACGCAGGTGCAGCGCCAGCTCACGGGCTTTGGGCTCGGCCAGATTGTCGGCCATCAGTGCCTTGCCCGGTGCGTCGATGAGCCCGTAGGAGAGTCCGCTGCCGATCACCCCGAGTGCCAGCCAGCCCACCTGGTGGGAGAGGCCGAGCAGGGCCACGCTGGCGGCGGAAACCAGGCAGCCGAACAGCAGGATGTTGCGCCGCCCCCATTTGTCCGAGAGCCAGCCGCCATAGAAGCTGACGAGAGTGGAAAGCGCCGCCGTGGCCCCCAGGATGGCGCCTATCAGGGTCGCCGAAAGTCCGTAGTCACGGTAGAGCAGGATGGAGAGAAAGGGCCAGACCATGAAGAAGGTGGTACGCACCATGAAAGTGCCCAGGATGACGATCCAGACCAGGGAAGGAAACTGCCTGAGGTAGGCCCATGACATGCTGCAATTCCTTTTGCCAACGAAGCGGGGTCGTCCCTTATATCAAGGGGCGCCAAAAGGAACAAGGAGACAATCTGCGCCATGCCGGGCGACAGGCACAAAAAAGCCGACCCAAGGGTCGGCTCTTTCACATACGGCAGCCTTATTCGGCAGTCGGCTCTTCGACGGCAACGGCAGCAGGAGCAGCAGCCGCTTCGGTCGGTGCGTTCGCTTCCTTGATGGAGAGACGCACACGGCCCTGACGGTCCACTTCCAGTACCTTCACCTTCACCACGTCACCGATTTTCAGGAAGTCGGCCACGTTCTGTACGCGGGCATCGGTGATCTGGGAGATGTGCACCAGACCGTCTTTACCCGGCAGGATGTTGACGAAGGCGCCGAAGTCAGCCAGGCGCACGACCTTGCCTTCGTAGATGCGGTTCACTTCGATCTCGGCGGTGATGGCCTCGATGCGGCGGATCGCTTCCATGGCGGCTTCGTTGGCCACGGCGGAGATGCGAACGGTACCGTCATCATCCAGCTCGATGTTGGTGCCGGTCTCTTCGGTCAGTGCACGGATCACGGAACCACCCTTGCCGATCACATCCTTGATCTTCTCAGGATTGATCTTGATGGTGTGGATGCGCGGTGCGAAATCGGAGATCTGAGCACGGGGAGCCTGGATAGCTTCGTCCATCACTTTCAGGATGTGCAGACGAGCGCCACGAGCTTGCTTCAGCGCAATCTCCATGATCTCTTTGGTGATGCCTTCGATCTTGATGTCCATCTGCAGCGCGGTCACACCTTCGCTGGTACCGGCTACCTTGAAGTCCATGTCGCCCAGGTGATCTTCGTCACCCAGGATGTCGGACAGCACGACGAAACCTTCTTCTTCCTTCACCAGACCCATGGCGATACCGGCAACAGAGGCCTTGATCGGCACACCGGCATCCATCAGCGCCAGGGAGGAACCACAGACAGACGCCATGGAGGAGGAGCCGTTGGATTCGGTGATTTCAGAGACCACGCGCACCACGTACGGGAACTCGGCGGCGCTCGGCATCACGGCAGCAACGCCGCGCTTGGCCAGACGGCCGTGACCGATTTCACGACGCTTCGGGCTGCCCATCATGCCGGTCTCGCCGACGCAGTAGGGCGGGAAGTTGTAGTGCAGCATGAAGCGATCGGCGCGATTGCCGGTCAGCTCGTCGATGTTCTGGGCGTCACGCTCGGTACCCAGCGTGGCCACCACGATGGCCTGAGTTTCACCACGGGTGAACAGGGCAGAACCGTGGGCACGGGGCAGGATGCCGGTACCGACGGAGAGGGCGCGGATCATTTCCGGATCGCGACCGTCGATACGCGGCTCACCACGTACGACGCGACCACGGACGATGCGGCTCTCCAGGCTGTGGAACTCTTCGCCGATCTTCTTGGCATCTTCTTCCACGCCGGATGCGATGACTTGCTCGACCACGCGGCCCTTGATGGCAGCGATGGTTTCGTAGCGAACAGCCTTCTCGGTGATACGGTAGGCTTCACCCAGCTCAGCTGTGGCCAGTTCGGCAACTTTGGCTTTCAGCGCTTCGTTGACGGCAGGCGGGGTCCAGTCCCAGGGCTTGGTACCGACGTCGGCAGCGAATTCATTGATGGCGTTGATCACGGTCTGCATCTGCTCGTGACCGTAGACCACGGCGCCCAGCATCACCTCCTCGGAGAGGATGGCCGCTTCGGACTCCACCATCAGCACCGCATTGGCAGTACCGGCAACCACCAGATCCAGATCGCTCTGGGGCAGTTCGGTGGTGGTCGGGTTCAGTACGTACTGGCCGTTCATGTAACCCACGCGGGCTGCACCGATCGGGCCGCCGAACGGGATGCCGGATATGGCCAGGGCCGCGGAGGCACCGATCATGGCAACGATGTCGGGAGAAACGGCCGGGTTCACGGACATGACGGTGGCAACCACCTGAACCTCATTGAGGAAGCCTTCCGGGAACAGCGGACGGATGGGACGGTCGATCAGACGGGAGATGAGGGTCTCACCCTCGCTCGGACGGCCTTCACGACGGAAGAAACCACCCGGGATACGACCAGCAGCATAGGTACGCTCCTGATAGTTGACGGTCAGCGGGAAGAAATCACGGCCGTGATCGGCCTCTTTCTTGCCAACGACAGTCACGAAGACACAGGTATCGTCCATGCTGACCATGACGGCCGCAGTGGCTTGACGGGCCATCACACCGGTTTCCAGTGTGACGGTGTGTTGACCGTACTGGAATGACTTTACAATAGGATTCACGTGAATTTCCTTTTAACAATTTGGCGCTTTAAATTCGCGTGCAAGTATACTTGATTCGCATCAAAAGGTAAGCGCGGACGTCAATTCTGTGAGGCAGGCAACGGCCTGCATCCTGTTTGAAACGGGCAATAAAAAAGGGGAACCTCGCGGTTCCCCTTTTTTGCGAAATCTGATGGTCGATTAACGACGCAGACCCAGCTTGGCGATCAGAGCAGCGTAACGCTGAACGTCTTTACGCTTCAGGTAGTCCAGCAGCTTACGACGCTGGGAAACCATGCGCAGCAGACCGCGACGACCGTGGTGATCCTTGGCGTGCTCCTTGAAGTGACCTTGCAGATGGTTGATCTGGGCAGTCAGCAGGGCAACTTGCACTTCGGGGGAACCGGTGTCGTTGGCGCCACGAGCGTTGTCGGCAACGATTTGAGCTTTGATCTCAGCATTTAGAGACATGGTATTACTCCAGTAGAGTGTTTAAAGGTTCACAGCCAATCTCTAATTCAGCCGTGAAATGAGGGCGGTATCATAATCGTCCCCGCCCCTTTTCGCAACGGGAAAGACGCGTGACAGACCGATACCGCCTGAGGATCACTCCTCGTCGTGGTAGCGAACCAGACGCTTGGGCGCCACGCGCCCCTCGTCATCGATCTCGCCAACTCCGATGAATTCGCGCTCCGGACCGACCGTCATGCGGACCTGGCCACTTTGGGGGCTACCTGCCACCTGCACGGCCTGACCCTGGTTCACATAGGCGGCCACGGCGACCAGCATGTTCACCTCGGGCAGAGAGGCCACGGCAGTGTCCATCGGCAGCAACAGGGGATCCAGCTGCTCCCGTGGCGGAATGCTTTCGGCCTTGGCCTGCTCGAAGATACACTCGAGCTGCTCCAGGGTCAGCATCCGCTCGTAGGGGTAGCTCGCCACCTGGGTGCGACGCAGCTGGGTGACGTGAGCGCCACAGCCCAGCACTTCCCCCAGATCGTCCACCAGGGAGCGGATATAGGTACCCTTGCTGCAATGCACTTCCAGCTTCACCTCGTCCCCCTCGAAGCCGAGCAGCTTGAGTTCGAAGATGGTGATGGGACGGGCTTCCCGCTCGATCTCGATCCCTTCACGGGCATATTCGTAGAGCGGGCGGCCGTTGTGCTTGAGGGCGGAGTACATGGACGGCACCTGCATGATGGGGCCGCGGAACTGGTCCAGCGCCTCGATCAGGGTGCCCACCGCCACGTTCACCGGGCGGGTGGAAACCACCTCGCCGTCGGAGTCACTGGTATTGGTGCGCTCGCCCAGCTTGGCGGTCACCTCATAGCGCTTGTCCGCTTCCAGCAGATACTGGGAGAACTTGGTGGCCTCCCCGAGGCAGATCGGCAACATGCCGGTGGCCAGGGGGTCCAGGGCGCCGGTATGGCCAGCCTTGGCGGCGTTGTAGATCCGCTTGACCTTCTGCAACACATCGTTGGAAGTCAGGCCGGTCGGTTTGTCCAGCAGCAGGATGCCGTGTACGTCACGGCCTTTGAAACGACGTCTACGAGACATCTCAGGCGTTATCCTCAGTCGTGTCATCCGGTGCGGATTGCTCTTCGTCACGACCGGCTTCAGTCATGCGACGCTTGTCTTCACGCACAGTGTTGGTCACCAGGTTGGAGAGGCGCATCCCCTCGACCAGGGTCTGGTCGTAGTAGAAACGCAGCTCGGGCACCACCCGCAGACGCATGGCGCTGCCCAGCAGGCTGCGGATGTAACCGGCAGCCTCGGTCAGGCCCTTGAGCCCTTCCTTGATGCGCTCGGCGTCATTCTCCAGTTGCAAGAAGGTGACATAAACCTTGGCATAGTTGAGGTCCTTGGAGACCTCCACGTCGGAGACGGTCACCATGCCGATGCGCGGGTCTTTCACCTCGCGCTGCAGGATCAGCGCGATTTCACGCTGGATCTGCTGCCCGACCCGACGGGTCCGGCTGAATTCTCTGGCCATATTCTATCCTGCGATAAAAGGGGGCCGCGGCCCCCTATTTTGTCTAACGCTCGGCTTACAGAGTCCGCTGGATTTCAACGGTCTCGTACACCTCGATCTGGTCGCCTTCACGCACGTCGTTGTAGTTCTTGACCGCGATACCACACTCGTAGCCGTTGCGAACTTCGTTGACGTCATCCTTGAAGCGGCGCAGGGATTCCAGCTCGCCTTCATAGATAACCACGTTGTCACGCAGAACGCGAATGCGGTTGGAACGCTTGACCACACCTTCGGTAACCATACAGCCGGCAACGGCGCCGAACTTCGGCGACTTGAAGACGCTACGCACTTCAGCCAGACCGATGATCTCCTGACGATACTCAGGAGCCAGCTTGCCGCTCATGGCCTGCTTCACTTCGTCGATCAGGTCATAGATGACGGAGTAGTAACGCAGATCCAGGCTCTCGGATTCGATGACCTTGCGCGCAGAAGCGTCGGCACGGACGTTGAAGCCCACCAGGATGGCGCTGGAAGCCGCGGCCAGGGTCGCGTCGGTTTCGGTGATGCCACCTACGCCGGAACCCACGATCTTCACCTTCACTTCGTCGGTGGAGAGTTTGACCAGCGCATCGCAGATCGCTTCCACAGAGCCTTGTACATCGGCCTTGATCACCACGTTCACTTCGGACACTTCGCCCTCAGTCATGTTGGCAAACATGTTTTCCAGCTTGGCCTTCTGCTGGCGAGCCAGCTTGACTTCGCGGAACTTGCCCTGACGGTAGAGCGCCACTTCACGGGCTTTCTTCTCGTCACGCACGACCGTGGCTTCGTCACCGGCAGAGGGAACGCCGGACAGACCCAGAATTTCCACTGGCAGAGAGGGACCTGCTTCCTTGATCTCGCGACCCAGTTCGTCACGCATGGCGCGAACCCGGCCGTACTCAAGACCACACAGCACAATGTCGCCCTGACGCAGAGTGCCTTCCTGTACCAGCACGGTGGCAACCGGACCACGACCTTTATCCAGGAAGGATTCGATCACGACGCCGTTGGCCATGCCGTCAACCACCGCTTTCAGCTCCAGGACTTCGGCCTGGATCAGGATGGCTTCCAGCAGGTCGTCGATGCCTTCGCCAGACTTGGCGGAGACGTGCACGAACTGGCAATCGCCACCCCACTCTTCGGACATGACGTTGTAACGGGCCAGCTCGGTCTTGACGCGATCCGGATCCGCTTCAGGCTTGTCGATCTTGTTCACCGCAACAACCAGCGGCACACCGGCCGCCTTGGCGTGCTGGATAGCTTCGATGGTTTGCGGCATCACGCCGTCGTCAGCTGCAACAACCAGCACAACGATGTCGGTCGCCTTGGCACCACGAGCACGCATGGAGGTAAACGCCGCGTGACCCGGGGTATCCAGGAAGGTGATCATGCCGCTGTCGGTCTGTACGTGGTACGCACCGATGTGCTGGGTAATGCCACCGGCTTCGCCTGCGGCGACCTTGGCTTTACGGATATAGTCCAGCAGCGAGGTCTTGCCGTGGTCGACGTGACCCATGATGGTCACGACCGGCGCACGCGGCTTGGCTTCGGAGGTCTCGTCACGATCGCTAAGTACCGCCTCTTCCAGCTCGTTCTCACGGCGCAGCACTACCTTGTGACCCATCTCCTCGGCGACCAGCTGAGCGGTCTCCTGGTCGATCACCTGGTTGATGGTGGCCATGGCACCCATCTTCATCATCACCTTGATGACTTCAACGCCCTTGACGGCCATCTTGTTGGCGAGCTCCGCCACTGTGATGGTCTCGCCGATGACGACGTCACGGTTGACCACGGCAGCCGGCTTGTTGAAGCCGTGTTTCATGGCGTTCGGCATGGCCATCTTGCCACGCTTGCCTTTGCGGGCACGGGGATCGCGGGAGTTGCGGTCATTGCGGTCGTCTTCGCGACGGCCGACCTTCTTCGGCGCCTTGGCAGCGGCAGCCGTGCGACGGCTGGTCTCTTCCTTACGATCCAACTCATCTTCGGCCGCTTGCGCGTGCTTGTTGGTGGTCAGATGGTAATCGCTGCTCTCTTTGGCGCGAGCCGCTTCTTCTTCAGCCCAGCGGGCCGCATTCTGTTCCGCCATGATGCGAGCCTCTTCGGCTTTCTTCGCGGCGAGTTCTTCAGCTTTTTGCAAAGCTGTCTGTTCCTGTTGGCGCTTCAGTTCTTCTGCTTCGCGCTTGGCCATCTTTTCTGCCTCTTGCTGAGCTGTGCTAACGGCTGCTTTGGCGGGCTGTTGAGCCTGTCGAGCCTTCTGTTGTGCCTCGATCCGCGCCTTTTCCTCAGCTTCACGACGAGCCTGCTCAGCCTCACGGCGAGCCTTCTCTTCAGCGTCGAGGCGGGCCTTCTCTTCGGCCTCGCGACGAGCTTTTTCTTCTGCTTCCAAACGCGCTGTTTCCTCGGCTTCCGCCTGGCGCTGTTCATCTTCCAGCGCCGAGCGTCTTACATAGGTGCGAGACTTGCGCACTTCTACCTGCACTTCCTTGTTCTTGCCACCAGTCCCCTGAACACTCAGGGTGCTCTTGGTCTTGCGCTGCAAGGTCATGCGAGCAGGTGCGGTGACCTCGTCACCTCCATGCTGTTTCTTCAGATGTGCCAGCAGAGTCTGTTTCTCAGACTCGCTGACCATGTCGTCGGCCTTGCTCTTCACGATGCCGGCATCGACAAACTGCTGGAGAAGACGATCAACCGGCGTGTCGATGTCAGTGGCAAGTTGCTTAACTGATACTTCTGCCATTCATTTTCCTCCGTTTGACCTTATTCAGACTGCTCTTCTCCGAACCAACAGATATTGCGAGCAGCCATAATGAGCTCACCTGCCTTCTCGGCGGTCAACTCTTCGATGTCGGCAAGGTCATCGATACCTTGCTCTGCCAAATCTTCCAGGGTGCCGACGCCGCGAGCGGCCAGGGCATAGGCCATTTCACGACCGAGGCCGGAGAGATTGAGCAGTTCTTCGGAAGGCTCGACGCCTTCAAAGGATTCTTCTTTGGCCAGGGCCTTGGTGGTCAGGGCATCCTTGGCACGCTTGCGCAGCTCTTCGACCATGTCTTCATCCAGACCGTCGATGGCCAGCAGCTCGTTGACCGGGACGAAGGCGATCTCTTCCAGGGTGGAGAAGCCCTCTTCCATCAGCAGGCCGGCGAAATCGTCGTCGATGTCGAGGGTGCTGGTGAACAGGTTCATGATGCGGTCGTTCTCGGCCTGGTGCTTGGCACGCATGTCCTCGACGGTCATCACGTTCAGTTCCCAACCGGTCAGCTGGGAGGCCAGACGCACGTTCTGACCGTTGCGGCCGATGGCCTGGGCCAGGTTGGCGGCTTCCACGGCGATGTCCATGGTGTGGTTGTCTTCATCGACGATGATGGAGGCCACATCGGCTGGCGCCATGGCGTTGATCACGTATTGGGCCGGGTTGTCATCGTACAGCACGATGTCGGCACGCTCACCGCTCAGCTCGGCGGAGACGGCCTGAACGCGGGCACCACGCATGCCGATACAGGCACCGATCGGGTCGATACGACGATCGTTGGTCTTGACCGCGATCTTGGCGCGGGAACCCGGATCACGGGCGGCGCCCATGATTTCAATCATCTCTTCGCCGATTTCCGGCACTTCGATGCGGAACAGCTCTTTCAGGAAGTCCGGGCTGGAGCGGCTGACGAACAGCTGGGAACCACGGGCTTCCGGACGCACGGCGTAGAGCAGGCCACGGATGCGGTCGCCGGGACGGAAGGTCTCACGGGGCAACATGTCGTCACGGAAGATCACGGCTTCGGCATTGCTGCCCAGATCCAGGATCACGTTGTCGCGGTTGCTCTTCTTGACCACGCCGCTGATGATGGTGCCTTCCTTGTCCTTGAACTGGTCAACGACCTGGGAACGCTCGGCCTCGCGCACTTTCTGCACGATGACCTGCTTGGCGGTCTGGGTGGTGATACGGTCGAAGGTCACAGAGTCAATCTGGTCTTCAACATAGTCGCCGATCTGGATATCCGGCTGCTCGATCTGAGCGGCTTCGAGAGTGATTTCCCCGTACGGGTTCTCCATGGAAGCCTGATCGGCCACCACGACCCAACGGCGATAGGTGTCATAGTCACCGGTCTTGCGATCGATCTCGACACGCACTTCAATCTCGCCTTCGTATTTTTTCTTGGTCGCAGTCGCCAGCGCAGTCTCCAGAGCCTGGAAAATCTTCTCGCGGGGGACAGCCTTCTCGTTGGACACAGCGTCAACGACCAGCAAAATCTCTTTATTCATATCCGATAGCCTCGTTAACCAAAGTTCGGCACTATGTTCGCTTTTTGGATATTGGTGAAAGCCAACACCTCGTCCTTACCATCTACCGTCAGAGTGATCATGTCCCCCTGCACGGCTTTGATTACGCCTTTGAACTTGCGGCGGTTGTTTGTTGCCATCCGAAGCGTTACCGCCGCCTCCTGGCCAACGTATTTTTCGAACTGGGCGACCTTGAACAGTGGACGATCCAAACCCGGGGAAGACACCTCAAGGTAGTACTCCTCGGTGATGGGATCTTCGACATCCATGATGGCGCCGACCTGGCGGCTCACCTCGGCACAGTCTTCCACCGTCACGCCTTGCTCCGAGTCGATGAAAACGCGCAAGGTCGAGTGCTTACCCGCACGGATAAACTCGATACCCCACAGTTCAAAACCCAAGGCAACGACCGGAGCCTCGAGCAGATCGGTCAAACGTTGTTCCAACGTAGCCAAAGTCACCCTCCGAAAAACGAAAAAAGGGCATATAGCCCAGATAGAAATAGATTCAGAGTAAATTGCACATAACAAAAAGCCCCGATGTCAAATCGGGGCTTGGCGCTTTACCCTGATTGTCGCCTCGCAGCGACCGCCTTCCTGAGCGTAGGAAATGCGTGAAATTTGGTTGCGGGGGCCGGATTTGAACCGACGACCTTCGGGTTATGAGCCCGACGAGCTACCATGCTGCTCCACCCCGCGTCCGAAATCGTGCGAGATTATAGCCACTTCACTCTCGTGAGACAAGACTCAGCGGCTATAACATCCCGGTTACCCGGGTTCACTGCTTAATTGGTGCCGTGGGCGGGACTCGAACCCGCACACCCTAGAGCACTACCCCCTCAAGATAGCGTGTCTACCAATTCCACCACCACGGCAAAACTCTTATTCGGGAACGTCAGTATCTTTCTTCACTGGCGCTTTGCTCTGCTCAACTTGTTGAGTCTGTTGCAGATTTTCCCATTCACTACCCTGCTTGACCTTGTTGCTGGACATGGAACCCAGAACCAGACTAATCAAGAAAAACAGAGTAGCCAAAATCGCTGTTGTGCGGGTCAGGAAGCTGCCTGAACCACCGGAGCCGAATACAGTATTCGATGCCCCTGCGCCGAAGGAGGCGCCCATATCAGCCCCTTTACCTTGCTGAATCATCACCAGACCAATCAGAGCCAGCGATACCAGCAGATAAACGACCAAAAGAATCTCGTACATTTAACTTGCACCCTTTGCCGCTTCAACTATTCCTAAAAACGCCTCGCCATCAAGACTTGCCCTGCCTATCAGACCGCCATCAATATCGGACTGCGCAAACAAATCTTGTGCATTGGCCGGTGTCACGCTCCCACCATAGATGATTCTGACTTTCTCACCTATTACCGGAGTATCCTCCGCCAAGCGACCGCGAATAAAGGAATGAACCTCTTGTGCCTGCTCGGGTGTGGCGCATTTACCTGTACCTACAGCCCAGATTGGCTCGTAGGCGATGATAGCATTATCGAAAGCCATCGCGCCATTTTTCTCTATGACGATGTCCAGTTCCTCGGCAATCACCTCGAAGGTTCTTCTTGCCTGCCTCGCTGCTCCTGACTCACCCAGACAAAGTATGGGTATCAGACCTGCTGCTCTGACTGCCGCAAACTTCTCTGCGACGATAAAACTGGTCTCACCAAAGAGACGCCTGCGCTCGGAGTGGCCAACAAGTACATATCGGCAACCTGCCTCGACCAGCATCTCACACGAGATTTCACCCGTATAAGCGCCCTGTCTGTGCTGGCTCACGTTCTGAGCCCCCAGCTTCACTCTTACCTGCTCACCGAGCAGTTCGGCGGTGAAACCGAGATGCACATGGGATGGACACAAGACCACATCTACGTCTTCATCAATGCGTTCTGTGCACTGACTCGTAAACTGCTCTAACTGCGACCTACTACCGTGTAACTTCCAGTTGGCTGCTACAAACGGCTTGCGATGTCCCATCGGCAACTCCCTTGCGAAAGCGGGGCTGATAATATCCAGAGGATGCTCAGCTGACAAGTGCTATTTTCAAATTTTCGAATCGTTTGAACAAGATACAACCAAGGCGACTAAAAAGTCGCCTTGGTTGTTCATTAAAACGCCGACTCGACCTGTTTGGCGATGCGCTCTGCCATATCGCGCACCTGCTGTTCGTGTTCACCTTCGACCATGACCCGGATCAGGGGCTCGGTGCCAGATTTGCGCAACAGCACCCGGCCACGGCCGGCCAGTTCCAGCTCCACTGCCGCCACTTCCTGCTGAACGGCACTGGAGGTCAGCGGATCCTTGCCTTCGGCGAAGCGCACATTGACCAGCACTTGCGGGAACTTGCTCATGCCCGAACGCAATTTGGCCAGCGGCATCTCGGCACTGCGCATGGCCGTCAGCACCTGCAGGGCGGCGACGATACCATCCCCCGTGGTGGTCTGATCCAGGCAGATGATGTGACCGGAGTTTTCGCCCCCGATGCGCCAGCCCTTCTCGTTCATCATTTCAAGCACGTAGCGGTCACCTACCTTGGCACGGGCAAAGGGGATGCCCAGGGTCTGAAGCGCCAGCTCCAGCCCCATGTTGGCCATCAGGGTGCCCACCACACCGCCCTTGAGACGGCCATGGCGCAGGGCATCCCGGGCGATGATGTAGAGGATCTCATCTCCGTCGATGATGTAACCTGTGCTGTCCACCATCACCAGACGGTCGCCGTCACCGTCGAAGGCGACGCCGAGATCGGCTTTGCATTCCTGGACCTTGGCGGCCAGCGCCTCCGGTGCGGTGGAACCGACGCCGTCATTGATGTTGAGCCCATCCGGGCTGCAGCCGATGGCGATGACTTCGGCACCCAGTTCGCGGAAGACGGAAGGGGCGATGTGGTAGGTGGCACCATGACCGCAATCCACCACCATTTTCAGCCCTTCCAGGCTCAGATTGGAGGGGAAGGTGCTCTTGCAGAATTCGATGTAGCGACCAGCCGCATCATCGATGCGCAGCGCCTTGCCAAGCTCCGCGGACTCCACGCACTTGAGTTCGTTGTCGAGCTCGGCTTCGATGGCCAGCTCGACATCATCGGGCAGCTTGGTGCCGTCGGCGGAGAAGAACTTGATGCCGTTGTCGTAATAGGGGTTGTGGGATGCACTGATGACGATACCGGCTTCGGCACGGAAGGTGCGAGTCAGGTAGGCAACCGCCGGGGTGGGCATGGGTCCCATCAATATGGCTTTGAGACCGGCGGCGGAGAGCCCCGCCTCCAGTGCCGACTCCAGCATGTAACCGGAGATACGGGTATCCTTGCCGATCAGCACCTTCTTGGTCCCTTTCTTGGAGAGCACCTTGCCGGCGGCCCAGCCCAGTTTCATGACGAAATCCGGGGTGATCGGGTATTCACCCACCTTGCCGCGCACGCCGTCGGTGCCGAAGTACTTTCTGGTCATTGTCTGTTTCTCGTTTTTCTATTTGGATATGAAATCTTGTCCCGTCATGGTCATCCAGCCTGTACGCAAGACATCCATGGTGGCCCGCACGTCGTGCACCCGGATGATCCTGGCGCCATGTTGCAACCCGATCAGGGCACAGGCCAGACTACCAGCCAACCGCTCGGCTACCGGGCGGTCAAGCAGGTTGCCTATCATAGACTTTCGTGACATGCCCACCAAGAGCGGAAGTTGGTAATCGAGCAGTGACGCCTGCTGTGCCAGCAGCTGATAGTTGTGCACCAGCGTCTTGCCAAAGCCATAGCCTGGATCCAGTACCAGATGCTCACGCGGGATACCGGCCCCCAGACAAGCGGCAATCCGCTCGTCAAAGAAGGCTCTCACCTCCCCCACCAGATCGTCATAGTGCGGCTCCACCTGCATGGTACGGGGCTGCCCCTGCATGTGCATGAGGCATACCGGTACGCCAGCCTCGGCCGCCGCGCCCAGCGCTCCCGGCTCTTGCAGGGCGCGGACATCATTGATGAGGTGACCACCAGCAGCACAACCCTCCCGCATGACAATCGCCTTGGAGGTATCGAGGGAGATCATCACATCCAGCTCGGAGACCATGCGCTCCACCACGGGGATGACCCTGTCCAGCTCCTCCTGCTCGCTCACGTCGGGGGCGCCCGGGCGGGTCGACTCGCCACCTATATCGATAAGGGTGGCCCCATCGGCCACCATGTCGCGGGCATGACCCAACGCCAGATCGATCTGCTTGAAGCGGCCACCATCTGAAAAGGAGTCCGGCGTCACATTGAGAATGCCCATGACATGGGGACGGTCGAGAGAAAGGGTACGTCCCTTGCTGATTAACTGCATTGCTTCAACTACCTCCAACAAGAGCGGCAAACTCTTCGTGCAAAGAAAAACCCCGGGCAAGCCCGGGGTTTGTATCATGACAACTTATTTGGCCGGGACATCGTTCGCCTTGTCGATGTCACTCAGAGGTGCACTGCCCTCTTCAGCCGGCGCCTTGGCCTCCGGCCCGTTGTTCACGCTGGCACCACCTTGCGGGGTGTCACCGTGCTCATCATGCCAGTTGCTGGGAGCACGGACCTCGCGACGCGCCATCAGATCATCGATCTGCTTGGCATCGATGGTCTCGTACTTCATCAATGCATCTTTCATGGTGTGCAGCACATCCATGTTGTCCAGCAGGATCTGCTTGGCACGATCGTAGTTGCGATCGATGACCTGCTTGACCTCTGCATCGATGATGCGGGCGGTATCGTCAGACATGTGCTTGGCCTTGGCCATGCTGCGGCCGAGGAAGACTTCACCGTCCTCTTCTGCGTAAAGCATGGGGCCGAGACGCTCGGACATGCCCCACTGGGTGACCATCTTGCGGGCGATGTCGGTGGCACGTTCGATGTCGTTGGATGCACCGGTCGATACCTTCTCGGCACCGTAGATCAGCTCTTCCGCCAGACGACCGCCATACAGGCTGGAGATCATGGACTCCAGATGCTGCTTGGAGTGGCTCCAGCGGTCCTGCTCCGGCAGGTACATGGTCACACCCAGCGCACGGCCGCGCGGAATGATGGAGACCTTGTAGACAGGATCATGATCCGGCACCACGCGACCAATGATGGCGTGACCCGCTTCGTGATAGGCCGTCATCTCCTTCTCGGACTCTTTCATCACCATGGAGCGACGTTCTGCCCCCATCATGATCTTGTCCTTCGCCTTTTCGAACTCCAGCATGGAGACCACTCGGCGGCTCTCGCGAGCAGAGAAGAGGGCAGCCTCGTTCACCAGGTTGGCCAGATCGGCACCGGAGAAACCAGGGGTACCACGGGCAATCAGCGCCGGATTAACGTCATCCGCCAGCGGCACCTTGCGCATATGCACTTTCAGGATCTGCTCACGACCGCGAACATCCGGCAAGCCGACCACGACCTGGCGGTCGAAACGACCCGGACGCAGCAGCGCAGGATCCAGTACGTCGGGACGGTTGGTGGCGGCAATGACGATGATGCCTTCATTGCCTTCGAAACCATCCATTTCAACCAGCATCTGGTTCAGGGTCTGCTCACGTTCATCGTGACCACCACCCAGACCGGCGCCACGCTGGCGACCGACCGCATCGATCTCATCGATGAAGATGATGCAGGGGGAGGATTTCTTGGCCTGTTCGAACATGTCACGCACCCGGGAGGCACCGACACCCACGAACATTTCCACGAAATCGGAACCCGAGATGGTAAAGAACGGCACCTTGGCCTCGCCTGCAATGGCTTTGGCCAGCAGGGTCTTACCAGTACCGGGAGGACCTACCAACAGGACGCCGGTCGGGATCTTGCCACCCAGCTTCTGGAATTTGGTCGGGTCACGCAGATAGTCGACCAGCTCTTTGACCTCTTCCTTTGCCTCGTCACAACCGGCTACGTCGGCGAAGGTAGTCTTGATCTGATCTTCGCTCATCAGGCGAGCCTTGCTCTTGCCGAACGACATGGCACCCTTACCGCCACCGCCCTGCATCTGACGCATGAAGAAGACCCAGACACCGATCAACAACAGCATCGGGAACCAGGAGATGAAGATGGACGTGATCAGGGACGGTTCTTCCGGCTTCTCACCCATCACCTTGACGTTATGGTTGAGCATGTCGTTGAGCAGTTGGGGATCCGGCGCAGGAATGATGGTGGTGAAACGTTCACCGGTGCGCTTGACGCCATTGATGACCTTGCCATCCATCCGCACTTCACGGATCTGCTCCTGGGTCACTTCTTTCACGAAGCTGGAATAGTCCAGCTGGCGACTGGTGGTATCGCTGGGGCTGAAGCTATTGAACACCGACATCAGCACGACGGCGATGACCAGCCACAGGATTAGGTTTTTCGCCATGTCACTCAAATCAATGACCTCGCAGACTGACAGTTAACGATGAGGGTTAGGGTACTACAGTTTAAAACCGGTAGCCACAATGTAGACTTCTCGTGAACGGGCACGGGACGAGTCTGGTTTTCGAATCTTGACGACAGAGAAAAGTCTACGTATTTCATTGAGATAGGCATCAAACCCCTCCCCCTGGAACACCTTGACTACAAAACTGCCATTACTGCTCAGGACCTGATTGCACATGTCCAGCGCCAGTTCCACCAGGTACATGGCACGGGCCTGATCCACCTGCTGGGTGCCGCTCATGTTGGGTGCCATGTCCGACATGACGACATCCACCTTGTCGGGGCCGACTCGCTCCAGCAAGGCGCCGAGTACAGTTTCCTCCCGAAAGTCCCCTTGCAGGA
The DNA here is from genome assembly GCF_053005425.1 of Aeromonas sp. 25-248. Lineage (NCBI taxonomy): Bacteria > Pseudomonadati > Pseudomonadota > Gammaproteobacteria > Aeromonadales > Aeromonadaceae > Aeromonas > Aeromonas sp. 25-248. Next base: position 116,284 of record NZ_JBRKTB010000005.1, on the reverse strand, counting down.
AATCGACACCGGCAATGGAATCCATCGGCAAAATATCGCACGCAATGACGCGCCCCTTGTCACCAACCTGGTCGATGGCAAATTGGGACCAGCCACCGGGAGCAGCCCCCAGGTCCACTACCGTCATCCCCGGCTTCAGCAGCCGGTCTTTGCCCTGGATCTCATCGATCTTGAAAACGGCGCGAGAGCGCAGTCCCAACTTCTGGGCTTTCTTGACGTATTGGTCGTCGAAATGTTCTTTTAACCAGCGGGTTGAACTGGGGGAACGTTTTTTCTGGGTCATGATTGTCGACTTTAAAAAACCACAAGGGTTATTAGTATTAAGGGCTAAGTGGGGGTAGAATACGCCCCTTTCAACCCTGACTTATGAAGAAATTGCCATGATTCTCAACAATAAACAGAAACAGTATCTCAAGGGCTTGGCCCACAGTCTGAAGCCGGTCGTCCTGCTGGGACAACACGGTCTGACCGAAGGGGTGCTGGCCGAGATCGATCTGGCCCTGAACCACCACGAGCTGATCAAGGTTAAGGTTGCGTCTGAAGATCGTGAGATGAAACAGCTGGTGATGGATGCCATCGTTCGCGAGACCGGCGCCATCAAGGTACAGAGCATGGGCCATGTACTGACCATCTACCGTCAGGCCAAAGAGCCCAAGATCCAGTTGCCGCGCAAGTAACAGGAAAGAGCATTCGCTCTTTCCTTCATTTCCCTTCTTCCCAAGTCGCTTGCCAAAATAGTGGTCAGGCCCTTAACCTGCGATGAATAGTCGCGGACACCCACTATGGACAAGCATCAGCTCCTCACCGATGAAGAACTGGCCATGCTGCGGGACCTGGGAAACGATGAAGACATTGCCACCAGCCAATACCTGCGCGGCACCCTGCCCCTTCCTCTCCAAAGCCTGTTGCAGCGAGCCAAGCCTCTGACACTCGAAGCCCGCATCGCCGGCTACCAATTGCGTTTCCCGCTCCACTGCACCCAGGCAGAGGAGGGCCACACCGAGCTGCGCATCGCCGCGCCGACCATTACCGAGCTGGGTTCGCCCCATCTGCGCGCCTGGCGACTCGACGAAAAGGCCGTGCTCTGCACCGAAGACGCGGAGTACGAGGTATACAGCCTCTCCCTTGGCGGTCTTATCGTGGCCGGCTTGCCGGACTCCTCTGCCAAGGGAGATCCACTTGGCGGATACCTTCGCATCGAGGATCTCCCTCCCCTGGCCATGACCGGCACCCTCATCAGGCACGTGGATGCCAATCCACATCGCCATGACTGGGCCGTCCAGTTCCGACTGGGCAAGGAGGATCAGGAACAATTGCGGGACTGGCTCTTCCAGCGCCACCAGGACGCCTTCGTCCAGGCCTATCAGGGTGACTAAAGACAACAGGGGAGCCCGGCTCCCCTGTCTCTTTCCCCGACGTTCAATCAGAGATAGACAACTTCCAGGATCTCGTACTCCACATCGCCACCCGGCGTCTTGACGATGGCAACGTCATCCACTTCCTTGCCGATCAGGGCGCGGGCAATGGGGGAGTTCACGGAGATCATGTTCTGCTTGATGTCCGCCTCGTCGTCTCCCACGATGCGGTAGACCACTTCCTCTTCCGTTTCACTTTTGAGCAGGGTCACGGTTGCGCCGAAGATGACGCGGCCATTGTTGGCAATCTTGGTGACATCGATAATCTGGGCATTGGAGAGCTTGCCTTCGATTTCCTGAATGCGGCCTTCACAGAAACCCTGCTGCTCGCGGGCGGCATGGTATTCGGCATTTTCTTTCAGATCGCCATGTTCACGGGCATCAGCAATCGCTTCGATAATCTGGGGACGCAGCTCGGTCTTGAGATAATCGAGCTCTTGACGCAGCTTTTCAGCGCCGCGAACAGTCATCGGAGTATGATTCATAGTCGAAACCTGGGTTGCTTTATAAAGAGAAGCTGCGGCAATCAAAAGAGAGCCGCAGCTGTCGGTTCGGATGGGGCATCTTAATATGAAGCCGCCACAAAATCCATGTCAGCCCCTGCGAGCGGGATCCCGCTTTGGGCCAGCGTTACTTGGATTCCGAGACGCCAAGCGGAGCCGACACCGTCGGTTTGCCCTGCATGATGGCAATCTCGACACGTCGGTTCATGCGCCGATTCTCCGGGCTGTTGTTGGGCACCAGCGGCTGGGAATCCGCCATCCCTTGCACCACCAGACGATTGCCGTCAAAACCGGGCACCTTGATCATCTGGTGGGCAACCGCTACCGCCCGCTGGGATGAAAGCTCCCAGTTGGACTGGAACAACTCGTCCTCGGTGGCCACATTGTCGGTGTGGCCGGAGACGGTGATCTCCCCCGGCACATCCTTGAGCAGCGCAGCCACCTTGCGGATCACCGGCCAGAACTGGGGTTGCAGGAAGGCGGATCCCGCCGGGAACGCCGCTTTCTCGCGAATGCGAATGATGATCTGCTGACCCAGCGCCTCTATCTCGATGGCCCCATCCTGGATCTGGGCCTGCATCTGCTCCGCCAGTGCCTTGGCCAGGGTGTTGGACTGTTCCTGCGCCTTCTGGGCCTCCTGGGCGGTATCGCCACCGCTCTGCTGGCCTTCGGTCTTGTCATGTCCGCCCGCCTTGTCCGCATCCCCAGGCTGGAAATCCAGCTCGGTCTGGGTCATGTCGATGGTCTGCTGCATGATGGTGTCAATAGGCGTCGGCTCGGGGCGACCAGGACGAAACTCCTGGGCGATGACGGAGGTTCCCTTGGGGATATCCTTGACCTCCAGGATGTTCTGCACCCCGAACGCCTTCTCCATGGAACCGGCGATCTGCTTGAACTTCTGCACATCCATCTCGGCAAAGGAGAGCAAGAGCACGAAGAAGCACATCAGCAGAGACATGAGATCCGCGAAGGTTCCCATGTAACCGGGCAATCCGGGAGGCGGGCACTTGCACTTTGCCATCTGTGCGCTCCTATTCGGTCCCGTTGTTGCGTTTGGACTGATTCAGGTAGTTCTGCAACATGGCCTGGATCACCCTCGGGTTCTGTCCATCCTGGATCCCCATGATGGCGTCGAGGATCAGGGTGCGGCTCAACTGTTCCTCGCCACTGCGCAGTTCCAGCTTGTCCGCGATGGGGATGGCAATCATGTTGGCCTCGATGGCGCCATACAGGGTCGTCAGCAAGGCCACCGCCATGGCCGGACCGATGGATTTGGGGTCGCTCATGTTGGCCAGCATGGCCACCAACCCCACCAGGGTACCGATCATGCCCATGGCCGGACCGAGATCCCCCAGGGAGCGGAACACCTTGATGGCTGTGGCGTGACGCTCGGACGTCAGTTCGATGTCCTTCTCCATCACCGCACGCACCACGTCGGCATCATGGCCGTCCACCAGCATGTCGATGCCCTTCTTCATGAAGGTATTGGGGATCTCCGCCGCCTCCAGGGCCAGAAAGCCCCCCTTGCGGGCCGCATCCGCCAGTTCCACCGCCTTGGTGATGAGATCGTCGAGCTTGTCCCCCTTGTACATGAAGGCCTTGCCCGCGACCTTGAAGGCCATCAGAAACTGGCCGAGGTTGAATTTCATCATGCAGATGAACACGGACCCCAGTATGGTGATGTAGACCGATGGCATGTCCACATACATGCTCATGGGGCCGCCCAGCAACATGCCGTACACCACGACCCCGAACCCCAGCACCAAGCCTATCAGACTCCCTAAATCCACATCCCTACTCCTGTCGCCGAACGTGCCGTCTCATTATATTGCGTTGAATTTTCTGCTATTGCGTCCCCGGCAGCAAGCCCGGTACACCGCAATCGCCGATCGGCAATGCGTGGTTGCATGCCCATTCTTATCGGCCAGGGTCAGGATAGTTTGAGGACGCCGCGTTTTTCTGCCTCCCCCCTGTGGCCGGTCGATGTTAAGATGAGCCGTTTTTTTCAAACCCGAGGATGGACATGGCCAGTAAAAAAATCGACCGTCTGAGTTTTGATGCCACCCTGGAAGAGCTGGAAACCATAGTGCATCAACTCGAACAGGGCTCGCTCCCCCTCGAGGAGGCACTCAAACAATTCGAACAGGGCATCCATCTGGTGCGTGCCGGCCAGCAGAAGCTGGAACAGGCCGAACAGAAGATCCAGATCCTCCTGACCCAGGCCGATGGCAGCGAGCAAGCGGTCCCCTTTCGAGCAGAACAAGGAGAGGAGTGAGTGACCCTGGACGATTTCTCCCGCCTGCATCGGCGCCGCATCGACGATTGCCTCTCGGCACAGCTTGACGCCCTGCCCGCCATGGCGCCACGTTTGCGGGACGCGATGAAATACGGCCTGCTGCTCGGTGGAAAACGGGTGCGCCCCTTCCTGGTCTATGCCGTTGGCGAGATGCTGGGCGTCAAGAGCGAACTGCTGGATGGCCCCGCCGCCGCCGTGGAGTGCATTCACGCATACTCCCTCCTGCACGACGACTTGCCCGCCATGGACGACGACGACCTGCGTCGTGGCCAGCCCACCGTACACAAGGCCTTCGATGAAGGCACAGCCATCCTGGCGGGCGATGCCCTGCAGACCCTGGCGTTTTCCATTCTGGCCGACCACCCCATGCCCGATACATTGATGGCCAACCGGGTGCGGATGCTGAGTGCCCTGGCCCGCGCGTCCGGCTATCTCGGCATGTGCGGCGGTCAGGCACTGGATCTGGACGCCGAAGGGCGCCGGATCAGCCTCGCCGAGCTGGAGCAGGTGCACCGCCACAAGACCGGGGCCCTCATCGAGTGCGCCGTGACCCTCGGCGCCCTGTGCAAGGCTGACGTGGAACCCGCCACCCTCACCGCCCTGCAAACCTATGCCGCCGCCATCGGACTCGCCTTCCAGGTGCAGGACGACATCCTCGACATCACGGGCGATACCGCCACCCTGGGCAAGCCGCAAGGCTCGGATCTGGCGCTGGAAAAGAGTACCTATCCGGCCCTGCTCGGACTCGACAATGCCCGTGAGCTGGCTCGCGAACTGCATGACAAGGCCTTAACAGCCCTGCAATCCTTGCCCTACAATACCGACATTCTGGAAGCGTTTGCCGATTACATCATCGAGCGAACCCACTAAACGCTGGATAACAGTAACAATATGAGCGTTGATATTAGCGATTTCCCCAACCTGGCCCTCGCGGACACGCCGGTCGATTTGCGATCCCTCCCCTTCGAGCGGCTGCCCGTGGTGTGCAACGAGCTGCGCGAGTATCTGCTGCGCTCGGTGAGCCGCTCCAGCGGCCACTTCGCCTCCGGCCTTGGCACCGTCGAGCTGACGGTCGCCCTGCACTATGTCTACAACACCCCCTTCGATCGGCTGGTGTGGGACGTGGGCCACCAGGCCTATCCCCACAAGATCCTGACCGGACGACGGGAGCGCATTCACACCATTCGCCAGAAAGATGGCCTGCACCCCTTCCCCTGGCGGGAAGAGAGCGAGTACGACGTGCTCAGCGTGGGCCACTCCAGCACCTCCATCGGAGCGGCGCTCGGCATGGCGGTGGCGGCCGAGAGCGAAGGGCTTGGCCGCAAGGTGGTCGCGGTCATCGGTGATGGCGCCATCACCGCCGGCATGGCCTTCGAGGCCCTCAATCACGCCGGCGACGTCCACAAGGACATGCTGGTGGTGCTCAACGACAACGAGATGTCCATCTCCGAGAACGTGGGGGCCCTGAACAATCACCTTGCCAGGCTGATGTCCGGCAAGCTCTACACCACCATTCGCGAGGGGGGCAAGAAGGTGCTGGCGGGGCTGCCGCCGGTCAAGGAGCTCGCCAAGCGGGCCGAGGAGCACCTCAAGGGCATGGTGGTACCGGGTACCTTGTTCGAGGAGTTCGGCTTCAACTACATCGGCCCCATCGACGGTCACGACATCCATGCCCTGGTCGAAACCCTGCGCAACATGCGCAATCTCAAGGGTCCCCAGCTGCTGCACGTCAAGACCAAGAAGGGCAAGGGCTACGAGCCAGCGGAAAAAGATCCCATTGGCTATCACGCCGTCCCCAAATTCAACCCGGATGACTGTGCCCTGCCCAAGAGCGCCGGTGGCAAACCCACCTTCTCCGCCATCTTCGGTCAGTGGCTGTGCGATATCGCCGCCAAGGACGAGCGCGTGGTCGGTATCACCCCCGCCATGCGCGAAGGCTCCGGTCTGGTGAAATTCAGCCAACAATATCCGGATCGCTACTTCGATGTGGCCATCGCCGAGCAACATGCGGTCACCTTCGCCGCCGGTCTCGCCATCGCCGACCAGAAACCCGTGGTCGCCATCTATTCGAGCTTCCTGCAGCGGGCCTATGACCAGCTGATCCACGATGTGGCGCTGCAGAACCTGCCGGTGCTGTTCGCCATCGACCGGGCCGGTCTGGTGGGGGCCGACGGCCCGACCCATCAGGGGGCGTTCGACATCAGCTTCCTGCGCACCGTGCCCAACATGGTGGTGATGACCCCGTCCGACGAGAACGAGTGCCGCCAGATGCTCTACACCGGCTATCTGTGCAACGGGCCAGCGGCGGTGCGCTACCCCCGTGGCAGCGGCACCGGTATCCAGGCCGAGAGCGAGATGCAGGCCCTGCCCCTCGGCAAGGGACGTGTCGTTCGCGAGGGCAAGGGGACCGCCATCCTGGCGTTCGGCACCCTGCTGCAACAGGCCAGAACGGCCGCCGAGGCGCTGGATGCCACCCTGGTGGACATGCGCTTCGTCAAACCCATGGACGAGGCGCTGGTGCTCTCCCTGGCCGCCTCCCACGATCAGTTCGTCACCCTCGAGGACAACGCCGTCATGGGCGGTGCAGGCTCTGCGGTGAACGAGCTGCTGATGGGCAGCAAGCAGTGCAAACCCGTGCTCAACCTCGGCCTGCCGGACCGCTTCATCGAGCAGGGCACCCAGGATGAGATCTACGCCCTGCTGGGGCTGGACAGCGTGGGCATTCAGACCCGTATCGAGAGCTGGCTGCAGGCCTGACAAGGGTTATCGCAAGCAATAAAAAGGGCGCCTTATGGCGCCCTTTTTTGTTATTCACTGTGCCGGACCAACCCTGTTCACACACTGTCGCGAGAAGGCCGTCAACAAGGTTACAAGCCGCTCAGGAACCGAGACATACATGAGCACTCCTTGATTCCACATAAGCGAGCAGCACATGAACCTTGATCACGGCCTCGCAGCCAGTTCGTGGAGAGGTTTATCAGCCCTTGTAGATCTTCGGGTTGAATACATCCCGCAGCCAGTCACCCAGCAGGTTGATCACCAGCACCAGCACCACCAGGCAGAGGCCCGGGAAGGCGGTGATCCACCAGGATCCGGAGAAGATGTAGTTGAAGCCCACGCTGATGAGCGACCCCAGGGACGGTTGATCAACCGGCATCCCCAGACCCAGGAAGGAGAGGGCCGCCTCGCTCATGATGGCGTTCGCCACCTGCACGGTGGAGATGACCAGGATGGGTGACAGGCAGTTCGGCAGAATGTGGCGGAACATGATGCGCGGGGCGCGGAACCCCATCACCTGAGCCGCTTCCACATACTCCTTCTTCTTCTCCGCCAGCACGGAGGCGCGCACCGTCCGGGCATACTGGGGCCACTCGGCGATACCGATGATCACCACCAGCATCAGGATGGCGAACTTCGAGTAGAACTCAGAGCCAAAGGTCGCCTGGAAGATGGCGGAGATGATGATGGCCACCATCATGGTGGAGAACGACAGCTGCACATCGGCAAAGCGCATCAGCAGGTTGTCGATGCGACCACCGAAGTACCCGGCCATCAGACCGATGACGATACCGAGCACCAGCTGCAGCCCCACCGCGAACAGACCAATGGTCAGCGAGATGCGGGCGCCATAGAGGATGGTGCTCCAGATGTCGCGTCCCTGGTTGTCGGTCCCGAGCCAGAAGCGGGCCTCGCCCCCTTCCAGCCAGGAGGGGGGCAGCTCCGCATCCATCAGATCGAAGCTGGTCTGGTCATAGACGTTGTGCGGTGCGATCCAGGGTGCCAGCAGAGCCGCCAGCACGAAGACCACGAACACCGCAAAGCTGAACATGGCTACCTTGTCCCGCAGGAAGTAGTAGACGATGTCGGAATTTTTGAAGCGTGCCCAACGGCTTGGGCTTGCAGTTACAGCATTAGTCATCTGTTACCCCTTGGCGGTCAGGTTGACGGTCGGGTTGATCAACCCGTAGAGCAGGTCGACCAGGGTATTGGTCACCACGAAAATGAGGCCGACGAAGATGACGTAGGCGGTGATCAGCGGCGTATCGACCCGGTGGATCGCCTCAAGGAAGAGGAAGCCGGTCCCCGGCCACTGGAACACGCTTTCGGTCAGGATGGTGTAGGCCACCATGGTCCCGATCTGCACACCGCCCACCGTGATGACCGGCAGCATGGTGTTCTTCAGGGCATGCTGGTAGTAGACCTTGTTGTTGTCCAGCCCCTTGGCACGGGCAAACTTGACGTACTCGGAGGAGAGCTGCTCCAGCATCTCCGAGCGCACCAGCCGGATGAACAGCGGCAGCATGATGGAGGAGAGGGAGACAGCTGGCAGCACCAGGTGCAGGATACCGTCCCAGGTGAAGAAGCCCGACTCCCAGCCCAGCAGGTTGTAGGTCTCGCCACGGCCATAGGCCGGCAGCCAGCCCAGCTGGATGGAGAAGAGGTACATCAGCATGATGGCGGTCAGGAAGACCGGGATCGAGATGCCGATGCTGCTCACCGCCATGATGACCTTGGTGAGGATGCTGCGCGGTCTTATCGCCGAATAAACCCCCAGCGGAATGGAGACCACGACGATGATGAGCGCGGCGGCAAACACCAGCTCAAGGGTAGCCACCAGCTTGTCGAGGATAACCTCGAGGGCTGGTCGCTTGAAGAAATAGGAAGTGCCCAGATCCCCGTGTACCGCGTTCTTCAAGAAGCGGCTGTATTTCACGAGGAAGGGATCATTGAGTCCCATCTTGTCGCGCAGCTCCTGGCGCACGGACTCGGAGACGGATTGTCCCACCAGCTCGCGCAGCGGATCCCCCAGGTTGTCCTGGATGGAGAAGGCGACCAGGCTGATGACGAACATCACTATCACGGCCTGATAGAACCGTTTCAGCAGGAATGTAAACATGCTTGTCCTTCTACGTGGCCTGTGTCTTGGCACAGGCTTCTGTTAATGGCGGGGCAACCATGGGTGCCCCGCCGGGTCCTTCCTTAAGCGCTTCGCTTACTTGTTGACCACCAGGTCACCCAGGTAAGGGAAGTTCATCACGTTGACCACCGGCTTGATGTCGACGTTCTTCTTGGCGCCATAGGCCAGGTCTTCCCAGTGCAGCGGCACATAGGCGGCGTCGTCGATCAGCATGGCTTCCACCTTCTGCAGGATAGCGGCACGCTTGGCAGGATCGGTCTCGGTGTTGGCTTCCATCACCATCTTGTCAGCTTCCGCGTTGGCATAACCGCCGCAGTTGTACTGACCCATACCGGTCTTGGCATCCTTGGTGAAGGTCAGGAACTCGAAGAAGTTCGCACTGTCTTCGGTGTCGGAGTGCCAGCCGATCAGCTGCATGTCAGCGGCGCACTTGTCAAACTCCGGCCAGTACTGGGCCACCGGCATGGTCTTCAGATCCACCTTGATGTTGATCTTGGACAGCATGGCGGAGACGGCCTGGGCAATCTTGACGTCGTTGACGTAGCGGGCAGCCGGGGAGATGAAGCTCATCTTGAAGCCCTTCTCGTAACCGGCTTCCTTCATCAGCTCCTTGGCCTTGGCCAGATCATACTGGGGCTTGAGCGCCTCGTTGTAGCCTGCATAGCCTTTCGGGCTCAGCTGGCCGGCCGGGGTACCGAAGCCCTTGTTGATCTTGTCGACGATGCCCACCTGGTTGATGGCGTAGTTGATCGCCTGACGCACGCGCTTGTCTTTCAGCGCCGGGTTGGTGTTCTGGTTCAGCTCGATGATGATGGCACGGGTACCGGACAGGGTGACCAGCTGGGAATCCTTGCCGTTCTTCACGCGCTCCAGATCGTTCGGGGCAACCGGGTAGATCATGTCCACGTCGCCGCCCAGCAGGGCTGCAACACGGGTGGCGTCTTCCTTGATCGGTACCACGGTCAGGTTTTCGACGTTGCCCTTGGAGGCCTTGTCCCAGTAGTTGGCGTTGCGCACGTATTCCAGCTTCACGCCCTGCTCGCGGAACTTGACGCTGAACGGACCGGTACCGGAGACATTGGTGGAGGCGAAGGAGTCACCGTTCTTCACGATCTCGGCCTTGTCCTTGCCCGCCTCGGTCTTGCCGCTATAGAACTTGGAGTCCATCGGGAAGATGTAGGTGACGGTCTGCAGCACCAGCGGGAACGGCTTGGCGGTGACGAGATCCACGGTGAAATCATCCACCTTCTTGGCTTCGGCGATGGGGTCGAAGATCGCCTTGAAGTCCGGGGAGGCCTTCAGACGGTTGACGGTCCATACCACGTCATCGGCGGTGAAGTCGTTGCCGGAGTGGAACTTCACACCCTTGCGCAGGTGGAAACGGACGGTCTTGTCGTCGATGCGCTCATACTTCTCGGCCAGACGCGGCTCGAACTGCAGATCCTGGGTGTAACGCATCAGGGGGTCGAACACCAGGTGAGACATCTCCAGGGTCTGACCGGAGAGCTGCTCCTGCGGGTCCAGCGAGGTGGCGTCGGACGCGACGGCGACCTTGATGTCGGCAGCAGAAACGTTGAACGCGAGACCAGCGGCGAACAGCGCCATGGCGATCTTGGATAATCCTTTCTTCATGTCTTTCTCCATGCTTTTGGCTTTTTATTGACAGACAAACCGGCGAACCGGTGCTTTCCTAGCTTGCGATTTCCAGCCCCTCGCGGGACATTCCCTTGAATTCCGGCATGAGGGAGATCAGCTTGCGGCTGTACTCATGCTCGGCATTGGTGAACAGTTTCTCGGTCTCGGCCACTTCCACCAGGTGACCGTGCTGCATCACACCGATGCGGTCGCACATCTGGCGGATGACCGGCAGATCGTGACTGATGAACAGCATGGTGAGCCCAAGCTCCTGTTGCAAGTCTTTGAGCAGGTTGAGGATCTGGGCCTGCACCGAGACATCCAGCGCCGAGGTCGGCTCGTCGCAGATGAGGAAGCGCGGGCGGGTCGCCAGGGCGCGGGCAATGGAGATGCGCTGGCGCTGACCACCGGAGAACTCGTGGGGATACTTGACCCCGGCACCGCGGCCCAGGCCCACGTGATCCAGCAGGTCCCCGACGATCTGCTCTATCTGCCGCTCGCTCTCGGCGAGGCGGTGGAAGCGGATCGGCTCGGCGATGATGTCACGCACCTTCATGCGCGGGTTCATCGAAGAGTACGGATTCTGGAACACCATCTGCATCTGGCGGCGCAGGGGGCGACGCTCGTGCTCCCCTTTCAGGGCGGTGAGATCGATCCCCTCGAAGACAATCTTGCCGGTATCAGGCGGATAGAGCCCGGTGATGGCACGGGCGATGGTGGATTTGCCGGAGCCCGACTCCCCCACCAGACCGAAGGTCTCACCCTCGAAGATTTCGAAGCTGATGTTGTTGCAGGCGCGCACGTACTGGCGGCGGCTCGGGAAGATGGAATCCTTGGTGACGAACTTCAGATCCACGTTCTCCACCCGCAGCAGCGCGCCTTCATAGGTGCGCTCGTCCTGACTCTGGCCGAGCCAGTGGGTCTTGAGATCGATGCTGGTATCCGCCGCACCGGCATCCTCGATATAGGAGACCAGGGGGAAGCGCACCAGCTTCACATCCGAGCGGGGCACCGCCGAGATGAGGCTGCGGGTATAGGGGTGATTGGGGCGGCCCAGCACCTGTTCCGTGGTGCCGAACTCCACCAGATCGCCGCGGTACATCACCGCCACCTTGTCGGTGACGTTGGAGACCACCCCCATGTCATGGGTCACCAGCATGCAGCCTACCTGGCGCTCTTTGCACAGGTTGCGGATGAGCTGGAGGATCTGATCCTGGATGGAGACGTCCAGCGCCGTGGTCGGCTCATCGGCGATGATGAGCTCGGGATCCCCGGAGAGGGCGATGGCGATCACCACCCGCTGGCGCATGCCACCGGAGAACTGGTGAGGATACTGCTTGATGCGCACATCCGGGTTCGGGATCCCCACCGCCCCCATCAGCTCGAGGGCCTTGGCAAAGGCCGCCTCGCGGGACAGGTCGGTGTTGGCGAGGATGGTCTCCACCAGCTGCTGCTCCACGGTGAACAGCGGATTGAGGGAGGTCATGGGATCCTGGAAGATGAAACCGATGCGCGAGCCGCGAATGGCCCGCATCTCGTTCTGGCTCTTCCCGGAGATGAGCTCGCCGTTGAGGTAGATGTCACCACGGGCGATGCGACCGGGCGGGCTCAACAGATCGATGACGGCGTTGCCGATGGTGGATTTGCCAGCGCCGGACTCACCGACGACGCCGACGATCTCGCCCTTTTCAACAGAAAAAGAGAGATCCTTGACCGCGGCAAGCACCCCGTAGCGGGAGGGGTACTCGATCCGCAAGTTTTTGACTTCAAGCAAGGACATGGTTACCTCTGCGGGGGACATCCGTCCCAAATAATTCGTCCGTAAATCAGCCGCAGATGCTGGTTGTGCCTTGGTACTGCTCGAGAGCCGTTGTTGTGTAATTAACGCTCAATCCATGAGGCAGCCAAACCAGCGATCCGGGCGGGTTTTTTGCATTTTTTTGGAATAACCCGCGAGTAAGTTAGTCGGTTTGCCCGCGGGTGTAAATGATCCAGTTATACAATTTCGCAATACTTTGCCCAGAGAATGCCGACACCCTGGGGTTAAAATGTCGATAAAAGTCACATTACCAGAGATTACGCTGGCAATGCGAGACCATCAACCAATTATGTTTCAACAAAATAGCAACAAACCATCTTATTCACTATCAGCATTATGCTGACCAGCTTCGAATGAGTAGTGAATATTTATGTGAAATGATTTTTTGACGGCAGCATATCTTGAGTAAGGAAAAATAGGCAGAGCTAAATAGGGACAATGCAGAAGGATCAACCTGGGCCACAGACCCGCCGGCACGGCAAGCCGGGAGGGATTGCATACAAAAAAACGCAGGCCCCTCAGGGCCTGCGTGTGCGGTACATCCGGCCTCTTTGCAAGAGGAGAGCAGTGAAAAAACAGCGAGAGGGCGTTCGGGAGCCGCCTCCCCTCACCAGTGGGCAAGCAGTTGCATGCAGGCCAGGGCGAACAGGCCGGCGATGAGATCGTCCAGCATGATGCCAAGCCCGCCGTGAATGCGGCGATCGAACCAGGAGATGGGCCAGGGCTTGAGCACGTCGAACAGGCGAAACAGCACGAAGCCCGCCAGCACCCACTCCCAGCCGGCCGGGGCCGCAATCATGGTGACCCCGAATCCGATGACCTCGTCCCAGACGATAGCCCCGTGATCCGGCATCCCGATGGCGTCGGTGGCGCTCTGGCAGATGCGGATGCCCGCCACGAAACCCACCACCAGCAGGGCGATGAACCAGGAGGTCGGCAGCCCGCTCACCAAGAGATAGAGCGGGATGGCTGCCAGGGTCCCCATGGTGCCCGGCGCCTTGGGGGAGAGGCCGGAGCCAAACCCCACCGCCAGGAAGTGGAGCGGGTTTTTAAGGCTCAGCCGCGTCAGCTCGGGCTTTATCTTGAAAGACATCATGCGAAGTGATCCCAGCCCTTGAGGTGCAGTTCGACGGGTTGTTCGTCCTGCAGGTAGTCGATGCCAGGCTCCCCGGCCAGGATGCGACCGATGCGGGTGAACTTCACGCCACAATTGGCCAGCGCCGTGTCCAGGGCGCCGTGATGCTCCTGGGGGACGGTGAAGCAGAGCTCGTAGTCGTCGCCCCCGGCCAGGGCCAGCTGCCAGGCATCCATGGCCGGCACCGCATCCTGCAACACGGGGGAGAGGGGCAGCAGGTTGAGATCGATCTGGGCCCGCACGCCGGACGCCTTGAGGATGTGGCCGAGATCGGACGCCAGGCCGTCGGAGAGATCCAGGGCGCTGCTGGCCAGCCCGCGCAGGGCCTGACCGGCCAGGATGCGGGGATGGGGATGGTCGAGGCGCGGCAACACGGCCGCCAGCTGGTTCTCGTTGAGGGTGCGCTTGCCCAGCAGGTGGGAGAGCGCCAGGGCGGCATCTCCCAGGGTACCGGTCACGTAGACCCCGTCACCGGCCTTGGCGCCGCTGCGCATCAGGGCGCGACCTGCCGGGACCGATCCTTTCACCGAGACGGTGATGGAGAGGGGCCCGCGGGTCATGTCTCCCCCCACCAGCGCCACGTTGTAGTACTCGGCGAGCTCGAGGAACCCTTCGGCGAAACCGGCGACCCAGCGCTCGTTGATGGCGGGCAGGGTCAGGGCCAGGGAGACCCAGCGCGGCTCGGCACCCATGGCGGCCAGATCGGAGAGATTGACCGCCAACGCCTTGTAGCCGAGATCCACCGGATCCATGTCGGGGAAGAAGTGCACGCCGCTCACCAGGGTGTCCGTGCTCACCGCCAACTGGGCGTCGGGGGGCAGGGTCAGCAGGGCACAGTCATCTCCAGGGCCCATCACCACGTCCTTGCGGGCGTGGGGGACCTTGAAGTACTTCTCAATCAGCTCAAATTCACCCATACAGTAAAAAGCCAGCAATAAGCTGGCTCCTCTCTTAATTGCTGACGGACAGCAGGATCAGCGCTTGGGCAGCGTCTTGATCACCTTGTCCAGGACGCCGTTGACAAACTTGTGGCTGTCATCGGCGGCGAAGGCTTTGGCCAGCTCGATCGCTTCGTTGATCACCACGCGCGGCGGCACATCTTCACGACGGGTCAGCTCGTAGGTCGCCAGACGCAGGATCGCCTTGTCCACCATGTCCACTTCTTCCAGCGGACGGGAGAGGAAAGGCGCGAACACCTTGTCCAGCTCGTTGCAGTGGACCGCAACCCCGAACAGCAGATCGCGGAAATAGTTCAGGTCCACACCCTTGGTGTCCTGATCGATCTTGAACTGCTCTTCGATGTCGCCCACGTTGGCCTGGGTCATCTGCCACTGGTAGATGGCCTGGGTGGCGCAATGGCGGGCCTTACGGCGCTCGGACGGTTTCAATGCATTTCTCCTCGTTACACGTCCAGTTGTTTCAGGACGTTGATCATTTCGAGCGCGCTCAGTGCAGCCTCTGCACCCTTGTTACCCGCCTTGGTACCGGCGCGTTCGATGGCTTGTTCAATGTTTTCGGTGGTCAGCACGCCGAAGGCAACGGGAATGTCGTATTCCATCATTACCTGGGCCAGACCCTTGCCGTTCTCGCTCGCTACCAGTTCGAAGTGGTAGGTACCGCCGCGGATGACGGTGCCGAGTGCGACGATGGCGTCGTATTGACCGCTCTTGGCCAGCTTCTTGGCCGCCAGGGGAATTTCGACGGCCCCCGGTACGCGCACCAGGGTCAGATTGCTCTCCTGGACCTGACCTTGACGCTTCAGCACGTCCAGCGCGCCGTTCACCAGGCTGTCATTGATGAAGCTGTTGAAACGGGCAACGACAATAGCAACACGCGCCTCGGGAGCGGCGATATTTCCTTCGATAATCTTCATTGGAAATCCTGTCTCTGTGCAATCAATTAGGGGCCGGGCTCAAAAGTGCACGCATTCTAGCACAACAGAGCCGCGACAAAAAACCATGGCCGCAACGGGCGGCCATGGTGATGAATTCAACCGTACGCAGCGCTTACTCGCCGACGTACTCCACCACTTCCAGACCAAAGCCACCGAGGGCATGGTACTTCTTGGGGGAGCTCAACAGGCGCATCTTGCCGACCCCCAGCGCCTTGAGGATCTGGGAGCCGACGCCGACCCGGCGCGAGGTGCCCTGCCACTTGGCCCCTTCCGGTGCCAGCCCCTTGTCGGCGGCTTCAAAACCCTTGACCCTGGCCAGCAGCTCGGCGCCATGGGCTTCCGCCCCCAGGATCACCAGCACCCCGCCCTCGTCGGCGATGCGGGCCATGGATTTGGGCAGCGGCCAGCTGCGGGCGCTGTGGCGGTCGGTGAGCAGCAGATCGCTCAGCACGTCGTGCAGGTGCACCCGTACCAGGGTCGGCTGGTCGGCCTTCACGTCCCCTTTCTTCAGGGCGAAGTGCACCTGGTTGTCGATGGTGTCGCGGAAGGTGACGAGGTCGAACTCGCCGTATTCGGTGGGCAACTTGCACTCGGCCACCTTCTCTACCGTGGTCTCGTGCTGGTTGCGGTATTCGATAAGGTCGGCAATGGTGCCGAGCTTGATGCCGTGCTGCTCGGCAAAAATCTCGAGATCCGGGCGCCGGGCCATGGTGCCGTCTTCGTTGAGGATCTCGACGATGACGGAGGCTGGCTCGAAGCCGGCCAGCCGGGCCAGATCACAGCCCGCTTCCGTGTGGCCGGCGCGGGTCAGCACACCGCCATCCTGCGCCATCAGCGGGAAGATGTGGCCGGGCTGCACCAGATCGGCGGCCTTGGCATGGGGCGCCACCGCGGCCTGCACGGTGACGGCGCGGTCGGCGGCGGAGATGCCGGTGGTCACCCCTTCCGCCGCCTCGATGGAGACGGTGAAGGCGGTGGAGAACTGGGCATTGTTGCGATCGACCATCAGCGGCAGCGCCAGCTGCTTGCAGCGATCCCGGGTCAGGGTCAGGCAGATGAGGCCACGACCGTAGCGCGCCATGAAGTTGATGTCTTCCGGGCGGACACAGGAGGCGGCCATGATCAGGTCCCCTTCGTTCTCCCTGTCTTCGTCATCCATCAGGATCACCATCTTGCCAGCCTTGATATCGGCAATGATTTCCTGGGTCGTGCTCAGCGCCATGGGCTACTCCATCAACATGCTTGGGGATTGAGCCAGTCGGCTCGACTTGATACTGCGTATTGTGCTCTAGATGGGGGCACGCGGCCCCGTTTCAATCCGCGCGGGATCACAGAACCGCGTTTTCCCGTCAAAACGGCTCACAAGAATCCGGACTGGGCCAGCTTTTCCAGGGTCAGGGTAGAGGCACTGCTCTGCTCGCGCTTGCCCGTCATCAGCCGCTCCAGATAGCGGGCTATCTGGTCCACCTCGAGGTTGACCCGGTAGCCGGGTTTCCAGCGGGCGATGGTGGTCTCCTGGGCGGTGTGGGGCACTATGGTCAGCCGGAACAGATCCCCCTGAACCGCATTGACGGTGAGGCTGATGCCATCCACCGCAATCGACCCCTTCTCGGCGATGTAGCGGGAGAGCTCCCCCGGCGCCTTGATCCAGTATTCGATGGCGCGGCCGCTGGACGATTTGCTCTTCACCTCGCCGATGCCGTCCACGTGGCCGGAGACCAGGTGGCCGCCGAGGCGGGAAGTGGGCATCAACGCCTTTTCTAGGTTGACCGGATCCCCCACCTTGGCGGCAGAAAAACCGGTGCGGGAGAGGGTCTCCAGGGAGACGTCGGCGGTATAGCTGTGATCCCCGAGCGCCACCACGGTGAGGCAGACGCCGTTGGTGGCGATGGAGTCGCCCAGCTTGACGTCACTGAAGTCCAGGGTAGGCGCGTGCACGGTGAGGGCCATGTCCTCCCCCTGGCGACGCAGCTCGGCCAGGGTTCCCACCGCTTCGATAATTCCGGTAAACATGCAGATCACCTTGCTGATGACGGGGGCGACGGATGCTCCCGTGAACATTGAAAAATCAGGCTATTTTCGCAGTGATGCGAATATCCTGGCCAAGCATGCGCACATCCTTGAGGTTGAGTTTGGGGGCCTGGAACAGCCGGGTCAGCCCCGGCAGATGGAACAGGCCGCGCCCCTCATCCCCCATCAGTTTGGGCGCCTGATAGAGCACCAGCTCGTCCACCAGCCCCTTCTCCAGCAGGGCGCCGCACAGCCGCGGCCCCGCCTCCACCAGTACCGAGTTGACGTTCTGTTTGGCCAGCAGCATGAAGAGGCTGACCAGATCCAGCTTGCCATCCAGCAGCGGCACCTCCAGCTGCTGCACCCAGGCGGGCCACTCACCGGATGCCTTGTGGCGGGCCAGCAGTACCGGGCTCTCGCTCTGGAACAGGGGCAGATCCGGGGTGAGCCGGTTTTGCGAATCCACGATGACCCGCAGTGGCTGGCGCAGGGTCTCTTTGGGATAGACCGCCTTGACCGAGGGGGGCAGCTCGTCCCAGCGCACGGTGAGGGAGGCGCCATCTGCCAGCACGGTCTCGGCGCTGGAGAGGACCGCATCGTGACGTGCCCGCAGCCGCTGCACGTCCCGGCGCGCCTCCGGAGAGGTGATCCACTGGCTCTCGCCACTCGCCATGGCGGTGCGACCATCCAGGCTCGCCCCCAGCTTGACCGTCACCAGCGGAAACGCGGTGCGCATCCGCTTGAAGAAACCGGGATTGAGGGCCTCGGCTTCTGCGGCCAGCAGGCCGAAATCGGTCTTGATCCCCGCCTCGGAGAGCATCCGCAGGCCACGCCCGCCCACCTGGGGATTGGGATCCACCATGGCAGCCACCACCCGGGTCACCCCGGCCTTGATGAGCGCATCGGCGCAGGGGGGCGTGCGACCATGATGGGAGCAGGGCTCCAGGGTCACATAGGCGGTGGCACCGCGGGCCTCTTCCCCTGCCGCGTGCAGAGCATAGACCTCGGCATGGGGCTCACCGGCCCGCTTGTGCCAGCCCTCCCCCACCACCACGCCGGCCTTCACCAGCACGGCGCCGACGCAGGGGTTGGGGGCCGTGGTGTAACGGCCGCGCCGGGCCAGTTCGAGGGCCCGGCTCATCCATTGGTAATCGTCTTGACTAAACATCCGGGCTCCTGTGTCCAGCAACCTGTCCCCGGTGGCACGGCCATCCGATGGGACAAGAAAATAGGGTGTACGCGCTTGCCGCACGCCTTCTCGGGCAGATCGGCCATGGCATCTGACGCCATGGCGACGGGCACACACATCGCAGGATGCGGCCGCACGCCCTCATACTTTTTCACCAGTGCAACGATGCGCTATCTAGATGTCTCACTGGTGTAACAACTGGCGCTGCCGCAACGGCAGGCCCTCTCTTATTCACATAGGGAGCCGCAGGCCGGCGTTACTTCTCCAGCTTGGCGATCTCTTCCCCGAATTCGCGAATGTCTTCAAAGCTGCGGTAGACGGAGGCAAAGCGGATGTAGGCCACCTTGTCCAGGCTCTTGAGCTCATCCATCACCAGATTGCCCACCAATTGGGAGGCCACCTCCCGCTCGCCGGTGGCCCGCAGGCGGGACTTGATGTGGTTGACCGCCTTCTCGATGGCCTCCATGCTCACCGGCCGCTTCTCCAGCGCCCGCAGAATGCCGGCCCGCAGTTTGTCTTCGTTGAAGGGCTCGCGGGAGCCGTTGGACTTGATGACGCGGGGCATGACCAGTTCGGCCATTTCGAAGGTGGTAAAACGCTCGTGACAGAGCAGGCATTCGCGACGGCGGCGCACCTGATGGCCCTCGGCCACCAGACGGGAATCGATCACCTTGGTATCAACGGCACTACAGAAAGGGCAATGCATCTGACCTCCGGCGTGGATGAAAATGGGCGCGGGCCCCGGGGGCTTGCGCTAGGCCGGCCAGTGTAACACGGCCATCCAGAACCGGTAAAAGCCCATGAAAACAAGGGACAACCAGCCAGACCTTCGGGCAGGACTCAGTCGTCATAGGGCAACGCCTCGGGGTCGCAATCCTGGTAATCGGGGGCAGGATCCGCCGCGAACCGGCGAGCAGCCACATGGCTGTGACCCAGCATCAGCGCCTTGCCCACCCGGTGCATGCCATCCATCACCCGACCGGCGCTGTCGAGCAGGATGGGATAGGCGAGATCCGCCGCCATCATGAGCTGGCAATGCGCCACCACGCTGCGCACCGTGGGCGTGGCGTCGCCATGGCCGTACCAGTGGTCGCGGTCAAGCTCGGCAATCTCGCCGAGTGCCACCGCCTGCACCGGCAGGTTGCGGCTCAGCCGGATCAAGCGGCGCACATCCCAGGCCAGCAGCCCCTGTTCGCTGGTGCGAAAGTGGTACTGGGCGCGAACCGTCTGCCGCAGTGACGCCTCCAGCACGTCCTCTTCCATGTCATCGCACATGGTCACCTCTGTCTCATCTTGCCAGGCGCTGCAAAAAACAATGCCACCCGAGGGTGGCATTGGTCTTCAACCTGAAGGTCAGGCTGATTATGCGTAGACCGGGAAGCGGCGGCAGATGTCCAGCACCTTCTCGCGCACGGTCGCCAGCACTTCTTCGTTGTCGTGGCTGTCCAGCACGTCGCAGATCCAGTTGGCCAACTGGATGGACTCGGCTTCCTTGAAGCCGCGGCGGGTGATGGCCGGGGTGCCGATACGCACGCCGGAGGTCACGAACGGGGAACGCGGGTCGTTCGGTACGGAGTTCTTGTTGACGGTGATGTTGGCCTTGCCGAGGGCTGCATCGGCATCTTTGCCGGTCAGCTCGCGACCGATCAGGTCAACCAGCATCAGATGGTTGTCGGTACCACCGGAGACGATCTTGTAGCCGCGCTCGATAAAGGTCGCCGCCATGGCCTTGGCGTTCTTCACGACCTGGGCCTGGTAGGTCTTGAACTCGGGCTCCAGCGCCTCCTTGAAGGCCACGGCCTTGCCGGCGATGACGTGCATCAGCGGGCCACCCTGACCACCCGGGAAGACGGCGGAGTTCAGCTTCTTGTACAGATCTTCGTCGTCGGCGGCGGAGAGGATCAGACCACCGCGCGGACCGGCCAGGGTCTTGTGGGTGGTGGAGGTGACCACGTGAGCGTGGGGCACCGGGTTCGGGTAGACGCCGGCGGCAATCAGACCGGCCACGTGGGCCATGTCCACGAACAGGTAAGCACCGATCTTGTCGGCGATTTCGCGCATGCGGGCCCAGTCGACGATGCCGGAGTAGGCGGAGAAGCCGCCGATCATCATCTTCGGCTTGTGCTCAACGGCCAGGCGCTCCATCTCGTCGTAGTCGATCTTGCCGGACTCGTCGATGCCGTAGGGGATGATGTTGTACAGCTTGCCGGAGAAGTTGACGGGGGAGCCGTGGGTCAAGTGACCGCCGTGGGCCAGGTTCATGCCGAGCACGGTGTCGCCCGGTTGCAGCAGGGCCATGTAGACGGCGCTGTTGGCCTGGGAGCCGGAGTGCGGCTGCACGTTGGCGTAGGTGGCACCGAACAGCTCTTTGGCGCGCTCGATGGCCAGGGTTTCAACCACATCCACATACTCGCAACCGCCGTAGTAACGCTTGGCCGGGTAGCCTTCGGCGTACTTGTTGGTCAACTGGGAGCCCTGGGCTTCCATGACGCGGGGGCTGGTGTAGTTCTCGGACGCAATCAGCTCGATGTGCTCTTCCTGACGACGGGTCTCGTCTGTGATGGCCTGCCACAGCTCTGGATCATAGCCGGCGATGGTCATGTCACGTTTCAACATCCGTTTATCTCCTGAAAATCGTTTGCGCGATAGGTGAAGTGGGCCCGCGCATTGTAACGTGAGCTGGATCAAAGAGACAGTCCAACCACCCAAAAAATTGTTTATAAAATGTAAAATACGTCGCAAATTTCGAATCCCGCCCCCTGGCTTCGCTCATCCCCCCGACCTCCCCACACCAGCAATCCGGCTCCAGCGATCGTCCCCGCTTCCCGGGCAAGGCGATAGAAACCAGAGCCAGATCATGGATATAGCATTTACTAACAGATAACATCTTTAGGCCATGGGACATCTGCACGAGCGGGTGTCGCTCCCTGCCATCCCGGAACACAAGGGGAAACGCCATGATGGATCATCTGATGCTGTTCGTGATTGTCGCGGTCTTCGCTCTCTTCTACTGGGTCTACTACACCGCCAGCCGCAAGGGTGCCTGCACCGCCAACTGGGAGACACTTCCCACCCGGGAGCAGTACCTGGCGGCCCATCCCGGCGCCGCCGACGGGGATCTCATCTTCTGCATCCATTGCGGTCACCATCAGCAGCGGGAGGTCGGCCTGGTGCACCAGATGGATTACCGCCGCCAGCACATCTGCCCCCGTTGCAAGCAGGTGCTCTATCGCGTCGAGGAGTAGGTCGGCCTCCTCGTCGCCCACGGCGATCCCGCAATAGCGCCCCTCTCACCTAGCGCTATCCGGCCAAAGGGCCCCATGAGTTTCCTTTATTTTTAAAGTCGTTAGAATCGGGGGCCATCAAGGCTCCCGATTGTCATCCACGGAGGAAAAATGCAGGAATTCATGGCGACCAGCGAACGCCGGGCCGAGCTTTACTGGTGGTTCTCCACCCTGTTTGCTGCCGAACTCAGTGATGCACAGATCGCTGAATACGACACCTATGACGTGCGCAGCTTCTTGAAGAGCCTCTCTACTCTCGACCCCATGCGCGAAGCCGTGGCCGAGCTCAACGACGCCATCGCCCGCCTGCTGGTGCGCCCCGAGCGCCAGACGGCGCTGGCCGCCGACTTCGCCAGCCTGTTCCTGAGCGCTCCCGGGCAGGGTGCCCTGCCCTACGAATCCCTCTACCGGGGCGAAGGCAAGCAGCTGATGCAGGCCCCCATGACCGAGATGCAGGCACGCCTCGATCGCCTCGGCATCAATGTCAGCGACAAGTACAATGAGCCTGCCGATCATCTGGCCATCGAGCTGGATCTGATGGGCAGCCTCATCATCCGCGCCGCCGAGTCGACCACCGCCGACCAGCGCGAGGCGTGGCTTGGCGAGCAGGAGTCCCTGCTGCACGGTCACCTGCTGGGCTGGTTCGAACGCTTCGAGCAGGCCTGCCGGGCCGCCGACACGTTTGGCTTCTACGGTGCCAGTGCCCGCCTGCTGGGAGTCTTCCTCAAGATGGACGCCAACTACCTCTCCTTGGTCAAACCGGCACCGTCCGCCGACTGAGCCCGGCATGAAGACAGCCCTGCTTCTTATCGCATGCTGGCTGCTGACCCTGATCCCGCTGGATCAGGGTCTCACTCCCCTCGTGACGCTGCTGTTCAACCCGGACCGCGCGCTCTACGGCACCGCCCAGCTCACCGGCTTTGCCGGCATCCTGCTGACCCTCTACCTCGCCAATCTCGGGGTGGAAGTGGTGCTGCGTCGCCGCTTCCAGATAGCGGGCATGCTGGCCCTGCTCGCCGCCTGGGCAGATTTCATCAACAGCAGCGGCACCGAGAGCCACTGGCTGGTGCTCTACGCCATGGCGTTGCCGTTTCATCTGGTGGGCTGGCTGGTATTTGTTCGCGGGATCCAGGCGTTTGGCCGCCAGAAAGGCTGACATCTCGTTGATTTCACACCCTTCTCACACTTTCTTTCTCTCCTGACACTTCCTGCCATACTGACACAGTCGTCCAAATGACAAAGCAATCAATTCAGGAGCCCCCATGGAAAAAGTGCTGCCCGAATCGGTTCCGACACGGCATTTGTCAGGCCCGCTCTCTCCCTACGAGTTGCAACAGCTGTTCGCCCAGGCGCCCGTCGGGATTGGGGTCTTCGATCACGAATTCAGGTGCCGCGACGTCAACGGACACTTTGCCGAACTGACCGGCCTCGCGCGGGCAGAGCACCCGGGCAAGACGCTGTTCGACATTGTCCCTGCCCAGACTCCCCAGCTGCTCCCGCTGTTTCAGCAACTGCGGCAAGGTCCCCCCCGATGCACATTTGAGGTGGAGATGGTCGGTCTCTCCCGCGCGGCCTCCCCCGCACGCTGGCAAGTGAGCGTCAGCTCCGTGCTGGATGAGGAGGGCACCTTCAGCGGCATCTTCCTCGTGATGAGGGAGTCCGTACAGACAAGCACCCACCTCGACGCGCCCGTGTCACCCGGCCTGCAGGAGATGACCCACCTTCATGCACTGCGTCTCTATCAGGCCGAAGCCCGCTTGCAGCACCTCTCCTATTACGATCCTCTCACCGATCTCGGCAATCGCCATCTGCTGCAAGAGCGCCTCACTCTGGAGATAGAGACGGCCAGGGTGAACCACCACGTCCTGGCGCTGCTGTTCATCGATCTCGACGGCTTCAAGCTCATCAACGACAACCTGGGGCACAGTGCCGGCGATCTGCTGCTCAAGCTGTCGGCAGACCGCATTCGCCACTGCCTGCGCCCCGGAGACATCGCCATCCGGCTGGGGGCAGACGAATTTCTGGTGTTGCTGCCCGCCATCAGAGACACCCAGGATCTGCTGGGTCTCATCGAGGGGTTGCAACGCAGGCTGCACGATCCCGCCGACATCGCCCAGGAGCGGGTGAGGCTCTCCGCCAGCATCGGCGTCTCCCTCTATCCGGAGCATGGCCAGACCCCGGACAGCCTTATCAGCGCGGCGGACAACGCCATGCATGAAGCCAAGCGCCGTGGCCGCAACGGCTATCTGTTCCACTCCCCCGACATGACGACACAGACCAGGGAGCGGATGCTGCTGGAGCAGGGACTGCTTAAGGCCATTGAGCAGCAAGAGTTTCGCCTGCTCTACCAACCCATGACGGATCTGGCGGATGGTCATCTCAGCGGCCTGGAGGCCCTGATCCGCTGGCAGCATCCCAGCCTTGGCATGATATCCCCGGACCGTTTCATTCCGGTGGCAGAGGAGTGCGGTCTCATCGAACCACTGGGCGAATGGGTGATGCGCACCGCCTGCCGGCAAGGGCAGCAGTGGCTGGCCGAAGGGCTCGCCGTGCCCCGGCTCTCGGTCAATGTGTCGGTCAGGGAGATGCGTTCCCACGACTACGTGGAGCGGGTGACAGCCATTCTGGCCGAGACCGGTTTTCCTGCCGAACGGCTGGAGATCGAGGTGACCGAGAGCATCATCCAGAGCGTGGATCACAGTCTGCGGCTCTTCACCCGTCTCAAGGCGCTGGGGGTGCAGATCGCCATCGACGACTTCGGCACCGGTTTCTCCTCCCTGAGCCTGCTCAGGAGCCTGCCCATCGATCGCATCAAGATAGACAGGGCCTTCGTCCAGGCGTTGCCCGACGACAAGCACAGCCGCGAGCTGTGCCGTACCATAGTCCAGCTGGCCAGCTCCCTCGGCATGGCCGTCACGGCGGAAGGGATAGAAACCCAGCCCCAGCGCCAGTTCCTGCAATCCCTGCGTTGCGAGGAGGGACAGGGCTACCTGTTCAGCCATCCCCTGCCAGAACCCCAGCTGCCTTCCCTGCTCCCCCTCCGCCATTGAGCCTTGGCCGCGCCACCACGCAAGCAAAGAAGGGAGCCCATGGCTCCCTTCTCCTTCCTCATCATGGCCTTCCGGGCCGCTAACTTCGTCGCTATCCAAAAGTCTAATTGCCCTCGGGAACCAAAGGTATAAGTTGTTACTCAATCATTAAGAAAATGTATTCACAGGAGTGAGAGATGAGCGAGAGCAAGGTCTACCCGGTCAAGGCCCACATCGGCAACGGCGCCCTGCTGGACAAGGAAGGTTATGAAGCCATGTATCAAGCGTCGGTGCAGGATCCGGACGCCTTCTGGGGGGAGCAGGGCAAGATCCTTGACTGGATGACCCCCTACACCCGCGTCAAGAACACCTCCTACGATCCGGGCCACGTCTCCATCAAGTGGTATGAGGATGGTCTGCTCAACGTCTCGGCCAACTGCCTGGATCGTCATCTGAGCGAGCGCGGCGACAAGGTCGCCATCATCTGGGAAGGGGACAACCCAGCTGAAGATCGCAAGATCACCTATCGCGAACTGCACGCCGAAGTGAGCAAGTTTGCCAACGTGCTCAAAGCCCAGGGGGTCAAGCGTGGCCACATGGTCTGCCTTTATATGCCCATGGTGCCGGAGGCGGCCATCGCCATGCTGGCCTGTACCCGCATCGGGGCCGTGCACAGCATCGTCTTCGGCGGCTTCTCGCCGGAGGCGCTCTCGGGCCGCATCATCGACTCCGGCGCCTCCGTCGTCATCACCGCCGATGAGGGGTTGCGAGGCGGTCGCCCCATCCCCCTCAAGAAGAACGTGGATGAGGCCCTTACCCACCCGGATACCAAGGTCAGCAAGGTGATCGTCCTCAAGCGCACCGGTGGCAACGTGGCCTGGCACGAGCACAGAGACATCTGGTGGCATGATGCGGTCAACGCCGCCAGCCCGGATTGTCCGCCCGAAGCCATGGGCGCCGAAGATCCCCTGTTCGTGCTCTACACCTCCGGCTCCACCGGCAAACCCAAGGGTGTGCTGCACACCACGGGCGGCTATCTGGTCTATGCCGCCCTCACCTTCAAATACGTGTTCGATTACCACGAAGAGGACATCTACTGGTGTACCGCCGACGTGGGCTGGGTCACCGGTCACTCCTATCTGGTCTACGGGCCACTGGCCAACGGCGCCACCACCGTCATGTTCGAAGGGGTGCCCAATTACCCGGCCACCAACCGCATGAGTCAGGTGGTGGACAAACACCAGGTCACCATCCTCTATACCGCCCCCACCGCCATTCGCGCACTGATGGCCAAGGGCAAGGAGGCTGTCGAGGGCACTTCCCGCACCAGCCTGCGCATCATGGGGTCGGTGGGTGAACCCATCAACCCGGAAGCCTGGGAGTGGTACTACCGCACCATCGGCGACGAGCGCTGCCCCATCGTCGATACCTGGTGGCAGACCGAGACCGGCGGCATCCTCATCACTCCGCTGCCCGGCGTCACCGCGCTCAAGCCCGGCTCGGCCACTCGTCCCTTCTTCGGAGTACAGCCTGCTCTGGTGGACAACCTGGGTGAGCCGCTGGAAGGCGCCACCGAGGGCAACCTGGTGATCACCGACTCCTGGCCCGGCCAGATGCGTACCGTGTTCGGCGATCACGAGCGCTTCGAGCAGACCTACTTCTCCACCTTCCCGGGTCGCTACTTCACCGGCGACGGTGCCCGTCGCGACGAGGACGGCTACTACTGGATCACCGGCCGGGTGGATGATGTACTCAACGTCTCCGGCCACCGCATGGGTACCGCCGAAATCGAGTCCGCTCTGGTGGCCCATCCGAAAATCGCCGAAGCGGCGGTGGTGGGCGTTCCCCACGAGATCAAGGGACAGGGCATCTACGCCTATGTCACCCTGATCGCCGGGGAAGAGCCGAGCCGCGAGCTGCACAAGGAAGTGAAGGAGTGGGTGCGCAAGGAGATTGGCGCCATCGCGACCCCGGACGTGATTCACTGGGCCGAGGGGCTGCCCAAGACCCGTTCCGGCAAGATCATGCGGCGTATCTTGCGCAAGATCGCCACCGGCGAAACCGACAGCCTGGGGGATATCTCCACCCTGGCGGATCCGGGGGTCGTGGACAAGCTGATCCGCGAGAAGTCGGAAGCGGCGTGAGTCTCTTCCCCATGTCAACAGAGCCGGCCACGTGCCGGCTTTGTTGTCTTCGGGATCCGGACAGAGCAGAGTTCGGTGGCAGGCAGGGCTTGCGGGCAAACCAGGCCAATAAATAGCCAGATGTAGAGATTAGACCAGTAAAATGCTGCTAATTTTCACGAAATCAATATAATTGCGAAATCTGTGTGTCAGGGCACACCGATTTGTGCAAAAATTGGCTAGATTTTTGGTAGTCCAAAGATAGCTGATAGATAGCAGCATAATCATCGAGGATGTACTCAATATGTCGCAACATCACCGAATCCTCCTGCTTAACGGCCCCAATCTGAATCTGCTGGGCAAGCGGGAACCGGGAATCTACGGCAGCAAGACGCTCGATGAGATCGTCGCCGATCTGACGCGCAGCGCCAGCGAACTCGGTGTCACCCTGGAACATCTGCAATCCAACGCCGAGCACGAGCTGATCGGCCGCATCCATCAGGCCATGGGCCAGGTGGATTTCATCATCATCAATCCCGCCGCCTTCACCCATACCAGCGTTGCCCTGCGCGATGCCCTGCTGGGTGTGGCCATCCCCTTTATCGAGGTTCACCTGTCAAACGTTCATGCCAGGGAGCCCTTCCGTCATCACTCCTATCTGTCTGATGTCGCCAAGGGGGTGATCTGCGGGTTGGGTGCCGATGGTTACCAATTCGCTTTAACCGCGGCCGTGCATCAGTTGCGCGCGGCTTGATAATCACTGATCAGATAAAGAAGAAAGAGAATGCTAATGGATATCCGCAAAATCAAGAAGCTGATTGAACTGGTTGAAGAGTCCGGCATCGCCGAGCTGGAAATCTCCGAAGGGGAAGAGTCCGTTCGCATCAGCCGTAATTTCTCCGGCCAGGTTAGCGTTGCCCCGCAGATGATCATGCCCCAGGCCGCAGCTCAGGTTGCCGCACCGGTTGCCGCTGCTCCGGCAGCAGCCGCTGCACCTGCTGCCGATGCCGCCCCGAGCGGTCATCTGATGCGCTCCCCCATGGTGGGCTCCTTCTACCGCTCCTCCAGCCCGGAAGCCAAGCCGTTCGTGGAAGTCGGTCAGCACGTCAATGTCGGCGACACCCTGTGCATCGTCGAAGCCATGAAAATGATGAACCAAATCGAGTCTGACAAGGCCGGCGTGATCAAAGCGATCCTGGTTGAAAATGGTCAGGCCGTCGAGTTTGACGAGCCGCTGTTCATCATCGAATAAGGGAAAATGCCACCCATGTTGGACAAAGTAGTCATCGCCAACCGCGGTGAAATTGCCCTGCGGATCCTGCGCGCCTGCAAAGAGCTCGGGATCAAGACAGTGGCCGTTCACTCCACTGCCGATCGGGAGCTCAAGCATGTGCTCCTGGCGGACGAAACCATCTGCATCGGCAAGCCTGCCAGCGGTGAGTCCTACCTCAATGTGCCGGCCATCATCGCCGCCGCCGAGGTGACCGGTGCCGTCGCCATCCACCCGGGCTACGGCTTCCTCTCCGAGAATGCCGACTTCGCCGAAGTGGTCGAGAAATCCGGCTTCATCTTCATCGGCCCGCGCGCCGAGACCATTCGCCTGATGGGTGACAAGGTCTCCGCCATCGAGGCGATGAAGAAGGCGGGCGTGCCCTGCGTACCCGGCTCCGACGGCCCGGTGGACAACGATGCCAAGCGCAACGCTGCCATCGCCAAGCGGATCGGGTATCCGGTGATCATCAAGGCCGCCGGTGGCGGTGGTGGTCGCGGCATGCGCGTGGTGCGCAACGAGGCCGAACTGGCCTCCGCCATCGCGCTGACCAAATCCGAAGCGGGCCAGTTCTTCAAGAACGACATGGTCTACATGGAGAAGTACCTGGAGAACCCGCGCCACATCGAGATCCAGGTGCTGGCTGACGGTCAGGGTACCGCCCTCTATCTGGGTGAGCGGGACTGCTCCATGCAGCGCCGTCACCAGAAGGTCGTGGAAGAGGCGCCGGCCCCCGGCATCACCGACGAGATGCGCAAGTTCATCGGTGAGCGCTGCGTGCGCGCCTGTCTCGAGATCGGCTACCGCGGTGCGGGTACCTTCGAGTTCCTATACGAGAACGGCGAGTTCTATTTCATCGAGATGAACACCCGTATCCAGGTGGAGCATCCGGTCACCGAGATGGTCACCGGCGTCGACCTCATCAAGGAGCAGCTGCGCATTGCCGCCGGTCAGCCCCTGTCGATCACCCAGCAGGACATCCGCATTCGTGGCCACGCCATCGAGTGCCGGATCAATGCCGAAGATCCGGCCACCTTCCTGCCCTCTCCCGGTCTCATCCAGCGCTTCCACGCGCCGGGCGGCCTGGGCGTGCGCTGGGAATCCCACATCTATGCGGGTTACAAGGTCCCCCCCTACTACGACTCCATGATCGGCAAGCTGATCTGCTACGGGGAGAACCGTGACGTGGCCATCGCCCGCATGCGTCACTCCCTCGACGAGCTGGTGGTGGAAGGGATCAAGACCAACATCGCCCTGCAAAAAGAGATCATGAAGGACGAAAACTTCCAGCACGGTGGCACTAACATCCACTACCTGCACAAGAAGTTGGGTCTGTAATGGCTTGAGGCCCGACCCATTGAGCACGGTGGCAGCACAGAGCAGCCACCACCTGCACAAGAAGTTGGGTCTGTAATGGCTTGAGACCCGACCCATTGAGCACGGTGGCAGCACAGAGCGGCCACTACCTGCACAAGAAGTCGGGTCTGCAAAGACCCCTTTCATCGGGAAATTGCGCGATCCACCCGGATCGCCAACGTAAAAAAGGGCCATGGCGACATGGCCCTTTTTTGTTATTCTTGCGCCCCGCTCACTCGTCGGAGGCCACAGTGAACCGTTTCGCACTCGCCCGTCGGGAAGCAGCCTTCTGCCTGCTGCTGACCCTGCTCTACTTTGTCGCCTGGTATGGCTCGGCTTATTTCATCCCCGAGGATCTCGAGCTGTGGGACCTGCCCCTCTGGTTCCTGCTCAGTTGCATCCTGATGCCCTTGCTGTTCATCGGCCTCTGCGCCCTCATGGTGGATCGCCTGTTCGTCGATATTCCCCTGGATAGCGAGGTACCACCCCATGAATCTTGAACTGATGCTGCCGCTCTGCATCTATCTTGTGCTGGTACTGGGGGTCGGTTTCTGGGCCAGTCGCCACCGGACCGGCGGCAACTTCATGCAGGAGTACTTCATCGGCAACCGCAGCATGGGGGGGCTGGTGCTCGCCATGACCCTGGTGGCCACTTATACCTCTGCATCGTCCTTCATCGGCGGGCCGGGAGCCGCCTACAAGGTCGGCCTCGGCTGGGTATTGCTGGCGATGATCCAGCTGCCCACCGTCTGGCTCACTCTGGGGGTGCTTGGCAAGAAGTTCGCCATCATCGCCCGCCGGGTCAACGCGGTGACCATCAACGACATGCTGTGGGCCCGCTACCAGAGCAGGGCGGTGGTCATGCTGGGCTCGGTCACCATCATCCTCGCCTTCATCGCCACCATGGTGGTGCAGTTCATCGGCGGCGCCCGCCTGCTGGAAACGGCGACCGGCCTCAGCTATCAGCAGGGGCTCTTCCTGTTTGCCAGTTGCGTGCTGCTCTACACGGTGATCGGCGGCTTTCGCGCCGTGGTGATGACGGATGCCCTGCAGGGCATCGTCATGCTCATCGGCACTGGCGCCCTGCTGGCGGGCATCCTCATCGCCGGTGACGGGTTGCCGAATCTTGTCCACCAGCTCAAGGAGATAGATCCCAAGCTGGTGAGCCCCCAGGGGGCCGGCGACATGCTGACCCAACCCTTCATGCTGAGCTTCTGGGTGCTGGTCTGCATCGGGGTGGTGGGCTTGCCCCACTCGGCGCTGCGCTGCTTTGGCTACCGGGACAGCAAGGCGCTGCACCGGGGCATCCTCATCGGCACCATCGTCTGCGCCCTGCTGATGTTCGGCATGCACCTGGCCGGGGCGCTGGGCCGCGCCATCCTGCCCGGCATGGACAGCCCGGACAAGATCATGCCCTCCCTGATGATGGAGGTGCTCCCCCCCTGGCTGGCCGGGGTCTTCCTGGCGGCCCCCATGGCGGCCATCATGTCCACCATCGACTCCCAGCTGATCCAGGCCTCCGCCACCCTGGTGAAAGATCTCTACCTCAATTACCTCAACCCCAGGCAGGAGAAGCTGGAGGTCCGGGTGCCGCGCCTCTCCCTGCTCTGCACCCTGATCCTGGGTACCCTGGTGCTGCTGGCGGCGCTCCAGCCCCCCGAGATGATCATCTGGCTCAACCTGCTCGCCTTCGGCGGCCTGCAGGCGGTCTTCCTCTGGCCCCTGGTGCTCGGCCTCTACTGGTCCAGGGCCAACGGCCCGGGAGCCCTGGCCAGCATGGTCTGCGGCATCCTCTGTTACGGCACCTTGAGCCAGTGGGGGATCAAGCTGGCCGGCCTGCACGCCATCGTCCCGAGCCTGGCCCTTGGCCTGGCGGCCTTTGTCCTGGTCAGCCTGCTCACTCCTGCCCCGGATCAGCGTGTCCGTCGATTGTTTGATCAAAATTAAGAAAAGGATCAATAAAGGAAGGCTCGCCTATTCCCAAATGGGGGCTCACGGGTAAAATGTGCGCCACGTCACAAATACCGTGCCCCCATGCCAGTCCAGAACGCCAGAAAGATCCTGACCCAGTCCCTGCAGCGCCTCGGCTATGCCCTGTTGCTGCCCGTCTCCATCCTGCCCCTGGCCGCCCTGCTCCACCGGCTCGGCCAACCGGACGTGCTGGATCTCGCCGTGCTCTCCCTCGCCGGTCGCGCCCTGTTCAGCCAGATGCCGCTCATCTATGCGGTGGCCATCGCCTTCGGGTTGAGTCGCCAGGGGCAAGGAGCTCAGGCGCTCGCCGGTGCGGTCAACTTCCTGCTGCTGAGCTCGGCGCTGGGCACCCTGGTGCCCGGGCTGCATGCGGACATGATCTGCGGCCTGCTGGCCGGGCTCGTCACCGCCATGGTCTGCTCCCGGGCCCGCGCTCTGCGGCTACCGGGCTGGTTGCGCCCCCTGCAGGAAGATCTGCCGGGCATGTTGCTCTCGGCGCTGGCCTGCCTGCTGCTGGTGATCCCCCTCTCCATCCTCTGGCCGCTGCTGGAACAGGGGCTCACCCTGCTCGCCTCCGATCTGCTCACCACGCCCTTTGGCGCCTTCTGCTACGGCGTGCTGAACCGGCTGCTGATCCCCCTCGGTCTGCACCAGGTGCTGGGCAGCCTCATCGGGCTCGGGGAGAGCAACCTGCAAGCCCTCTCGACCGCCCAGCCACTGCATGAAGGCTATGTGGCCGGGCTCTATCCGGTCATCATGTTCGGCCTGCCCGGTGCCTGTTTTGCCATCTGGATCCATCGCCAGCGGATGCAGCAACTGCCCCAGGGAGGGCTGCTGCTCACCCTGGCGCTCACCTCGGCACTGGTGGGCATCACGGAGCCCATCGAGTTCCTGTTTGCCTTCACCGCTCCCTGGCTATTTCTGGCCCATGCCCTGCTGACCGGGCTGTCGCTGGCCATCTGCAGCGGGCTCGACATCCAGGTGGGCAGCTACTTTTCTGCCGGATTGCTGGACCTGGTGCTGAGCTACCACGCCGGTCTGCACAGCTTCTGGCTCATCCCCCTGGGCATCCTCTTCTTCGTCGTCTATGCCCTGCTCTTCTACCGGCTGCTGGAACACGCTCCCCTCAGTCTGCCGGGCAAGCCCATCGCCGAGGATCTCTCCCGGCTCGCGACCGTGGCCCCCACCGATCCCCAGATGCTGGCTATCCAGTACCTCAAGATGCTGGGGGGCATGGACAACCTGCAGGCCATGAGCGTCTGCCTGACCCGCCTCAGCCTGCGGGTTCGCGACATGGCCCTGGTGGATCAATCCTGCCTGGCCAGACTGGGCTGCCTCTCCTGGGTCGTGCTCAACGAACATCAGCTGGTGCTGGTGCTCGGCCCCCATGCCGGCCTCATCGAAGGGCAGATCCGCATGCTGGCGGAACGCCAGTCGGTCCCGCTCGGTCTCGAACCGGCTCAGGCTCCCCTTGGCCAGCACCAGTGATCAGGCGAAGGGAAGACGTTCGGCCACGAAGTCCATCAGGCTGCGAAGG
Source organism: Aeromonas sp. 25-248 (assembly GCF_053005425.1). NCBI lineage: Bacteria > Pseudomonadati > Pseudomonadota > Gammaproteobacteria > Aeromonadales > Aeromonadaceae > Aeromonas > Aeromonas sp. 25-248. The sequence goes on along the minus strand of NZ_JBRKTB010000005.1, from coordinate 82,900 downwards.
GCAGGGGCCAGGTGTTCCCGGCTCGGGTAGATGAGATAGAAGGGGTTCACCGGGACCAGGAGCTCCGGCAGCACCTTGAGCAGTCGCCCCGCCGCCAGATCGTCGCCGCAGACATGGGCCGGCAGCAGGGCAATCCCCCCGTCATGGAGTGCCAGCTCCCGCAGCGCCAGCAGGCTATTGCTCTGGCAGGCCCCGCGAGGGCGCCAGCCCCCTTCCTGCAATGGCCACACCGGCAAGGAGCCATGTACCAGGCAGGCGTGTCCGGCCAGCTCTGAGAGCTGGAGCGGCGTCCCGTTGGCAGCCAGGTAACCGGGAGATGCCACCAGATGGCGCGCCACCTGGCCGATGCGCCGGCAGATGAGGCTGGAATCTTTCAGCGGCGCCGCCCGCAGCGCCAGATCGTAACCTTCCCCCACCAGATCAAGCTGTTCATCGCAAAGGGTCAGCTCCAGCACCACCTCGGGGTAGAGGGCGCGAAATTCGGCCAGTATCCGGCCAAGCAGCAAGGTTCCCGTGGCTTCGGGAGCAGTGATCCGCACCCGCCCTCCAGGAGCCGCGCGCAACCGCGCCATCGCCAGGTTGGCGCTGCGCGCCAGTGCCAGCAGCTCCTGACAATGGGTCACATAGACCTCCCCCTGGGGCGTCAGGCTGAGCCTGCGGGTGGTGCGTTGCAGCAACCTCACCCCGAGCCGGGATTCGAGGCGCGAGATCTTCTGGCTCACCGAGGACTTGGGCATGCCGAGCACCTCGGCCGCCCCGGTGAAGCTCCCCTGCTCCACCACGGTGGCGAACAGCCCCATCAACTCCAGTTCGACATTGTTCATATATTCAAACAGTCTTTACTAATTACCCATCTTAATCTTGATAATTATCCAGACTAGAGTGAGTGGCAATCCCGAACACTGCTATTTGAAAGGAAAAGCCATGAAAGCCATCGCCCTGACTCACTATCTGCCAAGCAACCACCCCCACTGCTTCATCGAGAGCGATCTGCCCGATCCGACACCGGGCCCGCGGGATCTGCTGGTACGGGTCAACGCCACCTCCATCAATCCGGTCGACACCAAGGTACGCGCCCCCAAGGACAAGGTCGAAAGCAGCCCTCGCGTGCTGGGCTGGGACGCCGTGGGCGAGGTGATCGCCGTCGGTAGCGACGTCACCCTGTTCAAGGCCGGTGACAGGGTCTGGTATGCCGGCGACATCAGCCGCCCGGGCAGCAACAGCGCCCTGCAACTGGTGGACGAGCGCATTGCCGCCATCGCCCCAGTCACCCTGACCGATCTGGAAGCTGCCGCCCTGCCGCTCACCGCCATCACCGCCTGGGAAACCCTGTTCGAGCGCATGAGCCTCACCCGCGAAAGCACCGGGCGACTGTTGATCATCGGGGGCGCCGGTGGAGTCGGTTCCATCGCCATCCAGCTCGCCCGCCAGCTCACCGGCATGGAGGTGATCGCCACCGCATCGCGCCCCGAAACACGGGAGTGGTGCCTGGACATGGGGGCCCACCAGGTGGTGAGCCATCACCATCTGCAGGCGGAGCTCAAGGCGCTCGGCATCAGCGAGGTGGATGCCATCTTCTGCACCAACGCCACCGAGCAGCACTGGAACACCATGGCCAGCCTCATCCGTCCGTTTGGCCACATCTGCACCATCGCCGAGTCCAGTGACCCCTGGGATCTGGGTCTGCTCAAACCCAAGAGCGTCACCTTCAGCCAGGAGTTCATGTTTACCCGCTCCCTGTTCCAGACCCCGGACATGATAGAGCAGCACAACCTGCTCGGCCGGGTCGCGGCCCTGATCGATGAAGGGGTGCTCAAGACCACCCTCAGCAAGGTGGTGCCCGAACTGACGCCCCTCACCCTGGCCCGGGCTCATGCCGAGCTGGAAGCGGGTCGCATGGTGGGCAAGCTGGTGATCGACATGAGCGGTTTCCATCGCTGAGGCGCCGCCAGAGCGGGTATCGTCGTCCTGACTATTCCCTTATAGGTAAATAAATGCACCATCATGGGGTGAAATCACCAGTGACAAGCCCCAAGAGTGCACAGCCCCGCAGGTGACCTTTGTCCCTGACGGGGCATCTCCCCCGAAAAAACCATAAAAAAGAGGCCATCCCGTCGGGATGGCCCTAAAAACCTGAACGTTGGGGTAACAATCACACACATATCCTTATGCAGGACATCTGTAACTTTGCAGATAGCGTGCCAATATCTGCTTTTCCCTCCCAATTAACCGCTTTCAGCGCACCGGCATAAAAAAAGCCACCCGAAGGTGGCTGAAAAAAGATGACGGAACTTCATAGAGCAAAGCATTCAGCGGGAACAAGTTGCTTCCCGTCACCCATGAAGGAATACATTAACCGTGCCAACTTGGCAGAGTTACCTCCCTTCCCCATGAGGCCATGGTCAAACCACGACAGCACGGGCCCATGATGATAGAATCCCGCGGTTTCACATTTATGAAGAGCCGACGCCATGCCCTGGATACAAATTCGAATCAACGCCACTGCCAAGACCGCAGACAAGGTGAGCAACATGCTGCTGGGGCGTGGGGCCCAGGCGGTGACCTTTATGGATGCCAAGGATGTGCCCGTCTATGAGCCCATGCCCGGTGAAACCCCGCTCTGGGGAGAGACCGAAGTAATGGGACTGTTCGACGCCGAAACCGATCCGGCTCCCACCATCGCCTTCTTCCAGCAGATCTTCGGCGAAGACGTGGGCTACAAGGTCGAACAGCTGGAAGACAAGGACTGGGTGCGCGAGTGGATGGATCACTTCCACCCCATGCAGTTCGGCGAGCGGCTCTGGATCTGCCCGAGCTGGCGCGACGTGCCGAACCCCGATGCGGTCAACGTCATGCTGGACCCGGGCCTGGCCTTCGGCACCGGTACCCACCCCACCACGGCACTCTGCCTGCAGTGGCTGGACGGGCTGGATCTGGCCGGCAAAACCGTCGTCGACTTTGGTTGCGGCTCCGGCATCCTCGGCATCGCCGCCCTGAAACTGGGGGCAGCCCGGGTCATCGGCATCGACATCGATCCTCAGGCCATCCAAGCCAGCCGTGACAACGCCGAGCGAAATGGCGTTGCCGACCAGATCGAACTCTACCTGCCGGCGGATCAGCCGCAAGACGTCGAAGCGGACGTGGTGGTCGCCAACATTCTGGCCGGCCCGCTGCGGGAGCTGGCGCCGCTGATCGCCGGTCACGGCAAGGCGGGCAGCCTGATGGCCCTCTCCGGCGTGCTGGAAAGCCAGGCGCCAGAGCTGGAGACCATCTATGGCCAGTGGTTCGAAATGGACCCGACTGCGGTGAAGGAAGAGTGGTGCCGCCTCTCCGGTCGCAAACTCGGCTGATAAACAACAAGCCACGGCAGTTGCCAACCCATCAGCCGCACACTCGGCTGATAAACAACAAGCCACGGTGGCTGCCAACCCATCGGCCGTAAACTCGGCTGATAAGCAACAAGCCACGGCAGTTGCCAACCCATCAGCCGCACACTCGGCTGATAAGCAACAAGCCACGGTGGCTGCCAACCCATCGGCCGCAAACTCGGCTGATAAACAACAAGCCACGGCAGTTGCCAACCCATCAGCCGCACACTCGGCTGACAAGCAACAGGCCATGGCGGCAACACTTAGGTCGCTGAACGACAAGGGCACCCCAGGGTGCCCTTGTCGTTTCCGGACGCCCATTCTCCTTCTGCCCACTCTGGGGAGAGCCTCACGCTTCTCTGCCCCCCGATGGCTTATCCTCTCTTCCTCCACCCCATCGAGGCCCAGTCATGACCGAATACGAGAAGATGATCGCCAGCCAGCCTTACAACTGCATGGCACCAGAGCTGGATCTGTTACGCCGGGAGACGGCTCGCCTGTACCGCCGCTTCAATCGCAGCGACGAGGAGGATGAACAACTGGCGCTGCTGCAGCAGATCGTCGGCGAGTTGGCCCAGGGCGCCTTCATCTGCCCACCCCTCTACTGCACCTATGGCCGCCACATCTACCTTGGCAAGGGCAGCTACATCAACATGGGGGCCACCCTGCTGGACAATGCCCCCATTCGCATCGGCGCCGAGGTGATGATAGGGCCGAACGTGCAGATCTACACCGCCGCCCATGCGCTGGACGCCGATGAGCGCATTCAGGGGGTTGAGACGGCACTGCCGGTCACCATCGAAGACAGGGTCTGGATAGGCGGCGGCGCCATCCTGCTGCCCGGCGTCACCATAGGGCGGGAAGCCGTCGTGGGTGCGGGCTCGGTCGTGACCAGAGATGTACCGGCCGGTGCCAGGGTGGCAGGCAACCCGGCACGGCTGCTGCCAGTCAAAGGTTGAGCGGAAGGCCCGAGGCTCGCTCAGGCGCTTTCCAGCAAGCGGTCGATGCAGTGCACCACCTGCATGCTGGCGTTTTCCATGGTCTTGAGCTGCTCGACCACGCTTTTGATATCCCCCTGCTCGCGCGCGTGCAGGGCGGCCTTGCCGCTCTCGTGGACCCGCTTGTGGGGCCCGTCCAGTTCACGAAAGCCCGGCTTGTGGGCGAAGAGCTCCGCACCCGGCCCCTCGAAATACCATTTGCCCAGCCTGCACTGAGCGTGGTCGCTCACCGGCTCGTGAAAATGCTGCTGATCGATGAGCCGATAGATGGTGTTCTTCCAGACGGCGTGATCCAGCTTGGTGGTATTGAGGAAGGAGGTGGAGGCAGCACTGTGGATCACCTGCTGCATCCGGCCTGATTGTGCCAGCACCTGGGTCACCACCACATCGATCTGGGAGGAAGAGGTCGCCACCTCGGCGGCACTGGCCTGGTTGTCATCGATGATGGACTTGATCTCCTGCGCCTGGGCCACTATCTGTCTGACCAGCACCTCTATCTGGCTGCTGGCTTCATGAGCCTTGCTCGCCAGCTGACGCACCTCATCGGCGACCACGGCGAATCCACGGCCAGCCTCACCGGCCCTGGCCGCCTCAATGGCCGCATTGAGTGCCAGCAGGTTGGTCTGATCCGAAATGCCCTGGATGGCGGTCACGAACTGGTTGATGGCGGATGTGCTGGCATCGAGCTGATGGACGGCTACGAGGCTGCGAGCCGCCTCATCCGTGATGGCATGGGCGCGATTGGAGAGACGGGTGATGGCGCCCCGGGTCTGGGCAAAGAGCTGATCCAGCTCGCAGAGCGCTCCCTTTTCCGCCATCAGGTGCTCGGCACTGCCGGCCAGCGCTTCCCGCACGCTCTGCAGCATCTCACCTCCCTGGTTCTGGCAGGAGATCACCTGATTGAAGAGATCGCCACGCTCCCGGCTGGTGCGCTGCATGTGCTCGTATTCACCGATGGTGGCGCGCAATTCGGCCAGTTCGCTCTGGTGCTGCTGCTCTTTGAGAAGCATCGTCTCCCTGAGCTGTTGATTCTCTTTTTCAAGCTTGCGGTTGAACCACATATGGCCTCCGGATGGCAAAGGTGCGGGCAGTCGACATTGAAGGGAAGCCTCTGGCTCTCTTGTCTCTGCCGATGCTGGCGGATCCCGGGCCGGATTTCACCTGCAAATGCAGGATATTTGACCCTGATCCTGATTCCAATCGAGACCACATCAATGGCTGTGCAAAAGATCGCCGGAAAGAGACAAGGTGAGGTAGAGAAGAGGCAGAAGAGAGGCAGAGGAGAAAGAACGCTGACGTGCCGATCCCGCAAAAATGAAGCCCAATGTCATCAAGACGTTGGGCTCTAAAAAGGTGCTACGGAATTGCGACTCTCATCGCAGAAAATTAGAAGGGGTCACCTTCTAAACTGGCAGTGGGATAATAACGTGGCGCAAACGTTTTACATAGCGTAATAAACCAGGAGTGAGAAGAATCTCTCACAATTCAAAAAATGTCCGGCCAACCCCCTTCTACCCTCTTGGCAAGTGCGCATTTATCAGTACAGCCTGACGGCTTTGTCAGAAAACAAAAAAGCCCTGAATAATCAGGGCTTTTGGCGTTCTGTGCTTCAGAAGCTGCGCACGAAGTCCTGGATGGGCAACTCGCGCAGCTTGCGGGCCTCCAGCATGGGGGTGCCAAGGTAGAGGAAGCCCACCAGTTGATCCTCCGGTGCCAGCCCCAGTGCACCATGGATCTGCTCGTCGAAGATGAACCAGCCGGAGCGCCAGATGCCGTTGAAGCCCTGGGCCTGGGCCGCCATCTGCATCGCCATCAGGGCGCAACCGGCAGAGAGCTCCTGCTCCAGTTTCGGTACCTTGGGGTGCGCCTGATAACGGGTCGCCACCGCGATCACCAGGGGAGCACGCAGTGGCGCGGCGCGGCACTTCTCGACACTGTCCGCATCCTCGCCACGGGCATGGGCGGCATCGGCCAGCAATGCCCCCAGGCGCTCACGCCCCTCCCCTTCAAACAGAATGAACTGCCAGGGGGTCAGAGTGCCGTGATCCGGCGCCCGCAGCCCGGCCTTGAGGATATTGTCGAGCACTTCGCCACTCGGGGCAGGCTCGGCCAGACGACCACAGGAGTGGCGATTGAGTAACAGATGGAGGGCATCCATGGGGCAGTTCCTTGTCAAAGGCGATGATGGCGCTACCTTAGCACAGCACCGGATGAAGAAAACCCCTGGGGTTCAGGGGTTTGTCAGGATACGAAAGGTCCGGGAGGCTAGATGACGGCAGCCAGCTCCGCCCCTTGCCGGATGGCGCGTTTGGCATCCAGCTCGGCGGCCACGTCGGCCCCGCCGATGATGTGCACCGGCTTGCCAGCAGCCTGCAGACCGGCCTGCAACTCCTTGAGGGGCTCCTGTCCGGCACAGATGATCACCTGATCCACCGGCAGGCACTGCTGCTGGTCGCCCACCTGGATGTGAAGCCCGGCATCGTCGATACGCAGGTACTGGACGCCGGAGAGCATCTGCACCTTGCGATTCTTGAGCACGGTGCGATGGATCCAGCCGGTGGTCTTGCCAAGGCCGTCGCCCACCTTGCTCTCCTTGCGCTGGAGCAACCAGATCTGGCGCTCGGGGGCATCGATCTCGGGGGTAGTCAGGCCGCCGCGCTCACCCAGTTGCTTGTCGATGCCCCACTCCTTGAGCCAGTGATCGCGATGGCTTGCGGCATCCGGCGATCCTCTCTTCTCCACCAGGTATTCGGCCACGTCAAAGCCGATACCGCCGGCGCCGATCACCGCCACCTTCTCGCCCACCGGCTTGTGATCACGCAAGACATCGAGGTAGCTCAACACCTTGGGGTGCTCGATACCCGGAATGTTGGGAGTGCGCGGGCGGATGCCGGTGGCGAGGATCACCTCGTCAAAACCGCCGCCCAGCAGGCTCTCGGCACTCTGGCGCTGGCCCAGATAGAGCTCTACGCCGCACTTCTCCAGCCGCTTGGCGAAGTAGCGCAGGGTTTCTTGAAACTCCTCTTTGCCCGGGATCTGCTTGGCAAAGTTGAACTGGCCGCCGATTTCGCTCGCCTGATCGAACAGGCTCACCTGATGGCCCCGCTCGGCGGCATAGCAGGCAAACGCCAGCCCCGCAGGACCCGCCCCCACCACCGCCAGCTTCTTGGGCTGGGGCACCCGGCCAAACGTCAACTCGGTCTCGAAACAGGCGCGGGGATTGACCAGGCAGGAGGCACGCTTTTGCTTGAACACGTGGTCGAGGCAGGCCTGGTTGCAGGCGATGCAGGTGTTGATCTCGTCCGCCCTGTCTTCAGCCGCCTTGATGACGAACTCGGGGTCCGCCAGGAAGGGGCGCGCCATGGAGACCATGTCCGCCTCCCCCCCCGCCAGGATGCGCTCCGCCACCTCGGGGGTGTTGATGCGGTTGGTGGTGATGAGGGGCACCTTGAGGTGCTTTTTCAGCTCGGCGGTCACCCAGCTGAAGGCACCGCGCGGCACGCTGGTGGCGATGGTGGGAATGCGCGCCTCGTGCCAGCCGATACCGGTGTTGATGAGGGTCACCCCCACCTGCTCCAGTGCCCGGCCAAGTGCGATCACTTCCTCAAGGGAGGAGCCCTGCTCCACCAGGTCCAGCATGGAGAGGCGGAAGATGATGATGAAATCCGTGCCCACCCGCTCACGGATGGCGCGGACAATCTCCACCGGGAAGCGCATGCGGTTTTCGCTGCTGCCGCCCCAGCCATCGGTGCGCTTGTTGGTGCGTTCGCAGATGAACTGGTTGATGAGATAGCCTTCCGAGCCCATCACCTCGACCCCGTCATAACCGGCCGCCTTGGCCAGTGCCGCAGTGGCGGCGAAGTCGCGAATGGTGCCGCGGATCTGCCGCTCGCTCATGGCCCGCGGCTTGAACGGGGAGATGGGAGCCTTGAGGGCGCTCGGCGCCAGGCTGAACGGATGGTAGGCGTAGCGGCCCGCATGAAGGATCTGCAGCGCTATCTTGCCCCCTTCCCGGTGCACTGCCTCGGTCACCTTGCGGTGTTTGGCTACCTGCCAGGGAAAGCTCAGCTGGGAGCCGTGGGGCACCAGCCGCCCCCGCAAATTGGGGGCGATACCGCCGGTCACGATGAGACCGACCCCGCCACGGGCCCGCTCACCATAGAAGGCGGCCAGCTTGTCAAAGCCCCCCTTTTCCTCCTCGAGGCCGGTGTGCATGGACCCCATCAGTACGCGGTTGCGCAACTGGGTAAAACCCAGATCGAGGGGGGTCAGCAGCGTGGGATAACGGCTCATGATGCACTCCTTGTCGAGGTCGATGTGCACGGGGTCATGCTCCAGCCTTCCTGGCTGCCTCGGGTGACGGGCAGTAAAAAGAAGGGGTAGGTGGAGGTGGGGCCGGCTCATCGGGCCTTTCAGTTAATTTTTTGTTATCAAACTGGAGCTAGAGTAAAGAATCGAAAACTCTTTTTCAAACAAATGTTTGGACATTTTTTCAGCGAACAGCCGTGTTCCGAAGTGGCGGGGAGGCAGTCGACTCAAGGGGAAATGGCAATTGGCTGCGCAACTGGTTAATAATGGCTGCTCTCAACCCATTAACAGGGCGACAACGCAGCTATGTCTATTTTCAAAGGTCTGGGATGGCTCTTTCGCAGCCTCTGGCGCCTGCTCAACTTTACCCGCTTGATGCTGGTCAACCTGCTGTTTCTTCTCGTCGTGCTGGTCATTGTCTTCAGCGTCAGCCAGAGCGAGACCCCAAGCACCCCCATCGAGGGGGCGCTCACCCTCAATCTCTCCGGTGTGCTGGTAGAACAGCGCACCCAGACCGATCCCACGGTGCAACTGCTCAGGCAGATGGACAAGGGGGACGAGCAGCCAAGCGAAATCGTCCTCTCCGATCTGCTGTGGGCCATCAAGAGCGCGGGGAATGACGATCGCATCAAGGCGCTGGTGATCAAGCCCCAGGGTCTGCAAGGGGCCAGCCTCTCCAAACTGCAGGAGGTGACGGCCGCCATCGACGCCTTCAAGGAGAGCGGCAAGCCGGTCATCGCCATGGCGGACTACTACAGCCAGGGGGCCTATCTGCTCGCCGCCCACGCCGACCACGTGCTGCTCAACCAGAGTGGTGCCGTGCTGATCGAGGGGCTGGGTGTCTACCAGACCTACTTCAAGTCGGCACTGGAGAAGCTCAACATCACCCCGCACGTCTTCAAGGTCGGCACCTACAAGTCCTTCGTCGAGCCCTACACCCGGGACGAAATGTCCCCCGAGAGCAAGGAGGCGAACCAGCGCTGGCTGGATCAGCTGTGGCAATCCTATGTGGCCGACGTGGCGGAGCAGCGGGAGATCGAGCCGGATGCCGTCGCACCGAACAAGGATCACTTCCTCGAACTGCTGCGCAAGGCCGGCGGCAATGCGGCCAGCTACGCCCTCGACAACGGTCTGGTGGATCAGCTCGCCACCCGCGACGAGATGACCCAGGCGGTGATCAAGGAAGTGGGCGAGGCCGATGATCACGGCTGGAAGGGCGTGGGCCTGAAAGAGTATCTGGCCGCCATCCCGGAACAGTACCCCCAGAGCGGCAAGGATGAGGTTGGCCTCATCACCGCCAGCGGCGCCATCATGGATGGCGTCCAGCCTGCCGGCACCATCGGCGGCGACAGCCTTGCCGATCTGCTGGCCGAGGCCCGCCGTGACGATCAGGTGAAAGCCGTGGTGCTGCGAGTGGACAGCCCCGGCGGCAGCGCCTTCGCCGCCGAGCAGATCCGCGCCGAACTGCTGGCCCTGAAACAGGCGGGCAAGCCGGTGGTCATCTCCATGGGCAGCTACGCCGCCTCCGGTGGCTACTGGATCTCCGCCGATGCAGACAAGATCTTCGCCTCCCCCACCACCCTCACCGGTTCCATCGGGGTGTTCGGCATGTTCGCCACCATCGACAAGGCGCTCTCCCAGTACGGGGTACACACCGACGGCGTCGGCACCACCGACTTCGTGGGGGTCGGGCTGACCCGTGCCCTGCCGGATCACGTGGGTGAAGCCATTCAACTGAGTGTGGAAGACACCTATCAGCGCTTTGTCGGCCTGGTGGGCAAGGGCCGGGGCCTTAGCCCGGAAGAGGCGGAAAAAGCCGCCGAAGGCCGGGTCTGGACCGGGCAGGATGCCAAGGCACTGGGGCTGGTGGACGAGTTTGGCAATCTGGATGACGCCCTCAAGGCGGCCGCCGATCTCGCCAACCTCAAGAGCTGGCAGGTCACCCCCATCGCACCGGAAGAGTCTGCCAGGGACAAGTTCCTGCGCGAGCTGTTTGACAGCAGCGCCCAGGCGCTGGCCCCGCACCTGCAAAGCTGGCTGCCCGCCGGGCTTGGCAAGGCGCTGCTGGAGATGAACCGCACTCTGGACCCGCTGACCCGCTTCAACGATCCCCAGGGCACCTACGCCTTCTGCCCGGTCTGTCTCCCCTGACGCCGGGGACAGCCATAAAAAAACCGCCGACAGGCGGTTTTTTTATGGGGCAAGCGGCCTTGTCAGGTCAGCAAGCCGGACGCTTGCCAGCGGTGCAACTCTGCCAGCACCCGGGTCTCTCGCGCCGTCCACTGGGGACAGGGACCCGCCAGCTGGGTCTTGTTGGTTTGCAGTGCCTCGGCCAGGGGGAACCAGCCCGGCGTGAAGCCGAGGCGGATCTCGTAGGGCTGGGGGCGCGGTGCACTCCAGTCCTCCCCGACCCGGCAGAGGTAATAGGACGATCGAATGCAGTAGGCATCGTAATCCGGCTCGCGCGCGGCACGATACTCCCGGGTCTCTCCCAACAGGGGGCCCACGGCCACCAGCTCGGCGCCACACTCTTCCCGCAGCTCCCGGGCAAGGGCCGCATCGTGCGCCTCCCCGTGCTCGATGCCGCCACCGGGGAACATGAGATCCCCGTTGACGCGGGAGTGCACCAGCAGCAGTCGATCACCACGCATCACCACGGCCCTCACCGTGGCCCGTTCAAGCACCCTGTCCTCGCCGCGGATCTGGCCGTGCACGAGACGGATATCGAAGGGATGGGCCCACTCCCGGGCTTCTGACAGGGTCGGATTCATGGTGTGCGGTAGCTCCCCTGCCTGAGTGCATCGACGATGGTGGCCGCCTGGTCGTCCAGCGTCTCCTGCTCCTCCTTGCCGATGGCATGGTAAATGCCGAGCCGGGTGGCGGAGACCTCGGGGCTCTCCTGGAATGACTCGCTCACCTTGCCCCACAGATAGGCCTGATCAAATCGCTTCTGCCCCATGTAGAGGGTGCTGAGGGCGGTGAGGATCCGGCTGTTGACCTTGTCCCCCTCCCGATAGAGGGAGAGCGCATGGTGCATCAGCCTGATGGCCTTCTCGGGCTCGCTCTTGGCATAAATGCCGCCGAGCGCCAGTTGCAGCTCGGGCTCCTCGAGGCTCGGCGTCCCCTCCTGCGCAAGGAAGCTGGCGCGGGCATCGGGGCTGGTGTTGTTGGTCCAGTGCCAGAGCAGCAGGTAGGGATCCCGGGAACCCCGGGTCTGAGCGTCCAGTTGCTCCAGTTGACGGCCGGCGGCCAGCATCCCTTCCACTCTGGGGCTCTTCTGCTCCCTGGCACGCTTGTACTCGATATTGGTGGAGTGCTCGGCGCACTGCAGATACCGCTCCAGGCCGCGCATCAGATCGTACTTGCGCCTGTCCGTCCCCTCTTCCTGGAGATAGTAACGACCGCGAATGACGTCGCTGCGCTCATAGCGACACCAGCCGTCGTCCACCAGGTCCGCGCACAGGGCGGGATATTGGGAGCAGATGTTGTGGATCCTGTCGTCGTCGCAGGCCGTCAACGTCAGGCAACAAGCGAGAGAAAGCAGTAACGGACGCTGTGAGAATAGGGTCATGGTTCACATCTGGTTGATAACAATCGCAACCCGCACCGGCCACCGCCAACTAGCAAACAGGCTACATATCCATTACAATGCGCGCGCCGTATAAGGCCGCGATTGCAGAATAATATAACGAAACCATCAGCCCTACACTGATCTGCCTTCGACGAATTTCAATTTGCCCAGGCAACTTGCTTCAACAACGTGAAATAAAAGGATCTGGTTAATGACCCACGAGCACTACTTGCAGGCGTGGCAGGAGAGCCAGGAGCTCGCCGAAGCCATGCAACCCTTGATAGGTCGCCTCTACCGACAACAAGGGATAGAGATCACCCTCTACGGACGCCCGCTGCAAAACGCCTCCACCATCGATATCCTCAAGGCCCACCGGGTCGTTCGCCGCCACCAGGGCACCCCGCTGCCCATCCAGCAAAGCTTCCCTCTCCTGCGCGCCATCGTCGCCCTGAACCCCACCGCCGCCGAAATCGATCTCGGCAAACTGGCCGTGGGCTACTGGCAGGATCACCAGGATGAAGCCGGCATCGAGGACTATCTGCGCGCCAAGCTGGCACCGGCCCTGAACCGCAGTGCCGTGCCCGCCCCGACCGACGTGGTGCTCTACGGCTTCGGCCGCATCGGCCGCCTGCTGGCCCGTCTGCTCATCGAGCGCACCGGCGCCGCCAACTCCCTGCGCCTGCGCGCCATCGTGGTACGCGGCGGTCGCGACGGGGATCTGGAGAAGCGTGCCAGCCTGCTGCGCCGCGATTCGGTGCACGGCCCCTTCAACGGCTCCATCGAAGTGGATAGTGATCGCAGCGCCATCATCGCCAATGGCACCTTCATCCAGGTGATCTACGCCAACAGCCCGGCCGACATCGACTACACCGCCTACGGCATCGACAATGCGCTGATCGTCGACAACACCGGCGTCTGGCGTGACGAGGCGGGCCTGTCCGAGCACCTCAAGGCCCGCGGCGCCGCCCGGGTGCTGCTGACCGCCCCCGGCAAGGGGGAGATGAAGAACGTGGTGTTCGGGGTCAACCACGAGGTGATAGGTCCGGATGACAAGATAGTCTCCGCCGCCTCTTGCACCACCAACGCCATCACCCCGGTGCTCAAGGTGATGCAGGACAAGTACGGCATCCGCCACGGCCACGTGGAGACGGTCCACTCCTACACCAACGATCAGAACCTCATCGACAACTATCACAAGGGCGAGCGCCGCGGTCGCAGCGCAGCCCTCAACATGGTGATGACCAGCACCGGCGCCGCCAAGGCGGTGGCCAAGGCGCTGCCGGAGCTCAAGGGCAAGTTGACCGGCAACGCCATCCGGGTGCCCACACCCAACGTGTCCCTGGCCATCATCAACCTCTCGCTGGAACAGACCACCGATCGGGAGAGCCTCAACGCCTATCTGCAGCAGATGGCACTGAGCTCGGCCCTGCATCGCCAGATCGACTTCAGCGCCAGCACCGAGCTGGTCTCCTCCGACATGGTGGGCTCCCGTTTTGCGGGCATCGTCGACTCCCAGGCCACCATCGCCGAGGGGGATCACTGCGTGCTCTACGTGTGGTATGACAACGAGTTCGGGTACAGTTGTCAGGTCGTGCGGGTGATGGAGCAGATGGCTGGCGTAGTCCGCCAGGATCTGCCGGTATAGTCCGACAGGATCTGCCCGCCTGACCCCACGTTCATGGCTCAATTTTCAAGGAGAGGCCGGATGTCGTCTCAGCAAGTGACGTTTCAACAAGCGATAGCGCAGATGCCCAAAGAGGTGTACGAGCGGCTCAAGACTGCGGTCGAGCTCGGCAAATGGCCGGATGGCAAGCCCCTCACAGAGGAGCAGAAGGCCACTTCCCTGCAGGCCGTGATGGCCTGGCAGGCGATGCACCTTGAGAACCCCGAGCACATGAACATCGGCCGTGACGGCGAGATCGTGATGAAGAGCAAGAGCGAGCTCAAGCGTCAGTATCGCGATGAGGAAGAGATAGTACGGGTAGACCTTAGCCACTGAGACTGACCCGCCCGCCACAACTAAAAAGGGGAGCCAATATGGCTCCCCTCTCTTTTCCCCTCTCCCCCATGGTAGGGAGGTCAGCAGCTGTTCACGACCTGTCGCGAGAAGACGTCAGCAAGGTGAAGAGCAGCGCAGGAACCGGAGCGTATAGATATACGTAAGCCTCTGGTTCACAAACACGCGAGCAGCACATAAGCCTTGATCACGGCTTCGCAGTAAGGTCGTGGACAGTTTCTCAGGGGGTCAGTTCACCCCGCAGGGACTGCTGCATCAGCTCGCGGATGCGCGGCGCCGGCAGATCCTGGCTCAGCAGGAAGTGCAGCTTGGTGAGCGCAGCCTCGGCGGTCATGTCAAAGCCCGAGATGACTCCCGCACGGGAGAGGGCGTTACCGGTGGCATAGCCCCCCATGTTGACCTTGCCGTGCAGGCACTGGCTCAGGTTGACGATGATGACGCCTCGGGCAGATGCCTCGGAGAGCAGCGCCAGCATGGCCGGGTTCTGGGGCGCATTGCCCACCCCGAAGGAGAGCAGGATCAGCGCACGCACCGGCTGTTGCAGGATGTTCGCTATCACCTCCGCCGAGATCCCCGGGTAGAGGGTCACCACCCCGATGGGCTGGGGGGTGATGTCGTGCAGCACCAGGGGGCGATCGCACGGCACGCCCAGCTCACCTGCCTCCAGGGAGATGGCAATACCGGCATTGAGCAGGGGCGGGTAGTTGGGCGAGTCGAAGGCGTGGAAGCCGTCGGCATGCACCTTCTTGCTGCGGTTGCCGCGATAGAGCTGGTTGTTGAAGAAGAGCGTCACCTCGTGGATCGGGTAGTTGGCCGCGATATAGAGGGCGTTGAGCAGGTTCTGCTGACCGTCCGAGCGCAGCTCGGCCAGGGGGATCTGGGAGCCGGTGATGATGACCGGCTTGTGCAGATCTTCGAGCATGAAGGAGAGCGCAGACGCGGTGAACGACATGGTGTCGGTGCCGTGCAGAATGACGAAACCGTCGTACTTGTCGTAGTTGCCCTTGATATCCTCGGCGATGCGCTGCCAGTCTGCCGGCGTCATGTCGGAAGAGTCGATGAGGGGGGCATATTCGTGGATATGGTAATCGGGCATTTCCGGTCGATGGAACTCGGGCATCCGTGCCAGACAGTCCTCCATGAAGCCCGCCATCGGTACATAACCGTGGTCGGAACGCTGCATCCCTATGGTGCCGCCTGTGTAGGCAATGTAGATGGACTTCTTCACACCCTCTCCTCTCTCTGGACTGGAAACCGGCAAATCAAACAGGGCTCAACCGATACAGCCCCCGTCCTTCAGATGGTGCGGGCGGGCTCAATATCGGTCATCCGCAGACCTCTTGAGGGTCTGTGTCCTCCCGTGGGGGCGGAACCGGGCGAATTATAAAGAGTGCCGCTGCAAATGACAGCGGCAGCAGCATTGTTGCGATCCGGAGCACACTCGGCGAGGCAGTTTTAAATGCCATGTTAACACCATGTTTTAATCATTAATGTGACATATGTGGATGTACTTGGTGTTTTTTGCTATTATCCGGCGGATTTTTCACAAATCTCATCTGGACGCCCGACGAACACGGGCTCGTGTCGACCCCCTCTTTTGCAGAGGGACGGGGCTGCGGCCCCTCTGTCACTGGCGCGTTCGCCACTCTGTTTCATCCCGGCTGGATCCGTGAGTCTTTCTCGCCAAAGACACAGCCGATCAACATGGGAGCACTGAATGCTACAACTTGATGCCTACGCCACCCTGGTCGCCGCGACCCTGGTGCTGCTGCTTGGCCGCCTGCTGGTCAACAAGATAGGACCCCTGCGCACTTTCAACATCCCCAAACCCGTGGCCGGTGGCCTGGTGGTTGCCCTGGTGCTGCTGGTGCTGCGTTCCACCCTGCAGATCGAACTGCAATTTGATACCAGCCTGCAGACGGCCCTGATGCTGACCTTCTTCGCCTCCATCGGCCTCTCCGCCGATCTGGGCAGCCTCAAGCGCGGCGGCAAGGCGGTGGCCACCTTCCTGCTGGTGGTCACCGGCCTGCTGCTGGTGCAGAACACCCTGGGGGTGGGTCTGGCCACCCTGCTGGGGCTGGATCCCCACATGGGGCTGCTGGCCGGCTCCATCACCCTCTCCGGCGGCCACGGCACCGGGGCGGCCTGGGGCTCCATCTTCACCGAGAAATACGGCGTGCAATCCGCCGCCGAGCTGGCGATTGCCTGTGCCACCTTCGGCCTGGTGCTGGGGGGCCTCATCGGCGGCCCGGTGGCCCGTTATCTGGTGAAGAAAGTGCAGGTGCCCGGTGAGGAGCACAACCGTGACGGCGCCCCCCAGGGCTTCGAGATGCCGGACATGGAGCGCCCGCTCACCACCTTCAGCCTGATCGAGACCCTGGCACTCATCGCCATCAGCCTGAAAGGGGGCGAAATGCTGGCCCTCTACCTCAAGGGCGGCGTCTTCGAGTTGCCGATCTTCGTCTGCGTGCTGTTCGTCGGCGTGCTGCTGCGCAACCTGCTCACCCTGCTCAACTGGCACGAAGTGAGCGACCGTGAGGTCTCCCTGCTCGGCAACGTCAGCCTGTCGCTCTTCCTCGCCATGGCGCTGATGAGCCTCAAGCTGTGGGAGCTGGCAAGCCTGGCCCTGCCCATCTTCATCCTGCTGGCCGTGCAGACGGTAGCGATGGCGCTCTACGCCATCTTCGTCACCTTCCGGGTCATGGGGCGCAACTATGATGCGGCCGTGCTGGCGGCGGGTCACTGCGGCTTCGGCCTCGGCGCCACCCCCACTGCCATTGCCAACATGCAGGCCATCACCCAGCGCTTTGGCCCCTCCCACCTGGCCTTCCTGGTGGTGCCCATGGTCGGTGCCTTCTTCATCGACATCATCAACGCAGTGGTGATCAAGCTGTTCCTGGCCCTGCCCTTCCTGTGATCCCGGACGCAGGCCCCGTATGACAGAGCCCACCTTGCGGTGGGCTCTGTCATTTCTGCTCGCCAGCAGCACTGAATCCCATCCTTCATGGGTGCCCGCTGGGAAACACCTAAACAAAAAGCCCCGCACTCGGCAGAGTGCGGGGCTTTGTCATGGCGGCCTTCGCCGCGTGTCAGAACTTACAGGAGGATGGTCGATACCTGCTGGTTCAAATTGTCGCCTGACCTTCCTTACAAAATAAAGGTCGACACCTGCTGGTTCAGATTGGTGGCACGCCCCTTGAGGTTGTGCGCCTGATCCAGGTCGCGCATGGCGGAAGCGGTGATCTCGTCGCTCACATCCTTGATGGCGGTGGTGTTCTGGGTGATTTCACCGGTCACCTGGGTCTGCTCCTCGGCGGCGGTGGCGATCTGGCCCGCCATGTCGGAGATGAGGCTGACGGCCTGGGTGATCTCCTCCAGGGCCGCAGCGGCAGCGTCGGCATCCTTCACGCTGTTGTCCGCCAACCCCTGGCTGGTCTGCATCAGGCTCACCGCGCGGGCCGTGGTCTGTTGCAGGGTTTCGATGGTGGACTGGATCTCCTGGGTGGAATCCTGGGTACGGCGCGACAGCACCCGCACCTCGTCCGCCACCACGGCGAAACCGCGACCCTGTTCGCCGGCACGGGCCGCTTCGATGGCCGCGTTCAGCGCCAGCAGGTTGGTCTGCTCGGCGATGCCCTGGATGGTGGAGAGGATGCCGGAGATGGCCTGAGCGTGACGGCTCAGCTCGCCGATGACGCCGGTCGCCTGCCCCACTTCCTCGGCCAGGTTGTTGATGGATTGGCGAGTCTGGTTCACCAGGATCTTGCCCTGTTCACTGCTCTGGGCGGATTGCTGGGCGGCGGCAGCGGTGTTCTCGGCGTTGCCCGCGATCTCCATGGTGGCACTCGCCATCTCGGTGACGGCGGTGGCGACCATGGTCACCTCCTGTTGCTGGCGTTGCAGCTCTTCCACCGCGGCCTGGTTGGTCACCAGACTGCGTTCGGCATCGGCGTTCAGCTCGTTGGCAAGCTGACGGATGTTGGCGATGAGCTGATGCTGGCTGCCCACGAAGCGGTTGAAGCTGCCGGCGAGCTGGCCCACTTCGTCATTGGCGTCGATCTTGATGCGCTGGGTCAGATCGCCGTTACCGTCGGCGATGCGGGCCAGGGCCTGGGACACCTTGGTGAGGGGACCGAGCAGCAGGCTGACCAGCCAGGAGATGGCGAGAATGCTGCCCACCAGCACCAGCAGGGCCAGGCCGAGCTGGGTCATCAGCAGGGAGGAGAGCGGCGCCTCCAGGGTGCTCTTGTCCAGTACCAGCACCAGCTCCCAGTCGGTGTCCGGAATGTCCGTCGCCCACAGCAGCTTGTCACGCCCCTCGTTGTCGAAGAAAGCAGGCACCAGGCTGTTGCTCGCCTTGCTCTGCTCGATCAGGGCATTGGTCAGATCGTTGTCGATCTCGCTGGCTGGCTTCATCGCCTTGGCCGCATCCTTGTAGGCGATGACGGTGCCATCCTTGTGCATCAGGATGGCGAAGCCGTCCGCAGGCAGCTTCATCTTGGTGATGTCATCCACCAGGGAGGCGATGGAGAGATCCCCCCCCACCACGCCGCCCTGGGCCGGCTGGGCCAGGGTCACCACCAGAATGTTGTAGGCCACGTCGAGGTAGGGTTTGGTGACGATCATGCCGCCCTTGGCCATGGCTTCCTGATACCAGCCACGGGAGCGGGGATCGTAACCGTCGCGGTTGATGGAGGGGTCGGAGTCGTGCATCTTGCCGCTGCCCTCACCGAAATAGGTGAGCTGGAAACGGCCGGACACCTGGGCCTGTTGCAGGGCGTTGAGGGGCTCGGCATCGGCCTTGTTGCCAAGGGCCTGGATGACGTCACGACGGGCGGCAAGCCAGTCGCTGACGCTGGCGGCCTGCTGGCTGCCAAGGCGCTGCACCTGTTCCTGACTGCCTTGCAGCAGCATGGACTTCTGGCTGGTGTAGCTCTGCCAGGAGAGCAGCAGGATCACCAGTGACAAGGCGATGACCACAGACAACAGTATCTTCTGCTTGAGTGATAGGTTTTTCATCGTGTTTTCTTCTTGTGGGGGTCGGGAACAGGATCAATCGGGAGTGCGTGGCACTGTGTGTTGTTAGCGGCCAATCTGCGCAAAACTGAAGCGGAGAATGGCGTGAGTGACGATATTTTACGCGGAAATTTTAAAAATGCTGCGGAAAATTGGAGCAGGAAAAAGAGCGGGGCCAGCCAACCCTGTTTATTCCTTCTGCAATTGGCTAGAATATCCCGTTTTTAAATCACATCGACCCCGAGAGTTTTCACGATGTTTGAAGTCAATCCTGTATTAAACAAGCTTAAGGAGCTGTCTGAGAGGACCGAGCTGCTTAGGGGGTACCTTTGACTATGACGCCAAGAAAGAGCGTCTAGAAGAGGTCAATGCCGAGCTGGAACAGCCGGATGTCTGGAACGAACCCGAGCGCGCACAGGCGCTGGGCAAGGAGCGCGTCTCCCTGGAGAACGTCGTCAGCACCATCGATACCCTGACCCAGGGCGTCGATGACGTCGAGATGCTGGTCAGCCTGGCCGTCGAAGGCGAAGACGAAGAGACCTTCAACGAAGCCGTGGTCGAAGCGGACGAGCTGGAGGCCAAGCTGGTGGATCTCGAGTTCCGTCGCATGTTCTCCGGTCAGCACGACGGTTCCGACTGCTACATCGACATCCAGTCCGGTTCCGGTGGCACCGAGGCCCAGGACTGGGCCAACATGGTGCTGCGCATGTACCTGCGCTGGGGCGATGCCCACGGCTACAAGCCCGAGCTCATCGAATGCTCCGAGGGCGACGTGGCCGGCATCAAGTCCGCCACCATCAAGTTCACCGGCGAGTATGCCTTCGGCTGGCTGCGCACCGAGACCGGCGTGCACCGTCTGGTACGCAAGTCGCCGTTCGATTCCGGCGGCCGTCGCCACACCTCGTTCTGCTCCGTGTTCGTCTACCCCGAGATCGATGATGACATCGAGATCGAGATCAACCCGGCTGATCTTCGCATCGACGTCTACCGCGCCTCCGGTGCCGGTGGTCAGCACGTCAACCGGACCGAGTCCGCGGTGCGTATCACCCACGTGCCGACCGGCGTGGTGGTGCAGTGCCAGAACGACCGTTCCCAGCACAAGAACAAAGATCAGTGTATGAAGCAGTTGAAGGCCAAGCTCTACGAGCTGGAAATTCAAAAGCAGAACGCTGAGAAGCAAGCCCTCGAAGAGACCAAGTCCGACATCGGCTGGGGCAGCCAGATCCGCTCCTACGTACTGGATGATTCCCGTATCAAGGATCTGCGCACCGGCGTCGAAACCCGCAATACCCAATCGGTACTCGACGGCGACTTGGACAAGTTTATCGAAGCCAGCCTGAAATCAGGCCTGTAAACAGAGCAGCAGGAATCACCATGTCTGAACAAACCACCACCCCGGAAGTCGACCAGACTCTCGAACTGAACAACGAGATGCTTGAGCGTCGCTCCAAGCTGGCCGCCTTGCGCGCCCAGGGCAACCCCTTCCCCAACGATTTCCGTCGTGACAGCCTCTCCGGCGATCTGCACGCCGAATTCGGCGACAAGAGCAATGACGAGCTGGTCGCCCTGGGTAAACAGGTGAAGATTGCCGGTCGCATCATGACCCGCCGGATCATGGGCAAGGCGTCTTTCGC
This sequence comes from Aeromonas sp. 25-248, assembly GCF_053005425.1. Classification (NCBI taxonomy): domain Bacteria; kingdom Pseudomonadati; phylum Pseudomonadota; class Gammaproteobacteria; order Aeromonadales; family Aeromonadaceae; genus Aeromonas; species Aeromonas sp. 25-248. The sequence continues at coordinate 61,988 of NZ_JBRKTB010000005.1, read as the reverse complement.
GACCCTGCAGGACATGGCTGGCAAGATCCAGATCTACGTGACCCGTGACGACCTGCCGGAAGGCTTCTACAACGAGCAGTTCAAGAAGTGGGATCTGGGTGACATCGTCGGTGTCGAGGGCACCCTGTTCCGCACCAACGCAGGTGAGCTCTCCGTACACGTCTCCACCATCCGCCTGCTGACCAAGGCCCTGCGCCCGCTGCCCGAGAAGCACAAGGGTCTGACCGACCAGGAAGCTCGCTGCCGTCAGCGTTATCTGGACCTGATCGCCAACGAAGAGTCCCGCAAGACCTTCGTAACCCGCACCAAGGTGGTGGCCGGTATCCGCAAGTTCCTGAACGACAAGCGTTTCATGGAAGTGGAAACCCCCATGATGCAAGTCATCCCGGGTGGCGCCTCCGCACGTCCGTTCATCACTCACCACAATGCGCTGGACATCGACATGTACCTGCGTATCGCTCCGGAGCTCTATCTGAAGCGTCTGGTGGTTGGTGGTTTCGAGCGTGTCTACGAGATCAACCGCAACTTCCGTAACGAAGGTATCTCCGTTCGCCATAACCCCGAGTTCACCATGCTCGAGTTCTATATGGCCTACGCCGACTACATCGACCTGATGGACCTGACCGAAGAGATGCTGCGCACTCTGGCACAGGACATTCTGGGCGACACCAGGATCCGTTACGCCAAAGAGGGTGAAGAGGGTCTGACCATCGATTTCGGTCAGCCGTTCCAGCGCCTCTCCATGGTTGACTCCATCCTGAAGTACAACCCGGATGTCACCCGTGACGATCTGGCCACTCTGGAGAAGGCCACCGCCGTCGCCAAGGGTCTGAAGATCGAGCTGATGAAGAGCTGGGAGCTGGGCCACGTGATCACCGCGATCTTCGAAGAGACCGTGGAACACATGCTGCTGCAACCGACCTTCATCACCGAGTACCCGGCCGCCGTCTCCCCGCTGGCTCGTCGCAACGACCAGAACCCGGACGTCACCGACCGCTTCGAGTTCTTCATCGGCGGCCGCGAGCTGGCCAACGGCTTCTCCGAGCTGAACGATGCGGAAGATCAGGCCGAGCGCTTCCAGGCCCAGGTTGACCAGAAAGCCGCAGGGGACGACGAAGCCATGTTCTACGACGCCGACTTCGTCACCGCGCTGGAGCACGGTCTGCCGCCGACCGCCGGTCAGGGTATCGGTATCGACCGTCTGGTGATGCTGTTCACCAACAGCCACACCATCCGCGACGTCATCCTGTTCCCGGCCTTGCGTCCACAAAAGTAAGCGCCGCAGAAACAGGGCCGCAGCAAAACGCTGCCGTCCATGGCAATCAAAACGCCCCGCAATTGCGGGGCGTTTTTTTATGCAGAACTCACACCGTGACGAGCGGTCATCGGTCCGCTGGTACGCTAGGCGGCAGCAGCCACTCCCCCTGCCACAGGGTCAGTGCCCGGCCCGCCATCAGCACCCGCCCCTCCTGCAGTTCCAGCCTGAGATCCCCACCCCGGGCCGAGATCTGGCGGGCCCGCAATTGCAGCTTGCCGAGCCGTTCGGCCCAGAAGGGCACCAGGGCACAGTGGTTGGAGCCGGTCACCGGATCCTCGTCCACTCCGACCCAGGGGGCGAAATAGCGGGAGACGAAGTCGTCCTCCTTCCGGCTCGACGGCGCCGTCACCATGATCCCCCGGCCCGGCAGCGCCCGCAGGGCGTGAAAATCGGGGGTGAGCGCGCGGACCTCTTCCTCGCTGGCGAGCTCAAGCAGGAACTTGGCCCCGGCCGCCAGGGTTTGCAGCGGCCGGCAACCGACCGCAGCCCCATAGGCAGGGTCCAGCTCGAGGGGCGCCAGGGCAATGCGCGGAAAATCGAGCCAGATCCACTCCCCTTCCCGCCGGGCCACCAACTCACCGCTGCGGGTCGCGAAGCGGATGGGGAGCTCCCCCGACACCGCCCCCGTCTGCCACAGCACATGGGCCGCCGCCAGGGTACCATGACCGCACAAGTCCACCTCCACTTGCGGGGTGAACCAGCGCAACCCGTAATGCCCCTCTCCCAGTTGGGTCAGAAAGGCGCTCTCAGAGAGGTTGAACTCCGCCGCCATGGCCTGCAGCTCGGCGTCGGACCGCGCTTCCCCCAGAACCACCACGGCGGGGTTGCCTCCGAAGGGGTGATGGCTGAAGGCGTTGACATGATAGAGACGGGACATGGTTGCTCCTTGGGGCATGAGAGATCACCGGGACAGGGGGCTCGGCAAGGCCATTTTTATATCACGGGCGCTCCGGGGCTGAGATGGATTTTGGCTTTATAAATTCATAAATCGCATAAAGAAGATATTTTTATTCTTTGTTGTTATTCATTACACCCCTTACCCTGACCAAAAATCAGACCATGGAAGACATGTGTGATGCCATTGACAGCCCCCATCCTGAGCCCGCTCTCTGACGAACAGCAGCGCCAGCTCAACCAAGTTCTCACCACCCTCAATACCCAGCAACTGGCCTGGGTCAGCGGTTATCTCTACGGCCTCTCCCAGGCGGGCGTCCAGCCCGTGGCGAGCGCAGGCGCAGAAGCCGCGGCTCCCGGCGGCAGCCTGACCATTCTCTACGGCTCCCAGACCGGGAATGCCAAGGGCGTGGCCAGCGCCATCAAGGCACAGGCAAAGGCCCGCGGCCTGCCGGTGACCCTCACCTCCATGGCGGACTACAAACCCAAGCAGCTCAAGAAAGAGAGCCACCTGCTGGTGGTAGTGAGCACTTACGGGGAGGGGGAGCCCCCCGAGAGCGCCGTCGATCTGTTCGAGCAGCTTAAAAAAGGCAAGATTGGCAAACTCGAGGGCCTCAAATTTGCCGTGCTGGGGCTGGGTGACAGCTCCTATGAGTTCTTCTGCCAGACCGGCAAGGATTTCGATGGTTTCCTCGCCAAGGCAGGGGCCGAGCGCATCCATGAGCTAGCTAGCCTCGATGTGGATTATCAGGATGCCGCCAAGACCTGGGGCGAGCAGGCCGTTTCGGCGGTCGCCGCCACCCTCTCTGCCGGCGCCGCGACAGCCAGCGTGGCGGGCTCGGTGCAGGCCGCCGTCGGCCACAGCCAGTACAACAAGGAGAACCCCTTCCCCGCCAGACTCTCGGTGAACCAGAAGATCACTGGCCGCGACTCCACCAAGGACATCCGTCACATCGAGATCAACCTGGAAGAGTCCGGCATCACCTATCAACCGGGGGATGCGCTCGGTATCTGGTTCGACAACGACGCCGATCTCGTGGGGGAAGTGCTGGCCCTGACCGGTCTGACCGGTGAGGAGGCCACCCCCCATGGCAGCCTGCGCGAGGCGCTGACCCGTCACTACGAGCTGACCCGGTTGCACGGGGGCCTGATCACTGGCCTCGCCGAGATCACGGACAACGCGGCGCTCAAAGATCTGGCCGGTGACAAGGCCCAGGTCAACGCCCTGGTGGCCAGCGCCCAGGTGGTGGACGTACTGAAACGCTTCCCGGCTTCCTTGAGTGCCGATCAACTGATCGCACTGCTGCGCCCCCTCACCCCCCGCCTCTACTCCATCGCCTCCGCCCAGAGCGAGGTGGAAGAAGAGGTGCACCTGACCGTCGGCGTGGTGCGCTACCTCCAAGAAGATGGCACAGTGCGAAGCGGCGGCGCCTCCTCCTATCTGGCGGACCGTCTGCCGGAAGATGCCGAGGTCCGGGTGTTCGTGGAGCACAACGACAACTTCCGCCTGCCCGCCAATCCCGACACCCCCGTCATCATGGTGGGGCCGGGCACCGGCATTGCCCCGTTCCGCGCCTTCCTGCAGGAGCGGGAAGCACAGGGGGCAGAGGGCAAGAACTGGCTCTTCTTCGGCAACCCCCACTTCACTCAGGACTTCCTCTATCAGGTGGAGTGGCAGCGTTATGTGAAATCGGGACTGCTGTCCAAAATCTCCCTAGCCTTCAGCCGGGATCAGGCCAACAAGATTTATGTGCAGGACCGCCTGCGCGAGGCAGGGCTTGAGCTCTACCAGTGGCTGGAAGCAGGCGCTCACTTCTATGTGTGTGGCGACGCCAACCACATGGCGAAGGATGTGCAGGAAGCCCTGCTGGAAGTGATTGCGGAACACGGCCACAAGAGCCGTGAGGAAGCAGAAGAGTATCTGAGCGAATTGCGTCGTGCCAAACGTTATCAAAGGGATGTCTATTGATGAGCAAACAACTTATTCCGGGACCGGTCGAAGGGCCGCTGGCTGACAACGAACGCCTCAAGCGCGAGAGCAACTTCCTGCGCGGCACCATCGCCGAAGATCTGCAGGACCCGCTCACCGGCGGCTTCAACGGCGACAACTTCCAGCTGATCCGCTTCCACGGCATGTATCAGCAGGATGACCGCGACATCCGCCCGGAGCGCGCCGCCCAGAAGCTGGAGCCCCTGCACAACGTCATGCTGCGCGCCCGCCTGCCCGGCGGCATCATCACCCCGGCCCAGTGGCAGGTGATCGACAAGTTCGCCGAAGAACACAGCATGTACGGCAGCATCCGCCTGACCACCCGCCAGACCTTCCAGTTCCACGGGGTACTGAAGCGCGACATCAAGCTGATGCACCAGACCCTCAACAGCACCGGTATCGACTCCATCGCCACCGCGGGGGACGTGAACCGCAACGTACTCTGCACCAGCAACCCGGTGGAGTCCGAGTTGCACCAGGAGGCCTACGAGTGGGCCAAGAAGATCTCCGAGCACCTGCTGCCCAAGACCCGCGCCTACGTGGAGATCTGGCTGGATGGCGAGAAGCTGGGGGGTGACGAGGAGCCGATCCTGGGCTCCAACTACCTGCCGCGCAAATTCAAAACGACCGTGGTCATCCCGCCCCACAACGATGTGGACATCCACGCCAACGATCTCAACTTCGTGGCCATTGCCGAACACGGCAAGCTGGTGGGCTTCAACGTGCTGGTGGGGGGCGGTCTGGCCATGACCCACGGCGACACCACCACCTACCCGCGCAAGGCGAGCGACTTTGGCTTCATTCCGCTCTCCCACGTGCTGGAGGTGGCGGCCGCCGTGGTCAGCACCCAGCGCGACTGGGGCAACCGGGTCAACCGCAAGAACGCCAAGACCAAGTACACCCTTGAACGGGTGGGGGTCGAGGCCTTCAAGGCCGAGGTGGAGAACCGCGCCGGCATCCAGTTCGGGCCGGTTCACCCCTATGAATTCACCAGCCGTGGCGATCGCTTCGGCTGGGTGGAGGGGATCGACGGCAAGCACCACCTGACCCTGTTTATCGAGAACGGCCGCCTGCTGGACTTCCCGGGCAAGCCCCTCAAGACCGGCATGCTGGAGATCGCCAAGGTGCATCAGGGGGACTTCCGCCTCACCGCCAACCAGAACCTCATCATCGCGGGCGTGCCTGCCGGCGAGAAGGCACGCATTGAGGCGCTGGCGCGCCAGTACGGTCTGCTGGATGACGGCGTGAGCGAGCAGCGCAAGCAGTCCATGGCCTGTGTGGCCCTGCCCACCTGCCCCCTGGCAATGGCCGAGGCCGAGCGCATGCTGCCTGCCTTCGTCACCGACATCGAGGGGCTGCTGGCCAAGCACGGCCTGGCGGATGACGCCATCATCTTCCGGGTCACCGGCTGCCCCAACGGCTGCGGCCGCGCCATGCTGGCGGAAGTGGGTCTGGTGGGCAAGGCGCCGGGTCGCTACAACCTGCACCTGGGGGGCAACCTCGAGGGGACCCGCATCCCGCGCCTGCACCTGGAGAACATCACCGAGCCGCAGATCCTGGCCGAACTGGACGCCCTGATCGGCCGCTGGGCGAGCGAGCGCAACCCGAACGAGTGCTTCGGCGATTTTGTCATTCGCGCCGGGATCATCGCCCCGGTTATCGACTCCGCGAGGGACTTCTATGCAGCCTGAACAGACTGATACAGCCCGGCTGGCGCGCACCGCCGACGGCCGGCTCGACCTCGACGCCCTGCTGGCCCTGGGCCGGGAGGAGCAGGTCGAGGCGCTGGCCCCCCTCAACCGGGAGCTGGACGCCATGAGCGCCCCCGAGCGGGTGCGCTGGGCCCTGGCCAACCTGCCGGGGGAGCATGTGCTGTCGTCGAGTTTCGGCATCCAGGCGGCGCTCATGCTGCACCTGGTGAGCCGCGAGCGGGCCGACGTGCCCGTGGTGCTGACCGACACCGGGTACCTCTTCCCCGAAACCTACCGTTTCATCGACGAACTGACCGAGCGTCTCGCGCTCAACCTCAAGATCTACCGGGCCGAACTCAGCCCGGCCTGGCAGGAGGCCCGCTTCGGCCTCCTGTGGGAGCAGGGGGTGGAGGGGATCACCCGCTACAACCAGCTCAACAAGGTGGAGCCCATGGACCGCGCCCTGAACGAGCTGGGTGCCCGCACCTGGTTCTCGGGCCTGCGCCGTGAGCAGTCTGGCAGCCGGGGCAAGCTGCCGGTGCTGGCCATCCAGCGCGGTCGCTTCAAGTTCCTGCCGGTGATCGACTGGAGCAACAAGGACGTCTTCTACTACTTCAAGGAGTTCGACCTCCCCTACCACCCCTTGTGGGAGCAGGGCTACCTGTCGGTCGGCGACGTGCACACCACCGCCAAGTGGGAGCCCGGCATGAGCGAGGAGCAGACCCGCTTCTTCGGCCTCAAGCGCGAGTGCGGCCTGCATGAGGAAGGTGGCGAGAGCGACGGCTCCGGCATCTGATCCCCCGGCCCGGCCATGTGCTGCGCCCGCCCACAAAAAAACGCCCGGCAACTGCCGGGCGTTTTTCTTTGCGCAAAAGGGTGATGTACCGCCCTTCATTACATGGCGGCGGCGCGCGCCTGATTCAGCCAGTCGTTCACCAGCGCCTCGTGACCCTTGAGCCAGGCGTCGGCATGACGCTCCACGTCCGCCGGCTTGTTCTGCCCCTTGTTCATCAGGCCGTTCTGCACGTTGATGTCATTGAGCGGCAGCTTGACGATGGAGAAGAGCTTGGCGGCGGCCGGATTGGCCTCGGCAAACCGCTTGTTGGCAACGATGTGCATGGTGTTCACCGCAAAGCCGTAGTTCTTGCCGTTCGGCAAACGGGTCTTGGCCGCATCCGGGGCGTCGGCGGGGACTTCCAGCCACACCACATCCTTGCCCGGCACCAGTTCGCTGCTGAGCCAGTAGGGGGTCCAGGTGTAATAGAGCACCGGCTTGCCGGCCTGGTAGCGAGCCAGGGTATCGGCGATCAGCGCCGCGTAGTTGCCCTGTTTGTGGGCCACCGTGGGGGTCAGGCCAAAGGCGTCGAGGTGATGGTTGATCGCCCCCTCGCAGCCCCAGCCGGGGTTGCAGCCGATGAGGTCGGCCTTGCCGTCGCCATCCCCGTCAAACAGCGCCGCCACCTCGGGATCCTTGAGCTGGCCCAGGTTGGTGATGCCGTATTGGGTCGCGGTCTTCTTGTCGATGAGGTACCCCTGGGCGGCACCGGCCACATAGGTGCCCTCACGGAAGAACACCTTGTCGCCCCCCGCCTGCTCGTACTTGTTGTCCTGCAGCGGCACCCAGTTGAACGCGAGGAAGGTGCCGTCTCCCTGGGCCACCGAGGCATAAGCCACGTTGTAGTCCACCTCCTGGGCGGGCTGGACATCGTAACCCAGACGCGCCATCAGCTTGCTCACCAGCAGGCTCTGGAAGGCCTCTTCCGGCAAGGAGCTCTGCAGGGGCTGAACGCGAACCCCCTCCCCCGGCAACTCGGCGCTGGCCATGGCGAGCGGGCTCAGCAGTTGGGCACTCAGCAGCAATGTGCCCAGGGTCAATCCTTTGGTGATCGGTCTCATGCGTTTACTCCTTTGTAATCGATTTTCTTGTCACGGCCGGCCAGGCGCAGCAGCAGGGCGGCGGGGCCGTGCTGATACCAGCGGCCGGTACGGGTGCGATCCGGTTGCCCCATCGCCTGGGTGAGGCGGTCGAGCACGATGGCCAGCAGCACGATGCCGAGGCCGCCGATGGAGGCGAGCCCCATGTCGAGCCGGCCGATGCCGCGCAGCACCATCTGGCCGAGGCCCCCCACCGCGATCATGGAGGCGATCACCACCATGGAGAGCGCCAGCATCAGGGTCTGGTTGACCCCGGCCATGATGGTGGGCATGGCGAGCGGCAGTTGTACCTTGAATAGCAACTGGGAGGGGCTGGCACCGAACGAGTGGGCCGCCTCCACCAGATCCGTGGGCACCTGGCGAATACCCAGCATGGTGAGCCGGATCATGGGCGGCAGGGCGAAGATGACGGTCACCACCACCCCGGGCACGTTGCCTATGCCAAACAGCATGACGATGGGGATGAGGTAGACGAACGCCGGGGTGGTCTGCATGGCATCCAGCAGCGGCCGGGTCCAGGTGGAGAGCCGCTCGCTGCGGGCCAGCAGGATGCCGGTGGGCAACCCCAGCAGCACACAGAAGAACAGCGAGGTCAGCACCAGGGACAGGGTCACCATGGCATCGGACCAGGCCCCGATGAGCCCGATCCCCACAAGAGATACGAGCGTGCCGAGCGCCATGCGGCCGTTCACCAGTTGCCAGGCAAGCAGGGCCAGGAGCCCCATCATCAGGGTGGAGGGCACCGTCTGCAGCAGATGGGTCATGGCGTTCAGGGTCAGCTCCACCGGTGCGCGGATCAGCTGGAACAGCGGCCGCAGGTTCTCCACCAGCCAGCCGATGCCCCCTTCCACCCAGGTATCCAGCGGCACCAGCGCCTGCTGGAAAGGATCCAGCCAGTCGATGGCGGTTGTGGTGTCGGCGGCTTCGATCTGGTTCTGCCAGTCGGTGGCCTGGGTGTCGGTACTGCCCCAGGGATCGGACACCTCGGTGGACGCAGGTGCGCTCCAGGGATCTGCCGCCACCTCATCGGCCCGCAGGGAAGGGCTCGCCAGCAGCACCAGGGCCAGCAGCCCGCTCAGCAAGAAATGGGGATTCATCAGCTTCATGCCGGGGTACTCCTGTCCAGGGTGTTGAGCAGATTGGCCTTGGAGATGAGGCCGAGGTAAGTGCCATCCTCCTCGACCACGGGCACCTGACAGGGAGCGGCCGCCACCTGGCTGATCAGTTCATTGAGGGCGGTGTCCGCCAGAATGGGCTGGATGTCCGCCAGCAACGCCTGCTCCAGGCTGCCTTTGGCCCTTACCGCCTGACCGAGCGACTCCACCGAGACGACCCCGAGGAAGCGACGGCTGCGATCCACCACGTAACCGAACTCCCGCTCAAGCTCCTTGAGCTGGCGCAGGGCGTTGCCCGGCCCGTCGGTGGTGTGTTTCTTGATGAGGGGCACCTGCTTGCGGCTGGCCACGTCGCGGGCGCTGAACACATGGGCCAGATCCACCCCGCGAAAGAAGGCGCGCACATAGTCGTTGGCGGGCTGGTTCAGGATCTCGTCCGGGGTGCCCACTTGCACCAGCTGGCCATCCTGCATGATGGCGATGCGATCGCCGATGCGCATCGCCTCGTCCAGATCGTGGGAGATGAAGACGATGGTGCGCTGCTGACTGGCCTGCAGCTTGAGCAGCTCGTCCTGCATCTCGGTGCGGATCAGGGGATCCAGCGCGGAGAAAGCTTCGTCCATCAGCAGAATGTCGGGGTCATTGGCAAGGGCCCGGGCCAGCCCGACCCGCTGCTTCATGCCGCCGGAGAGGGCATCCGGATAAGCCTCTATCCACTGCCCCAGCCCCACCTGATGGAGCGCCTGACGGGCGCTCTGCTGGCGCTCCGCCAGCGGTACACCGGCCAGCTCCAGCCCGAAGGCGGTATTTTCCAGCACACTCAGGTGCGGCATCAGGGCGAAGGACTGGAATACCATGCTGATCTTCTTGCGACGCACCTGGCGCAGCTCGCGCTCCGAGATGGCGGCGATGTCCTCGCCATCGATCAGCACCTGGCCGCGGGTCGGCTCGATCAGCCGGTTGAAAAGACGCACCAGGGTGGATTTGCCCGAACCGGAGAGGCCCATCACCACGAAGATCTCCCCTTCGTTGATGGCCAGATTGACATCCTGGACCCCCAGGGTCTGTCCGGTCTTTTTCAGGATACTGGCGCGATCATGCCCTTTCGCCAGCAATTTGAACGCTTTATCCGGCTGATCGCCGAAGATTTTGTAGAGGGATTTGACCTCGAGTTTGACTGTCATATTGTCCTTTTTTCTTGGCCGACGGTTTGCCTGGCAAACCGTCGAACGTGAGCCAATTACTTTTAACACTAAGCAATATCACACCCAAACAAAAGAACCAATTGAAGCCACCCCAAAAGGATTAAATTTAAATTATTGATTTTTATTGGTTATTTTTATTCATAAAAATCCATTAAATCACGATAAAAACGCCTATAACAGACAGGGTCGCCACAGTAGCGATGCACTTGCAGCAGATTTTGTTAATGATTAAAGGGCGTTAGCAGCAGGCGAAAAGAGAGGGTGGGGACGACGGCGCCCATCGGGGCGATGAATGGCTTATTCATTACATAACTAATCATTTTAATGTCACGCATTCCGGATATTGCTTCAGGCACCTTCAGCCATGCCGGTTCAGCCCCCTTCTCTTTGCAGTAACAGGGCACAAAAAAGCCCCCGGCTGTCGCAAGGGGCTCTTCATGGCATCAGAGGGCTCAGCGCCGCTGCCAGGTCTCGAAACAGTAGGGATGGGGGTTCTTCTCGTCAGGCTGATGGGACTCGCGCTCGATGCAGGACCAGTCGCCCTCGTCAAAGGCCGGGAAACGGGTATCCCCCTCCACCGCCAGATCGATGCGGGTCAGATAGAGCCTGTCGGCCCGTGGCAGCAGCTGGCCGTAGAGATGCCCCCCCCCGATCACCATCAGCTCGGCCACGTCGCTGCCCGCCAGCAGCGCCAGTGCGGCCTCCACCGAGTCGATGACCTCCACGCCGTCGGCCCGGTAGTCGGGGTTGCGGCTGATCACCAGATTGCGGCGCCCGGGCAGCGGTCGTCCGATGGACTCGAAGGTCTTGCGCCCCATCAGCACCGGCTTGCCCAGGGTGACCCGCTTGAAGTGGGCCAGATCCGCCGGCAGGTACCAGGGCATCTGGTTGTCCAGCCCTATCACCCGATCGTGGGCCATGGCGGCAATCATGGAAATCATCATGGGGTCAACCTCTCGCACCGTCGTCAGATAATGGGGCGGTTACGGTACACGACCAGAGAGGGGATCGCCAAACCGAAACTCAGGGCCCCCACGATAAAGAGCGCCTTGAGGCCGTTCTCCACCGCGCTCTGAAGCAGCTCCATGGTCACCCCGGAGATATTGAGCTCGACGATGGCGATCATGGTCTTGAACGCGTAGCTGCCCGGGATCATGGGGATGATGGAGGCGACGCTGAACACCGGGCGTGGTGCCAGCAGGCGGCGCGACCAGTAGACACAGACAAAGCCGACCGTGGTCGCCGCTGCCAGGGTGGCCCACTCGATGGGCATGCCGTAGTGGATGAGCAGGGTACGCAGGCTATGGGCCAACGCGCCCCCCATGGCGCAATATTTGAGCATCCGTGGCGGCACGTTGAACAGCATGGCAAAGCCCACCGCCGGAATGGCCGACCAGAAGGCATCCTTGGCCAGCAGCCAGATCAGTTCCATCATACCTTCCACCCCCAGATACCGGTCACCGACATGGCGAGCATGATCCCGATATGGTTCCACGCGCTGATGGATAGCCGGTTTGCCCCGATCAACAGGGTCGATACAACGTCAAAGATCTTCATACCTTCCACCCCCAGATCCCGGTGACCGACATGGCGAGAATGATCCCTATGGCCGCGCTGATGGTCAGCAGTGTCGCCGTGCCCCAGCGGGCCAGCCCCATGTTGAAGTAACCCTTCACCATGTCGGAGACCGCATTGATGAGCGGGAACCCCGGCACCAGCAGCAACACGCTGGCGGCCATGGCGAGATAGGGTTGTTCGCCCCAGCCGAAGAAGGTGGCGCTGGAGGCGAGCAGGGTGGCGATAAACCCGGTGGCGGCAAAGTTGATGAGGGGGCTGTGGTGATGGCGGGCAATGAGCTGGCGCACCCGCATGGCGACCGAGGCCGAGCAGCAGGTCACCAGGAAGATGGGCCAGTCACCGCCAAACAGCAGGCTGAAGGCACCGCAGGAGAGCCCCACCATGGGCACCACCAGCCAGGGGTGATAGTGGAACGGCGTGATGGCCTCGAGGCGCTGACGTACCTCGCGCGCGCCGATAAGCGACTTTTCCGTCATGATGCAGATGCGCTGGATCTCGCACACCACCTGCATGTTGATGCCGTGCTCCCGCACCCGGCGGGTGGTGGTGACGCAACTGCCTTGGTAGAGACTGGTGAGGACGATGGCGCTGGAAGAGATGGCCATCTCGACGCTCTCCAGCCCGAGCGCCATCCCCAGGCGGACCGTGGTCTGCTCTATGATGCGGCTCTCCGCCCCAAACTGGGCCAGCATCTGGCCCGCCTTGACGATGATCCGGGTGATCTCCGTCTGCTGCTCTCGCGACAGCACCCTTCCTGGTGTGATGCTTCTCATGATCCCTTTGAGTCATAGCAAGATGAAATGTGTCTGGATATTACCCCAAAATAAATACACCTTCATCCATCTCTATCGGACTGCGGGCACTGGTCACTATTATTCAGCCGCCAGGGGAATATTTGCAGCAAATAAAAAACAATTCACCCAACTTGCTTAACAACTTGTTTGAGAAGGGGTGAGACAAATTAATAAACACCCTGTTTTTTATATCTTGAACAGGGCCTTTAATTATTTCCGTTTCAGATAACTGGAAAACGCTATCACATTATCCGGCAGCGGGGGCTCTGCCATTTCCTGACAGGATTCGTTCTGCAGATCCAGAATGTGCTGGCGCATGGCGTAGACGGAGTCATGCATCATGTTGGCTATCCGGATGCAGCTGTCGAGGTTGTTTCTTGCCAGGCGGCGCTGGCAGTCGATGCGAAATTGCAGACCTCGCAACCGACGTTGCCGCTCTGGCCCCACCTGGGCGATCAGGGTCTCTATCTGCTGGTGCAGCAGCGCGTCGAGTCGCTCCGGCTCGGCCAGCGCCCAGTACTTCAGGGTATCGAAATCAGGCAGCTCCATATACCCTCCTGGCCGGACCTCGCCCATGGAATGGAACGACGCCGGGCACATCACTATTTCACTGTCCCTAGGGAAGGTTATATAGGATGGTGGCGATTTTGGGTCATTCACCGCCGAGCCACAGGAGTCCGGTTTTTGGCACGAATTGCGCATCGTTGGCGGAAAAAATCATTTATTCCTTATGATTCATGAAATTAACCGAATCCGGCCTGCGTCAGTTTTTTTATAAAATTTCAGCGTCATTTTTCTCGGCCTTATTCCTTATTAACGGACTTTTCTCAAAATTGTTTTTCATTCGACTCTCTCCCTGACTCGATGCCCTCCCCTTGCCTCATCCTGCGGTTTAACATATCTCACTGATTATGTTATTTTATTTACCACTTTATTGCGGCAACCAAGGGCAGACCATGAGCAAGGCAAGAATCGGTATCGTCACCGTCAGCGATCGCGCCAGTGCAGGCATCTACGAAGATCTCTCCGGCAAGGCCATCATCGACACCCTGAACGCCTACCTGACCTCGGAATGGGAGCCCGTCTATCAGGTGATCCCCGACGAGCAGGATCAGATTGAGGCGACCCTGGTTCGGCTGGTGGACGAGGAGCAGTGCTGCCTTGTCGTTACCACGGGGGGCACAGGGCCGGCCAGGCGGGATGTGACCCCGGAGGCCACCGAGGCGGTGTGCGATCGCATGATGCCGGGCTTTGGCGAGCTGATGCGGGCCGAGTCCCTCAAGTTCGTGCCGACCGCCATCCTGTCGCGCCAGACCGCCGGCCTGCGCGGCAGCTCGCTCATCGTCAACCTGCCGGGCAAGCCCAAATCGATCCGCGAGTGCCTGGATGCGGTCTTCCCCGCCATTCCCTACTGCATCGACCTGATGGAAGGGCCCTATCTCGAGTGCGACGAGGCCATCATCAAGCCGTTCCGCCCGAAGAAATAAGCACTGGGCGGGGATTTCCCCCGCCCTTCGCTCATTTGCGCCCGTACACCTTGACCCCTGCCCTGCTCCCTTCCGAATTGCCGTACACCTCGATGCGCTTGATGCAGAGCCGGCTGCCGAGTGATTGCCACCCCGACTCCTGATCCTCTTTCAACACCTTGTCGAAATAGAGGGTCTTGCTGCGATCGTTGCCGTAGAACACCTTGACCCGCTCCAGGGTCAACTCCCGCCCTGCCTTGACCATGATGGATTTGGTCGGCCGGCAGGCGAGCATGGGAATGATGGCGGGATGATCGCCGACCCCGAGCAGAATGGTCTGCCCCAAGCGGATATCCTCGTCGGCCATGGCCGGGGGAACAGCAGCCCCCAGCAGCGCCATGGGTACGCAGATGCGCAACGCGCGGGCAAGAGTGGACGAGGAGTGAAGGGAAAACAGCGCTGACATGATGCCTCCTGAAAAAAGGAGTCATGATAAGGACCCGATGCCAGACCCAAGCTGTACTGGCCCTGTACCAGAGGCCATGACAATGGCCGGAGGCCCGTGTGGGTAACGGGGGCCTGGGCCCCCGTTACCCCTGCCGGACGCGCTAACCGCCCCACATGGCCGACAGCCGCGACTCCATGGCCTCTTCCTGCTCATCCGGCAGCTCGGTGAAGAAGTCGAGCCCGGTCTGCTCCTCCACCTCATCCACCGTCACCACATAGTCCGCCAGCCGACTGGCCGAGACGTTCTCTTGCGGCAGGATGAAGGCGATGGCCCGCTTGCCCGCCAGATCCATCACCACCCGGTAGTAGGCGTGGGGCACGGTCACGCCGTTGCCGATGGCGCCATCGGAGTGGGTGAAGATGGGGCCGGTGATCACCTGCACGCTCTTGTAGGTGATGGCCCACTGCCGGGTCTTCTCCTCCAGGATGCGCCAGGCCCCCTGGTTGAGCGCCGGCAGTTGCGGGGTCATGTTGGTGAGCAGGAAGCTCTGCTTCATGGTGGTGGCGGTGGAGCGCATGTCCGCCGCCGGTGCCTGGTGGCCGCGGTCATAGCCCGAGCCCTTGTAGTCCGACAGGGTGGCGCGAAACTGCACCGGCACCTCCTTGTCCTCGGCGAAGGCATCCTTGCGCGGCACCTGGCCCTGGGCGCTGGCGGCCGTCATCCGGTAAGAGACCCAGTCAGAGACCTTGGTGTCGTAGTTGTACCCGGCGGCATAGCCCTCCCGGCACAACAGCTGACTGGATTGACCGGGTACCCCCAGGGTGACGTGCTCCCCACACTGGAATCCCGCTGCCAGGCTCGGGAAAGTGGTGAGAGTGAATCCGATAGCCAGAACTAATTTATTGATATTATTCATTATTATGCCACTCCTTGTGTTAGGCGGAGTGATTTGACACCAGGTCGGATGAGCAAGGCAATCGCACAAATAGCGAGCAATCCGGAAATGTGAAGAGGACGGCAAAACCGCAAACAAGGCGCCGCCAACCGGGGGATTGTCATCCCGCCGTCACTGTGCTGAGGGGGGAATTTCTCCAGCACTATCAGAGGGATAAGGGGTCAACACCGAGGCACTCTGTCAGCACAGCGCCCGGCTCCCCCCACGCACGCCCCTGACCGGGTCAGGGAATATCGAACAAATCCCAGCGAAATAAGGGATCCTCAAGCCCGATAATTAGTCCCCGCTTGTTTGCTCGAGATCAAACGGAGCCATGAAAAGCCCTCTAGAATCAGCCCGTCATCTATTTGGGGCGCCATGAAAGGGGGCCGTTCATTGCGAAAATGCCCGCAGGATTTCTCCTTCATGAATAAGCGAGCCCCGTTGCCGGAATACATCATGGCGCCGCCTCATGCCACGCTTCAAATAACGATGACGACAGACCTTTCATAACAATTAATCCGGTCTGGCACCGCGTACCCTGCGTTTCCAACGATGCCATTGATGAGGCCTTCCTGCCGGAAGGCCAGGAATGGCCGTGCTTTTCAATCAGGATAAGGATGCATGATGAAAAAGTCCCTGCTGGCTGGCGCCCTGCTGCTCTGCCCTGCCGCCTTTGCCGCCACCACACACTGGGAATACAGCGGCGAGGCCGGCCCGGCGAAATGGGCCAGCCTGACCCCGGAATATGGCCAGTGTGCCGGCAGCAACCAGTCGCCGGTCAACCTCTCGGGTCTGGTGAAGGCCGATCTGGCCCCCCTGCAGTTCCACTATCAGGCGGGTGGCAAGACGCTGGTCAACAACGGCCACACGGTGCAGGTCAACTATGCCCCCGGCAGCACCCTTGAGCTCGACGGCATGCACTTCGAGCTCAAGCAGTTCCACTTCCACGCCCCCAGCGAAAACCTCATCGAAGGCAGGTCCTACCCCCTGGAGGGTCACCTGGTCCATGCCAATGACAAGGGGGAGCTGGCGGTGGTCGCCGTGATGTTCGAGCCGGGCCAGGCCAATGGGGCCCTGAGCCAGGCCTGGCAGGTGTTGCCAGCCAAGGCGGGGGAGATCCATGCCTTCAAGGAACCCATCTCGGCAGAGCAACTGCTGCCCGCCCAGCACGACTACTACCGCTTCAGCGGGTCCCTGACCACCCCACCCTGCTCGGAAGGAGTGCGCTGGCTGGTGATGAAGGAGCCGGTCCAGGCCAGCCAGGCCCAGATCGATGCCTTCAAGGCGGTGATGCACCACCCCAACAACCGCCCCGTCCAACCTCTCAACGGGCGACTGGTGCTGGAATAAGGAGGTTATCTCACCGATTCGCGCAATAAAAAGAGGGCCTGCTGGCCCTCTTTTGCATCTTTCGCAAAGGTGTTTACAGGCTGGCAGCGATGCGCGCCCCCAGCGCGGCGTTGTTGAGCACCAACTGGATATTGGCCGCCAGGGAGTTGCCACCGGTCAGCTCGCACACCCGGGCCAGCAGGAAGGGGGTGGACGCCTTGCCCTTCACCCCCTGCTCGTCCGCCTCTCGCAGTGCCTGGGCAATGGCGGCGTCGATGTCGGCCTTGGGCATGGCAAACTGGGTCGGGATCGGGTTGGTGACCACGGCGCCACCGGCCAGGCCCAGCTCCCACTTGAGGCGCAGCGCCTCGGCGATGGCCGCCGGGGTGTCGAGGCGGTAATCCACCTTGAAGCCGCTCTCACGGGTGTAGAAGGCGGGCAGCTCCTCGGTCTGGTAGCCGATCACCGGCACCCCCTGGGTCTCCAGGTACTCCAGGGTCAGGCCGATGTCGAGGATCGACTTGGCACCGGCGCAGACCACGGCCACCGGGGTCTGGGCAAATTCCTGCAGATCCGCCGAGATGTCGAAGGTCTCCTGGGCGCCGCGATGCACGCCGCCGATGCCGCCGGTGGCGAACACCCGGATCCCGGCCATGGCGGCCACTATCATGGTGGAGGCCACCGTGGTCGCCCCCAGCCCCTTGTTGGCCAGCACGAAGGGGATGTCGCGACGGCTGCACTTGGTGGCGGCGTGCCCGGCACGGCCCAGCGCCTCCAGGGCCCCCGCATCCAGACCCACCTTGAGGCGGCCATCGATGATGGCGATGGTGGCCGGCACGGCGCCGTTGTCCCGCACCACCTGCTCCACCTGGCGCGCCGTCTCCACGTTCTGGGGATAGGGCATGCCGTGGGAGATGATGGTGGACTCCAGGGCCACCACCGGCTTGCCGGCGGCCAGGGCGGCGGCAACTTCAGGTTGGATATCGAGGTAAGCGTTCAACATGGGTACTCCTCCAGCATGCGTTCAACGGCGGCCTTGGATAGGCCGGAAAAGACGGTATCGGAACAATTGACGGTGAGGGCGGCGCAACCGAGGGCGAACCGGGTTGTCTCCATGATGCCCTGATCCTGCAACCAGGCGTGGGCCAGCCCTGCCATGAAGGCATCGCCGCCGCCGGTCACGTTGACGACCGGGCTGCCGAGCACGGGCAGATGGCCCTGGCAGGCCCCGTCGCTATAGAAGATCCCCTGATCGCCGAGGCTCAGGAAGAGCCGCTGCACCCCGGCGCGGTGGAACCAGGCCGCCGCCATGGGCCAGGTGTCGGGCCCGCCGATGGTGAAGCCGCACAGCTGCTCCGCCTCGGTGCGATTGGGTTTGAGGGTGTGGATGCGGTGCAGCCAGGGGCGGATCTTCTCCACCTTGGCCACCGACACGGTGTCCACGAAGATGATGTGCTCCCCCTGGCGCTCGAACAGCCAGTCCAGGGTGTGGGTGGCGAGGTTGGTGTCGAGCACCCAGAGCCGGGCCGCGCCAAGAAAACCGCTCAGGGGGGTGAGCCGGGCCGGGGTGAGCTGCTCGATGATCCCCATGTCGTTGACGGCGCAGCTCATCTCGCCGCAGCCATCGTGCAGGCTGAGATAGCAGGAGGTCGATTGACCCTCCAGTACCAGCACCTGGCGCACATCGACCCCGGCGCGCTGGCTCACCTCCAGCAGGTGGTGGCCGTATTGATCGTTGCCCACCGCAGTCAGCAGGCGAGTATCGGTGCCAAGGCGCGCCAGGTTCTCGGCGATGTTGCGCCCCACCCCGCCGGCGGAGGTGCGTACCCGGCCCGGGTTGGAATCCCCGATGCGCAGGTTGTCGTGGCTGCTGCCACAGATATCCATGTTGGCGCCGCCTATCACCACGGCGTAGGGGCCTTCGCGCAGCACATAGCCGCGCCCCTGCACATAGCCCTGGCGCATCAGGCTGGAGATGTGGCTCGCCAGCGCGGAGCGGCTGATGCCGAGCCTGTCCGCCAGCTCCTGCTGGGCAATCATGGGATCCTGGCGCAGCAGGGCGAGGATCTCTTGCTCACGTTCCGTCATAGACAAACATCCAGTTACAAACGTTTGTCCATTATTTCCGAAAAACGTTTTCCCGCCATCCTCTCGTACAAGAAATGTCGGGTCGCGCACAAAAAATCACCGGGCAGTGCCCGGCGATCACAACATGGTTTTCAGATGGGCCACTCACCCCAGCTGTACCCAGACCTCGCTCCCCTCCAGTCGCACCGGCCAGCAGGCGACGCTCAGGGCAGGATCGTCCAGACAGCGACCGTCCATCAGGGCGTAGCGCTGCTTGTACAGCGGCGAGGCGACCACGGGCTCCCCACCGGCATCCCCCACCAGGCCACGCCCCAGCACCGCAACGCCGGCCAGGGGGTCCACCCCGTCCAGGGCATAGACATGCTCCCCGAGGCGAAACAGCGCCAGTACCCGCCCCTCCAGCCAGGCGCTGCGCCCGGCCTGCTCCGGCAGCGCCGCCAGCTCGCATACCCTATGCCAGGCTCCAGGTTCTGACTGTAAGGTCTCTTCTTTTATGTCGCTCATACCACCTCCTTGATAGCGATATCCGGCACCCATTGCCCCCGCTCCTCACGGCGCGGCGGCGTCTCGTCCTCGGGCCGGTTGACGAAGGCCTCGAACAGCTTGAGCTTGTCAGGATCCGCCAATGTGCTCTTCCACTCGCACTGCCAGGTGCCGACTATCCCCTCCATCATGGCCTCCAGCTCGGCACCGATGCCGAGCCTGTCCTCGATGATCACCGACCTGAGATAGTCGAGCCCCCCTTCCATGTTCTCCATCCAGACCGAGGTGCGTTGCAGCCTGTCCCCGGTGCGCACATAGAACATCAGCAGCCGGTCGATGTAGCGGATCAGGGTCTGCTCGTCGAGATCCGTGGCGAACAGGTCGGCGTGGCGCGGCCGCATCCCGCCGTTGCCGCACACATAGAGGTTCCAGCCCCGCTCGGTGGCGATGACGCCGATGTCCTTGCTCTGGGCCTCGGCGCACTCCCGGGTGCAGCCTGAGACCGCAAACTTCAGCTTGTGTGGTGCCCGCAGCCCCTTGTAGCGGTGCTCCAGGGTCTGGGTCAGGGTCATGGAGTCCTGCACCCCGTAACGACACCAGGTGGAGCCCACGCAGGACTTCACGGTGCGCACCGACTTGCCGTAGGCCTGACCGGTCTCGAAGCCCGCCGCCACCAGCTCGCCCCAGATGGCGGGCAGCTGGTCGACCCGGGCGCCGAAGAGATCGATGCGCTGGCCGCCGGTGATCTTGGTGTAGAGGCCGTACTTGCGCGCCACT
This sequence comes from Aeromonas sp. 25-248, assembly GCF_053005425.1. NCBI lineage: Bacteria > Pseudomonadati > Pseudomonadota > Gammaproteobacteria > Aeromonadales > Aeromonadaceae > Aeromonas > Aeromonas sp. 25-248. The sequence goes on along the minus strand of NZ_JBRKTB010000005.1, from coordinate 41,940 downwards.
TCGCCGATGGTGATGAGCCCCTCCGGGGTGATCTCCCCCCCCGGGATGCGCGGCACCACCGAATAGGTGCCGTCCTTTTGCAGGTTCGCAAGGAAGGCGTCGTTGGTATCCTGCAACGCGCGGTGGGGCTTCTCCAGCACGTGCTCGTTCCACAGCGACGCCAGGATGGAGGCCACCGTCGGCTTGCAGATGTCGCACCCCAGCCCCTGGCCATGCTTGTCCCGCAGCGCCTCGAAGCTCTTCAGCTCGCCCACCCGTGCCAGGTGATAGAGCTCCTGACGGCCGTAGGCGAAGTGCTCGCACAACCCCTTGTCCGCCTCGACGCCAAGGTCCGCCAGGGTCTGATCCACCACCTGCTTGAGCAGGTTGCTGCAACCGCCGCAGCCGGTGCCGGCCTTGGTGCAGCTCTTCACCGCCGACAGCTCGTGATTGCCCGCCCGAACGGCGGCCACCACGTCCCCCTTGCTGACGTTGTGGCAGGAGCAGAGGATGGCGCTGTCCGGCAGCACCAGGGGCGCGGGGGCGGCCCCGACCTCCCCCACCAGCAGGGAGAGCGGCGGCTGGGGCAGCGCCACCCCGTTCTGGTAGTACTGCAGCAGCCGCTCATAATCGGCCCCGTCCCCCACCAGGATGGCGCCGAGCAGGCGATTGCCCTCGCCGTCGGTCACCAGCTTCTTGTAGATGCCGTTGACCCTGTCCAGCAGCAGCAACTCCTGGGCGCCGGCGGTGTTGGCGTGGGCATCGCCGATGGAGCCCACGTCCACCCCCATCAGCTTGAGCTTGGTGGACATGTCGGCCCCGATAAAGCGGGTCTCGCCGCCGCACAGACTGGCCACGGCGGCCCGGGCCATCTGGTAGCCGGGAGCCACCAGGCCGAAGATGCGGCCCTGCCAGAGCGCGCACTCGCCGATGGCGAGGATGGCGGGATCCGAACTGTGGCAGCCGTCGTCGATGCAGATGCCGCCGCGCTCCCCGACCTCCAGCCCGGATTGCCGGGCCAGGGTATCGGCGGGGCGGATCCCCGCCGAAAACAGCAGCACGTCGGTCTCAATGTGAGTGCCGTCCTTGAAACGCAGGCGATGACGGGCCTGCTCCCCCTGCTCGATGTACTCGGTGGCCTTCTCCACCAGCACCTCGACCCCGAGGGCCTGGATCTTGTCCCGCAGCACGGCGCCGCCGCTTTCGTCGAGCTGTACCGGCATCAGCCTGGGGGCGAACTCCACCACCTGGGTCTTGAGGCCGAGCAGGCGCAGGGCGTTGGCCGCCTCCAGCCCCAGCAGGCCGCCGCCGATGACCACGCCGCTGCGTGCCTGGGCGCAGGCATCGCGGATGGCGGCAAGATCCCCCAGGGTGCGATAGACGAAGCAGCCCTCCCGCTGATGACCGGGGATGGGGGGCACGAAGGGGACCGAGCCGGTCGCCAGCACCAGACGGTCGTAAGGGAACTGCTCGCCGTTGGCCAGCGTCAGGGTGCGGGTGGCCCGGTCGAGCACCTCCACCTCGGCCCCCAGCCGCAGCGTTATGCCGCTCTCTTCATACCAGGCGGGGTCGGCCATGCGCAGGGCCTGGGGCGCCTTGCCGCCGAATACCTCGGAGAGGTGCACCCTGTCGTAGGCGGCGTCAGGCTCGGCGCCAAACACCGTCACGTCGAACCGCTCGAGGCCACCGGCCGCCGCCAGCTGTTCGACGAAGTGATGACCCACCATGCCGTTGCCCACCACCAGCAGCCGTTGCTTTGCGGTCTGTTCGGCGGAACCACTGTTCTGGCGACCGAGCAGGCCCATGCCGTCCTCTGTCACCCACTGTTGCTCTTTGTCAGTCATGTCTCTCTTCCTTGAATCCGGCGGGCTCAGGCGCGCAGCTTGCTGCGCACCTGCCCGGCTGCCTTGAGGGGGGTCACCTTGCGCTGCTTCTCGTAGAGGAAGCGCAGCACCTGCTGGCGCAGCTTGTGGTAGTGGGGATCGTCCGCCAGGGCGACCCTGTCTCTGGGCCTTGGCAGGTCGACGGTCAGGATCTCTCCGACCGTGGCGCTGGGGCCATTGGTCATCATGACGATGCGATCGGAGAGCAGCACCGCCTCGTCCACGTCGTGGGTGATCATGATGACGGTGTTGCCAAGCTCCACCTGGATCGCCATCAGGGCATCCTGCAGATGGGCCCGGGTCAGGGCATCGAGGGCGCCGAACGGCTCGTCCATCAGCAGCACCTTGGGGGAGAGCGAGAGGGCGCGGGCGATGCCGACCCGCTGCTTCATCCCCCCCGACAGCTCGTGGGGCATCTTCTGGCTGGCGTGATCCATCTGCACCAGGGAGAGGTAGTAGTCCACCCGCTCCGCCACCGCCCGCTTGTCAGACTCCACCTGGGCCACCGCCAGCGCCACGTTCTGCTGGACGCTGAGCCAGGGCAGCAGGGCGTGGTTCTGGAACACCATGGCCCGCTCGGGCCCCGGGCCCGCCACCTCGCGACCATCGAGAATGATGCCCCCCAGGGTCGGCTCCAGCAGCCCGGCCACCAGGTTGAGGACGGTGCTCTTGCCGCAGCCCGAGTGACCGATGAGGGAGACAAACTCCCCCTTCTCGATGCGCAGGTTGACCCGGCTCAAGGCCTCGAAGCTGCCCTGCTCCGTCTCGAACGAGATGCCGACGTCGCTTATCTCCAGATAACTCTTCATTGGCTCTTCTCCTGCCTGAATAGAAATGTGATTAACGCAGCACCTGGCGCTTGTCCCAGGACAACCACTGCTGCAGGGCCAGCATGCCCCTGTCCAGGGCGCAGCCGATGAGGCCTATGGTGATCACCGCCACCATGATGCGGGCCAGGGACGCAGAGCCGCCGCTCTGGAACTCGTCCCAGACGAACTTGCCGAGCCCCGGGTTCTGGGCCAGCATCTCCGCCGCGATCAGCACCATCCAGGCCACCCCCAGGGAGAGCCGCAGCCCGGTGAAGATCATGGGCAGGGCCCCGGGCAGCACGATGCGCCGCACATGGGTCACAAAGGAGAGGCGCAGCACCCGGCTGACGTTGTGCAGATCCCCATCCAGCCCCGCCACACCCACCGCCGTGTTGATCAGGGTCGGCCAGAGGGAGCAGAGGGTCACCGTCAGGGCCGAGGTGAGGAAGGACTTGGCAAGCCAGGGGGCGGGATTGGCGTAGAGGGCGCTCACCACCAGGGTGATGAGGGGCAGCCAGGCCAGCGGCGACACCGGCTTGAGCAGCTGGATCACCGGGTTGGCGGCGCGATAGAGCCCCTGATTCATGCCGAGCAGCACCCCGCACGGAATGGCGATCAGGGTCGCCAGCGCGAAGCCGCACAGCACGGTGAGCAGGCTGGTGGCTATCTGATCGAAGAAGGTGGGACGCCCTGTGTAGGGACGCAGCTTCACCTCGGCCGCCGGATCCGCCGCCAGCCTTGCCGCATTGCGCACCTGCTGGCGTTCGAGGAAGGCCGCCGCCTTCTCCCGCTCCTGCAGATGCTCCTGCCCGAGGGACCAGAGCTGGCTGGCGGTGGCGAGCGGCCCCGGCAGGGTGCCCAGACTGGTCTGCACCTGGCTCGCCCCCCACTGCCAGAGGCCGAGGAAGAGCAGCACGCCGAGCAGGGGCTGCACCATGATTTTCCAGTTGATGGCTTTTAAATGGATGAGGGGCCATGTGTGTCGTTTCATCGGGATCTCCTTGCTCATTGCACCCGCTCATCGCCCTTGAGGCCGATGGCGAACTGTTGCAGGTAGGCGTTGGGGTGGCGGCCGTCGTAGATGAGGCCGTCGATGAAGCCATCCTGGGGGCCGCGATAGCCCTGCTCGCTGGCAAAGTCTGGGAAGTCACTGGCCTTGAGCTTGCCCTCGGCGATCAGCGCCTCGGCGGCCTGGCGATAGACGTCCGGTTGATAGACGGCCTTGGCCACCTGCTCGAACCAGGCGTCCGGCTTGGCCTCGGGGATCTGGCCCCAGCGCCGCATCTGGGTCAGATACCAGATGGCGTCGGAGTAGTAGGGATAGGTGGCGTGGTGGCGGAAGAAGACGTTGAAATCCGGCACCTGGCGCTTGTCCCCCCTGGCGTACTCGAAGGTGCCCGTCATGGAGTTCGCGATCACCTGCTCGTCCGCCCCCACGTACTCGGGTTTGGCCAGCAGCTTGGCCGCCGCGCGCCGGTTGCCGTTGTCGTCTGCATCCAGCCACCAGGCCGCCCGCAGCAGCGCCTTCACCAGCCGCACATGGGTGTTGGGGTGACGCTCGGCCCACTGCCGGGTGACGCCGAACACCTTCTCCGGGTTGTTGCGCCAGATCTCGTTATCCGTGATGACGGGCACCCCTATGCCCCTGGCGACCGCCTGCTGGTTCCAGGGCTCCCCCACGCTGTAGCCGGCTATGGTGCCCGCCTCCAGGGTGGCGGGCATCTGGGGGGGCGGCGTCACCGACAGCAGCACGTCCGCCTGGCGCTGGCCCGAGTTGTCCCCAAGCTTGGGTGCATAGAAACCGGGGTGCAGGCCGCCTGCCGCCAGCCAGTACCTCAGCTCGTAGTTGTGGGGGGAGACGGGGAAGACCATCCCCATGTTGAAGGGCTTACCCCCCTGGCGATACTCCGCCACCACGGCCTTGAGGGCGGCGGCGCTCACCGGGGGCGGCACCTGGCCCGCCTGCGGCCTGGGCAACTGGGGCGCCATGGCGGCCCAGACGCTATTGGCCACCGTGATGGCGTTGCCGTTGAGATCCATGGCAAACGCCGTCACCAGCTCGGCCTGGGTGCCGATGCCGATGTGGGCCGCCAGGGGCTGGCCCGCCAGCATCTGGGCACCGTCCAGCTCGCCGTCTATCACCCGATCCAGCAGGATCTTCCAGTTCGCCTGGGCTTCGAGGGTGACGTAGAGTCCCTCATCCTCGAAATAGCCACGCTCGTAGGCCACCGCCAGCGGCGCCATGTCGGTCAGCTTGATGAAGCCGAGCCTGAGCTCCTCCTGCTCCGGGGCTCCCAGTGCCAGCACCGGCAGCGACAACGCCGCCAGCAGCAGTCCCGCACATCCTTGTCGTCCGTTCATTGCATCTCCTCCCTCGGTTCCGGGTCAGGGCCATGGCGCCAGGCTGCCTGGAATCGCAGTGCCACCTCGTTGCAGCGCTGCGACCCAAGGTGCGTCGCGACCAAAAAAAAGCCCCGCCGATCCGGGATCGGCGGGGCTTCTTTGCCCTGTTGCGGGTGAGTGACCTGACCGGCCCCTCACTGCGCATCGTTACTTCATTGCTATCGTGTTTTTGTTATTCACTTTCCGTGCCAGCTCGTCCAGGGTGCATCAGGCGGCCCTTTGCGGCCTGTGATGCCCAGATCCTCCCTCAAATTTGCCTCAATTAGGCGCAGTTGCACCAAAACGGTTGGCCACGGGAGCGCTCAGGCGGGCAAAGCCTGCAGCAGTTGCCGCGCCAGCTCCCCCAGGCTCAGGTGACGACTCATGGCGGTGCTGCGCATCAGGCGATAGGCCTCATCCTCGTCCAGCCCCTGATGGCGCATCAAGCGTCCCTTGGCTTGCTCGATGAGCCGCCTATCCTCCAGCTTCTGGCGCAGCTCGCTCTCGGTCTGCATCAGGGCCTGCACCATGGCGAGCTGACTGCGGGCCAGGCGCAGCCACTGCTCCACCGGCTCACGCTCGCCGCAAGGGTGGGGCACCAGCAACACCCCCTGCTGCAACAGGGCGAGCTGGGTATCGCCCCCCAGCCGCTCGCAGAACAAGAGCCGCGGCATGTCGGGCCAAAGGGAGAGGCCAAGGCGTACCTCGGCGCTGAACTGGCGGCAGCTGACGAGCAGGGCATCCCCCCTCTGCGTCGGCGTCAGCAACTGGCGGGTATCGAGGATCCCGGGCTGATGGCCGTAGTGACTGACCAGCAGGGCCAGGCGGTTCGCCTGGCCCGGGTCATCGGCGTGGATCAACAGCCGGGAAGCGGGGCCGCCCTGGCCCCGGGTGGAAAAAGTGGTCATGGCGCTCCTTGCCGGCAACGATCGCGTTCTGTCTGGCGAAAATGCCGCAACATGAAGGCCAACTCTTTGAATCTACCTCCTTTTTATCTATCAGGAGGTAGTGGGGGTAGAGGGGAAATCGCCCCTCAGGCGACCCGTTCCAGGGCCTCCGTCAGCAGCCCATGCAGCTCGGCGCGCAGCCGCACCACCTCCCCCATGATGATCAGCACCGGGCTCTGGCCCAGCAGGGCACGGGCGGCCTGCTCCAGGCCATCGAGCGTGACCTCGTGCACCTGCTGGCGGTGGCTGCAGCCAGCCACCACCAGGGCCACCGGCAGCGCGCCCGGGGCCCCCGCCCTCAACATCCCTTCCCGAATGCGGGCCGCCCGCTCCAGCCCCATGTAGAACACCAGGGTGTGGCCCGCCCGGGTCAGCCCCTGCCAGCCCTGATAGTCGCGCTCGTCCATCAGGTGCCCCGTCACCAGGGTCAGGGAGCGGGCCAGCCCCCTGTGAGTCAGGGGAATGAAGCTGCTGGCGGCGCACCCCAGGGCCGCCGTGATCCCCGGCACCAGCTCGGCCTCGATGCCGTGCCGGGCCAGGTGCAGCGCCTCCTCGCCACCGCGCCCGAACACCAGGGGATCCCCTCCCTTGAGGCGCACCACCCGCTTGCCCGTGCGGGCCAGGGCCAGCAGCAGGGCGTTGATCTCCTCCTGGGTCGGGCTCGGCTCACCACAGCGCTTGCCCACGTCGAAGCGGGCCGCCCCGTGGGGAATGCGGGCCAGGATCTCGCTCCCCACCAGGCGGTCATAGACCACGACCTCTGCCGCCTCCAGACGGTGCAGGGCGCGCAGGGTCAACAATTCGAGGGGCCCGGGGCCCGCTCCCACCAGACTGATTTGGCTCATCTCAGGCTCCTTGTGTCCTGGCACCGCACTAAGCGGATGCCAGGAAAACATGTTTGATCAACAGCTTGTCGATTTCGGGCAGACAGGTGCCGCAGTTGCTGCCACAGCCGAGCAGGGCCTGCAGCCCCGCCAGCTCGCTCACCCCCTGCCGGGTGATGGCATCGACGATGCGCTGCTCCGAGACCCGCAGGCAGGAGCAGACCAGCCGGCTCTCCCCGGCCAGGGCCTGGCTCAGGGTCTGGCTCAGGGCCCCCGCCTGGAGCGGCGTGCCGAGCAGACTGGCCAGCAGGTCGACCTTGATGTCCGGGCGCCGCACCCCCACCAGCAAGATGCCCTCGATGCGATCCCCTGCCAGGGCCACGGCCAGCCACCCCTCCTTCATGGGCAGCCTGAGCCAGTGCCCCTCGGCCCCCAGCCGTTGCCACAGGCTCTCTGTGCTCTCTGACCAGGAGGCCAGCAGAGTGCAGTTCCCCTCGGGCAGGGGACGCCTGGCCCACCAGTCCACCGGCTCGCGCCACTCACCCCGGCCACACCAGAGCCCTTGCCAGCGGGTGAGCTGCGCCCTGGCCTGCACCCGCCCCTGTTTGAACATGGGCTGGCCGGAAAGGGGATCCACCACGGGGGCGATGAGGCGGTTGACCGCCCCCTGGCTGCACTGGCTGTCGGTCCAGTGCATGGGCAGGAAGGCCTCCCCCTCCCTGAGCCCCTCATCCAGCCCCACCAGCAGCAGCGCCTCCCCGAGCCCGTTGCAAAGGCGCACCATATCCCCCTCCTTCACGCCAAGCGCCAGCAGGCTGGCGGCCCCCATTCGCACCCTGGGCCAGGGCTCGGCCTCCTGCAACCGGGGCACGTGGCCGGTGCGGGTCATGGTGTGCCACTGATCCCGCAGGCGGCCACTGTTGAGGAGCAGGGAGACAGCCCCTGCAAGCGGGGGCGTTGCTGGCTGCTCGGGGAAGCGCTGGGCCAGGGGCAGCAGGCGGGCCCGGCCATCCGGGGTGGCGAAGCGCCCATCCTCGAACAGGCGGTCACGCCCCTTGGGCCAGCGGGCGTTGACGGGCCAGCGCAGGGGAGAAAGGGCCTCGAATTCGGCGCGGGTGAGACCCGCCAGGCCCGAGATGTCGAACTGGCGGGATCCGTCGTTCTCAAAGCCGGAGAGGGCGGCATGCTCGCAGAAGATCTCGTGCTCGTGCTCATAGGCGAACCCCTCGCCAAAGCCGAGCCGACGGGCGAGCCGGGTCAGGGCCCACCAGTCGGGCCTGGCCTCCCCCGGCAGGGGCAGGAAGGCGCGCTGGCGGCTGATGGTGCGCTCGGAGTTGGTGACGGTGCCGCTCTTCTCCCCCCAGGCGGCGGCAGGCAACAGCAGGTGGGCGAGGCGCGCCGTGTCGGTGTTGGCCGTCACCTCGGAGACCACCAGCAGCTCGCAGCGGCTCAGGGCCTCGCGCACCCGGTTGCCGTCCGGCAGGGAGACCGCCGGGTTGGTGCCGAGCACCCAGAGCGCGCGGATCTCCCCCCGGTGCACCGCCTCGAACAGCTCGACGGCCTTGTGCCCCGGCCCGCGCACCATGGTCGGGCTTCCCCAGAAGCGCTGTACCCGATCGCACTCGGCCTCGCCAAAGCCCATGTGGGCGGCGAGCTGGGTCGCGAGCCCTCCCACCTCGCGCCCTCCCATGGCGTTGGGTTGCCCCGTCATGGAGAAGGGAGCCGCCCCCGGCTTGCCGATGCGACCGCACATCAGGTGGGCGTTGATGATGGCGTTGGCCTTGTCCACCCCCTGGTTGGACTGGTTGATCCCCTGGCAGAACAGGGTGACGGTCTTGGGGGTACGGGCAAAGAGCTGGTAGAAACCGATCAGATCGCTGCGGGAGAGGCCGCAGCTGCGGGCCACCTCGTCCAACTGCCAGGCCGGATCGTCCAGCGCCGCCGCCAACGCTTCGAAGCCGCTCACGTGCTGCGCCACATAGGCCTTGTCCCAGCCATCGACATCGAGCAGGTAACGGCACAGGCCGTTCCAGAGCGTCACGTCGCTGCCGGGTTTGAGCGCCAGGTGCAGATCCCCCTGCTCCGCCGTCATGGTGCGGCGGGGATCCAGCACCACCAGCCTGAGCTCGGGGCGCCGCGCCCTGGCCTGCTGCAGGCGGCGAAACAGCACGGGATGGGTCCAGGCGGTGTTGGCACCGGTGAGCACCACCAGATCGGCGAGCTCCAGATCCTCGTAACAGGCGGGCACCAGATCCTCCCCGAAGGCGCGCTGGTGGGCCACCACCGCCGACGACATGCAGAGCCGGGAGTTGGTGTCCACGTTGGCGCTGCCCAGATACCCCTTCATCAGCTTGTTGGCGACGTAGTAATCCTCGGTGGTGAGCTGGCCGGACAGATAGATGCCGATGGCACCCGGCCCGGACTCGGCCAGGATGGCGGCAAAACGCTCCGCCAGGGTGTCCAGGGCCTCCTCCCAGCCGATGCGCTGCCCCATCCAGCGCGGATAGAGCAGGCGATCGGGAAAGGCCAGGCTCTCCAGCAGGCTGGCCCCCTTGACGCACAGGGCGCCGCCGTTGGCCGGATGCTGCTCATCCCCCTGCAACTGCCAGTTGTCACCCTCCCGGCTAAGCCGGATGCCGCACCCCACTCCGCAATAGGCACAGGTGGTCTTCATTCCCTTGCTCCTTGTCATGTGTCTGACGAAGGGCCCATAAAAAAAGCGTCCGCCCCCCTGCGGGGACGGACGCCTTTGTCCGGATGCCTCATCGTCTTGTATGGGGAAATGACTGCAAACCCCGCGCCAGGATGCAAGGGGCGCCGCCATTGCGCATCAGGGGGTCGGGCTGCGCCGCCACGGTGCAGCCGCCCCCTTGTTGGGCCCGCCTTGCGGGAATCCGCCCCGCACGCTGGGAAAGGGGCCCACCGGGGGTATAATGCGCCGCCACACAGGAGAGAGAGATGAAAGTGTCAGATGAAGGCGCTGCCGGGCAGCACCGGGCAGATACCCGGGAGAGAGGGGACTATTGCGCCATCGGGCTGGTCAATCCCAAATCCCCGGAGAACGTGGGCGCCGTGATGCGGGCCGCCGGCTGCTACGGGGCGGACGAGGTCTACTACACGGGGCAGCGCTTCGAGCTGGCACGCCGTTTTGTCACCGACACCAAGCAGATGGTGGAGAAGATCCCCCTGCTCGGGGTCGAGGAGCTGCTGGACTTCGTGCCCGAGGGCTGCACCCCTGTGCTGGTGGATCTGATCGAGGGGGCCACGCCCCTGCCGGATTACGTGCACCCCGAGAGAGCCTTCTACATCTTCGGCCCGGAGGATGGCACCCTGGAACCCGCCCGCTTCGCGGCGGTGAAGGAGGTCATCTATGTGCCGACTCAGGGTTGCATGAACCTGGCCGCCTCGGTCAACGTCATCCTCTATGATCGGTTGGCCAAGACGCTCAGCGCCAAAGGCTGAGGCAGGACAAGCGGGGCCCGATGACGGCATCAGGCCCGACAGCTAGGGCTGTGGCTTGTTCGCCCGCACCACCTGCTCCCTGAGAAAGTCCTGGTAGTAGTCGTAGAGCTTGTTCTGCCGATAGATCTCCGCCAGCTTGCCCTGCCTTATCAGGGTACGCATGCCGGGATCCCAGAGCCCGTGCAACTGCCTGCCCTTCGGGGTATCGGCGAAGATGGGGTAGGTCGGGATCCAGCGCAGGAATACCTGTACCAGCTCGGGGGGAAGGGAGCCTTCGGGGTAGAGGGCGCCGTCGGTCAGGTAGTAGCGGTAACGCCCCTTGATCAGCAATTGCAGCGCCATCTCGTGGCTGTCTATCTCGAACCAGCGCATCGGCTCCGGGATGAACTTGTCAAAGGCCCACCCCCTCAGCCAGAGCACCTCCTGCTCCTTGAGGCTGTGCTCCCCTGCCCAGTGCGGCAGCCAGCGCTTTTGCATCACCACGCTCACGTAGTCCGCCGAGTCGGGGTAGTCGGGCTGATGGACCCCGGGCACCTCTCCCCGATAGACCCCCATCGCCATGTCCCCCTCCTTTTGCGACACCACCGCCAGTGCCCGTTTGTAAGGCACCATGTGAAGCTTCACCTCGTGCCCCAGGGGTTCATAGATGGCTCGAACCACATCCAGATAGACCCCCTTGCCGTCCCGGTGACAGAAGCCGGGCCAGTCGTCGCAATAGACGTGTATGGTGTCTGCCCGCACGAACGAGGTGATCAGCAGGCAACAGAACAGAAAAAGACGAACCATGAATATCCTCAGTGATATGGCACTCGGCAGATGCTCACCGCCGGACGGCCCGTTCAGGCATACAGATAGCATAGAAAAACAGAGTCCCGGCCGACATTTTCCCCATTTTGCGAGCGGGTCGAGAGTTATTGTCGCCCCACAGCGTATCATGGCAAACAAGATTCATTAGTAGCCCAACTTGAGGGGAGATTCTCATGCCAACCATCAAATCCCTGCTCTGCCCCGTCGATTTCTCCGAGATGTCCAGAGCGGTACTCGACTACGCCGTCTTCATGGCCAACACCCACCAGGCCGAGCTCAAACTGGTCCACGTGGTGGATCAGCTGCACGGCTTCGACAGCTACAAGATCCTGCACATGACGGCCATCGAGATCACCCACGAGATGGAGCGTCAGGCCAAGAGCCAGCTCAAGGAACTGGTCGCCTGCCTGCCCATTCCGGCCAAATTCGAGGTCCGTTTTGGCCGCGCCGCCGATGAAATCGTCCTCCAGGCGAAGGAAGACAAGGTGGATCTCGTGGTCATGGGCAGCCATGGCCGCTCCGGCATCAGCCACCTGCTGGTAGGCAGCGTGGCGGAATCCGTGGTGCGCCACGCCCCCTGCCCCGTGCTGGTGGTCCGCAAATAATCCCCGCCTGATGCGCCAAGGCCAGCATATGCTGGCCTTTTTGCTGTTGATTGCCATGGGATGCTCATCTCAGAACCGGTGCACGAGGGATAACGAGAGGTCGTCGGCAAGGTAGAGCGCCACCCACCAGCCCTGGTAACGCCCTAGCAGCAGGGTCTCAGCCATGGGCATAGATGACGCTCCCTCCCTTGATGGTGTCGATGATCGCCCTGGACTGCTCCCTTGGCAGGGCCGGGCATCCCCAGCTGCGCCCCAGCTTGTCAAACTTCTGCAGATGCCTGGGGCTGGCGTAGTCCGCCCCGTGCACCACGATGGCGCGCTTGCGGGCATTGCTGTTCTTGCCTGGACTGAGGCCGTCGAGACGCAGGGAGTAACCGTGCTTGCCCTGATAGGTCTCGGCGGTGCGGTAGACCCCGAGGGAACTTTGCCGGGAATTCATCTGATTGGAGAACTGGCGGGCGGCCAGCTCCCCCGAATTGCGGCCGTGGCTGACCCAGGTGTGGTAGAGCAGCTTGTGGCGCTTGACGTCGATGACGAACAGCCGGCGCATGGTCGAGGGCTTGCTGTAGTCGATGATGGTGAGAATGGGTTTTCGCTTGTGGCGCACGCTCTGGTAACCGTCCAGGGCCTTGCGAAACACGCGGCTGTCGAGCTTGCCCGCCAGCCCGAGCTGACGATAGAGATCCTGGTCCCAGCTGGCGTGGCTGGCGCCGCTGAAACAGAGCGCCCCCAGCAGCAGTGGCAGGCTCAGCCAGAGGCTGCCCCACCACGCACTCCTATCCTGTCCCTTCATCCTTGAAGTTGCTCCCCTTGCTGTCGCTGGCCTGATGCCCCGGGTGACACCGCATCCTGCTGGATAGTTATATGCAAGCCATTGATTGCGAGCAATAAAAAAGCACAAAAATGCCGACCTGAGTCGGCATTGTCCTGCTTGCTGAGCGTGCCTGGATCAGGCACGGCTGAGATAATCCGCCTGCCCCACCCACTTGTAGCTGGTGAGTTCGGTCAGCCCCATGGGGCCACGGGCGTGAAGCATCTGGGTCGAGACCGCCACCTCGGCCCCGAGGCCAAACTGGCCGCCGTCGGTGAAGCGGGTGGAGGCGTTGACATAGACCGCCGCCGAACCGGCCCCGTTGACGAAACGCTCGGCATTGGCGAGGGAGTTGGTCAGGATGGCATCGGAGTGGCCGGCGTTGTGCTCGCGCATATGGGCGAGCGCCTCGTTGACGTCCGCCACCACCTTGACCCCCAGGGTCAACCCCAGCCACTCGGTGTCGAAATCTTCCGGCCCCGCGTCGCACAGGTTGTCGCTGCCAGCCAGCAGCGCCATGGCATTGGGCGCGCCCACCAGGGTCACCTTGCGCTCGTTCATCAGAGCCACCAGTTGCGGCAGCAAGGTGGCCGCCACCTTCTCGTGTACCAGCAGGGTATCGAGGGCGTTGCAGGCGGAGGGGCGCTGCACCTTGGCGTTCTCGATGACCGCCAGGGAACGCGCCAGATCGGCGCTCTCGTCCACGAAGATATGGCTGATACCGAACCCGCCGATGATGACGGGGATGGAGCTGTTCTCCTTGCACATCTTGTGAAGACCCGCGCCGCCGCGGGGGATGATCATGTCCACGTAGCGGTCGAGGCGCAGCAACTCGGCCACCAGCGCCCTGTCCGGGTTGTCGATGTACTGCACCGCCGCCTCGGGCAGGCCGGACGCCGCCAGGGCATGCTGGATCACCCGCACCAGCTCCAGATTGGAGTGGAAGGTCTCGCGACCGCCGCGCAGAATGCTGGCGTTGCCGGTCTTGAGGCAGAGGCTGGCGATGTCGATGGTGACGTTGGGGCGCGCCTCGTAGATGACGCCGATGACCCCGATGGGCACCCGGCGACGGGAGAGGCGCAGGCCATTCTCCAGCACCCGGCTGTCGATTTCGGCCCCGACCGGATCGTCCAGGGTGATCACCTTGCGCACATCCGCCACTATGCCGGCCAGGCGCGCCGGGTTGAGCAGCAGGCGATCCAGCATGGCTTCAGTGAGCCCCGCCTCGCGCCCGGCGGCGATGTCTTTCTCGTTGGCCGCCAGGATCTGGGCACTGCGTGCTTCCAGTTCATCGGCGATGGCCGCCAGCGCCCGGTTCTTCTGTGCCGTGCTGACGGTGGCCAGTTGATAGGCGGCTTCACGGGCCGCCTGCCCCATTTTCTCCAGACTCATCACAGTTCCCTTTTGTTCATGCGGTGCCGCCCTGTTCAGAGCAGCACCATGTCATCACGGTGGATGGCCACGGCCCCATAGCCGTAACCCAATACCTGTTCAATCTGATCCGAGTGGACACCCCGCAGCCGATCCAGCTCCAGATGGTCGTAACGGCAAATACCGCGAGCCAGCTCGCTTCCCTTGGGATCCAGGATACGCACCACGTCGCCACGCACGAAATCTCCCTTCACCGCGACGATGCCCTTGGGCAGCAGGCTGGAGCCCTTCTCCTGCATGGCGGCCACGGCCCCCTGATCCACCTGCACTTCGCCGTGAGGAGGGGGCCCTGCCAGGATCCAGCTCTTGCGCCCTTCCAGGGGGGATGCCAGGGCCGGGAACAGGGTCCCCACCCGCTCCCCGGCGGCGAGTCGGCCGATCACTTCCGGGATCTGGCCGGTGGCGATCACCACGTCCACCCCGGCGCGGCGCGCCACGTCGGCGGCCTGCAACTTGGTGGCCATGCCACCGGTGCCAAGGCCGCTCACGCTGTCACCGGCGAGGGAGCGCAGGGTGTCGTCTATGGTCTGCACCTCTTCGATGAGCTGGGCATCCGGGTTGGTGCGCGGGTCGGCGGTGAAGAGCCCCTTCTGATCCGTGAGCAGGATCAGCAAGTCCGCATCCGCCAGGATGGCGGCACGGGCGGAGAGGTTGTCGTTGTCCCCCACCTTGATCTCGGCGGTGGCCACGGCGTCGTTCTCGTTGATGACGGGGATGATGCGGTGATCGAGCAGAGTGCGCAGGGTGTCGCGGGCATTGAGGTAGCGCTCCCTGTCTTCCAGGTCGGCGCGGGTCAGCAGCATCTGGCCGATGTGCAGCCCGTAGAGGTTGAACAGGTCCTGCCATACCCGGATGAGCTGGGTCTGACCCACCGCCGCCAGCATCTGTTTGTTCGGCAGGGTAGGCGCCAGCGGAGGGTGGCCCAGATGCTCACGACCGGCGGCGATGGCCCCCGACGTGACCAGCACGACACGGTGCCCGTGTCGATGCAAGGCGGCACATTGTCTGACCAGCTCGACCATGTGGGCACGGTTGAGGCGGGCAGATCCCCCGGTGAGCACGCTGGTGCCCAGTTTGACGACTATGGTTCTGTTTTCCATGGGAACGAAGGGTTAGAAAAGTAAGGAATCCCTTTATACCCACGGCCCCCCTGCCCTGCAAGGCAATTAAGCCTCGCCAGGCAGTTGCGGGCTCGGTGACAAAGCATCGGGGTACCCCGCACCGGGAAGATGCGGGGCTTGGGGATCAGGCTGCCGTCACGCTCAGTTCGGCAGTCACCTGCTTCGCGGGGGAGAGAGTACACTCCAGCTGGGTCAACTTGCCGCTGATGAGCTTGTAGAAATGTTGCAGGGTGCGTTCCACTTCCGCCTGATGCTTCTTGGGCAGCGCCTTGTCGATCCACTCCCCGTCCGCGTTGTAGAACCCCGTCTGATAGTGGTAGCTGAAGCTGTGATCCGCCTGCTCCAGCACCAGCCACCAGCCCCAGAACTCCCGCTTGTCCGGGGCAGGCTTGGCGCTGACGCAGACGGACAGGCAGTCAAAGCGGTAGCGGCCCTCCTCGCACAGGTCTTCACGCAAATAGGGGCCAATGGCCGCGAACTGCCGCAGCAATCGCTTGTAAGTCACTCTTTCTGACATGCTAACCTCCCTGTTGAACAAGCCATACCATCACATGGTGATGTTACATTTTTAGTTTTATATCATGTACATAAGTGCTTTTTGAGCCAATCTACCGTCTCTTTCAGTGCCTCGTCATAGACCTCGAGCAACGGCTGCTTGTCAAACACCACCGCCTTGCCGTTGCGACTCGCAGCGGCCAATGCCCGGACATCCTGCTCGGGACAAATAAAATCTTTCTTGTGCCCGATACTCAATATCGGCACGGAAGTGCGACTCCCCAGCAATCCCTGGGTCTTGAGGGAGAAGACCTGACACTTGGTGCGCAGCAGATCCCACTGGGCCGCGTCCGCCCCCAGCCGGTTCGCCAGCCCGTCGCGCATCATGCGCGGGCAGCGGGCGAACATCTCCTGATTGGTGAACACCTGGTTGATGCCGGCACCGATGCAGACCACAGTCCGAAGCTTGAATGGCTCGACGAAGGCGAGACGGGCCGCCACATTGCCGGCGAGGCGGAACCCCACCATGGCGATGCGCTGGTGATCGACCCAGGCCACCTCCGAGAGGTAGTTGAGCACCGCCTGGTGCAGGCGGCTGGTGTCCTGCACCAGGGGCCAGTGCTCGGCATAGCCGGTGCCCGGCATGTCCAGGGAGAGCATCCCGATGCCGTGGGGCTCGAGACACTTGGAATAGAAGTTGAGGAAGTCCACCTGAAGCGAATCGATGCCACCGCTGACGATGACCAGGGGCACAGGTTTCTCGGTGGTGGGCAGATGCAGGTAGCCCTGGATGGTCTTGCCCCGAAACGGGACCTGCAACTCCTTGAGGGGCACCTTGAACAGGCGTCCGGCCTCGCGATAGGCCATGTTGCCGAGCAACTGGGCCTGATCCGCCAGCTCGTCGTGCTTGAGGTGGGGGTAGCTTGCGATGGAGTAGTAGCGCACTGCCTTGAGCAGGCTCTTCAGCGCCGCGGCGCGATCCCCTTCCCCCAGCAGCGTCCTCCCCGTATTGAAATAACGGCCGGCGAGCTGACTCCACTCATAGACCCAGTTGCCGGGCACATAGCCCTTGATGGTGTCCAGATAGCGTTCGTGACTGCGCTCCCCCTGCCCCATGGCGATGTGCGCCAGGGTCTGCTCCACCTCGACGGGATCGGCCCCCTGCCAGGCCCAGGTCGGTCTGCGCAGCAGGCGATACCAGCGGGGCGACAGGGCGCCATCGATGAAGCTGTCAGACAGTACGCTGTCTTGCTCGTCGACGGGGCTCGAGTTGGAGACTTCGGAAGTTTCCAATACCTTTTTGACCCGGGTAAACAGCTTTTCCGTCAGATTGGTATCGTCGTTTGGTTCCAAAATGGTGGCTCTTCTGTCTCAAACAATGTCCCATCTTAACCACTTTTCACATCGAGCAGCCACACCAGAAACACATTGAGCCCCAAAAGGGGCTCAATGTGGTCAACCTTGCATCACGACGGATCAGTCTGCTCCCGAATGCCGGGGAGTCACTGGTCGCGACCGGTGCGGCGATTACGCTTCGTCGCAGATCGGCTTGGCGAACTCCAGCGCCATGTCCCAGGGCTGTTCAATCCAGGTATCCTGCGGAATGGCGACTTCGAAGTCATCCACCAGGGGTTCGCCCATGGGCTTGGCGAAGATGGTGATGAACTTGGCTCTGGGGTAGAGCTCGCGGATCGCCTTGGCGGTGCCGCCGGTGTCCACCAGATCGTCCACCACCAGCCAGCCTTCGCCGTCACCTGCGGTGGTGGCAGCCTTCACCACCACCAGCTCGCGCTGGTTGTCGTGGTCATAGCTGGAGATGCAGAGGGTTTCGACATTGCGAATGCCAAGTTCGCGGGCCATCAGGGCCGCAGGCACCAGACCACCGCGACTGACGGCGATGATCCCTTTCCACTGGCTGACAGGCAGTTGACGACGGGCCAGACGGCGCGCTTCGCGTTGCAGGTTATCCCACGATACATAGAACTTTTTTGGCATGCTATCGATCTCAACGAGTTATAAAGCAATCACTTATGAGGCGAAACCCGGCAAAGAGACGGGTTCAGGTCAATTCTGGCACCCCGTTTCCCGAATTTTGCTTGCACTTTTTCGGCCTCGGGGCTGACGCCTCGGCGGCAAAAACGGATGCAATGCGAACAGGGATGGGGTGTAGCTGGCGGCCATCTCGGGTGGACTCCCGATCTCGGCCCGGCTGTTGGGCCGGTATGATAGCACTCTTTATGGATAAATTGAGCGGCAAACGTATGCGAAAAACAGGAAATGTCCGTCAACTTCCGCTCTGTCGCCCTTTTGGGAGGGCTCCGGCGACACCGACAGGTTAGCCGTTTGACACACACTCCATGACATTCGGGCAAAAAAATAGCAGGGGGAGGAGAGGTTCCTCACACACCTGCTGCTGTTACCTGTGACGCCTGCGAGCCTTAACGGCGGGTGGCGTAGGGATTCGGGTAGTTGAAGCCCTGGGTATAGAGAGATTGGGCAAACCAATAGGTTGAATTGCTGCCTGACATCATAAACTCCTGATTGCTTAACAAGTTACGTACCTTAATGCGGGTTCACATCCTTGAACTGACACTCGGTTCCATGGAGGCGCACTTGCTTTGCTTCGGTTCCCTGGAGGCATTGATTGTCATCCTGACAAGTGGGCTGGCCACAGCGGCTAATTTACCACCCGGCGCCGAAAAGACAATATTTTTGTGACCAGCATCACAAATTTGATGTTGTGCTGACACGAATAAGGCAGGCAGTGAAGTTCGCCATCCATGCTCCCTTTCCCAGCACAAGCAGAGCGTCATTTGCGCTGATCGCTCACATTTTTGCGTGATTGACTGTATTATCGTTATCCTCTTCCCCGGCCCGCAGAGTGGGGCCCGACATTTTCCATGCTGGTAAGGAGTCCCGACGTGGCACAGCTCAGTTCTCTGTCTCCCAAGTTGATTTGGCAATTCTTCGAGCAGATCTGCTCCATCCCCCACCCCTCCAAGCACGAAGCCCAGCTGAGCGCCTGGATCGTGGCGTGGGCCCAGGGAGAAGGCCTGGCGGTCAAGCAAGATGCCGTCGGCAACATCATCATCAAGAAACCGGCCACGCCGGGGATGGAAAACCGCAAGGCCGTGGTGCTGCAAGCCCACATCGACATGGTGCCCCAGGCCAACGCCGACACCCAGCACGACTTCACCACCGATCCCATCGATGCCTACATCGACGGCGAATGGGTCACCGCCCGTGGTACCACCCTGGGTGCCGACAACGGCATGGGCATGGCGGGTTGCCTGGCCGTGCTGGCCGACAAGACCATCAAGCACGGCCCGCTGGAAGTGCTGCTGACCACCGACGAGGAGACCGGCATGACCGGCGCCTTCGGTCTGGAAGCGGGCTGGCTGGAGGGCGAGATCCTGCTCAATACCGACTCCGAAGAGGATGGCGAGGTCTACATGGGCTGCGCCGGCGGGGTGGATGCCAATATCCGCTTCCCCCTGGAGCGGGTCGCTGCCACCGAGGGTGAAGGTTTCGAGCTGCAGGTCAAGGGCCTGCGCGGCGGCCACTCCGGGGTCGACATCCATCGCGGCCGCGGCAACGCCAACAAGCTGCTGGTCCGTCTGCTCAAGGCCGCCGAACCGCTGGGGGTGCGCCTTGGCGATCTCAGCGGCGGCACCCTGCGCAACGCCATCCCCCGCGAGGCCCGTGCCAGCCTGCTGGTGCCCGCCGCCAGCGTGGCTGACTTCAAGGCCCTGGTGGACCGCTACGCCGGCATCTATCAGAGCGAGCTGGCCGCCACCGAGGCCAACCTCACCGTGCTGCTCACCGCCCGGGAGAAACCGGCCCAGCTCATGAGCGAGTCCCTGCAAAGCCGCCTGCTGGATGCCCTGATGGCCTGCCCGAACGGGGTGATGCGCATGAGCGACGCCATCCCGGGCGTGACCGAGACCTCCACCAACCTGGGTGTCATCAAGACACTCGAGGGGGAAGTCTATGTGCAGTGCCTGATCCGCTCCCTCATCGATTCCGGTCGCGAGAACATCGAGCAGATGACCCGCTCCCTGTTCACCCTGGCCGGCGCCAGCTGCGAGTTCACCGGCGCCTACCCGGGTTGGGCCCCGAACGTCGACTCACCGGTCATGGCACTGGTGCGAAGCAGCTACCAGACCCTGTTTGGCGAGATGCCGAACGTCATGGTGATCCACGCAGGCCTCGAGTGCGGTCTGTTCAAGAGCGCCTACCCGGACTGGGACATGGTCTCCTTCGGCCCGACCATCCGTGGCGCCCATGCACCGGGGGAGAAGGTACACATCCCGGCGGTCGAGCGTTTCTGGCAACTGCTGGTTCACGTGCTGGAACATATCCCGGCCAAGTAAGCCAACTCACGACCATACCGATGCCCCGCCCCGTGCGGGGCATCTTTTTTGTGCACCCTCCTCGGCCACCTCTCTCATATCCCCGATTCCACGCGCGGCCCTGGCTTGAAATCGTATCCATGAACAGGTCTGCATTTGAAAACCTTTTCCATGATTTATGTAAATTTACAACACAAAAAGTTGATCTAGCTCACATATCCTCCTAGGATCAGAACGTGACCAAGGTCACACAACCCATGAACCACAGAGAAACGAGGTCATCATATGTTCGAGAATCTGGCAGTGCTGTTCCACCTGAAGGGTGCAACCAGCAAGAAAGGTGCTGAAGAGAAAGACACTTATGCGCCTGCAACCCGCAATTACTACTTCCGTTATGGCGCCTGATATCGCCTGTCCGGAAGTTGAAATTAGCAACGTAATAAAACTACAAAACAACTCAGCAATCCACACAGCAGCCACCCCCATCGGGGCGCTGTCCTGCCCGGGCCAGAATTCCCACGGCCAAACCTGAACTCCAACCATGAAGATGGGGCCCGCAGGCCCCATTTTTTTATCCCGTTTCCGCCTCTATTGCGCCTTCTCGGTGCCACCTTGCAGCGATGCCGGTCGCGACGTGGCGGGCGCCGGCATCATATCGCCTTTCCCAACGGCACCGCCTCCTGCACGGGTAAGGGGAAGTGGCAGGCCACCTGATGCCCCTGCCCGCCGCACGCCTCAAGGGCGGGCGAGCGGGTGCGGCACAGATCCGTTGCATGGGGGCAGCGCTGGTGAAAGTGGCAGCCACTCGGCGGCGAGATGGGGGACGGCACATCCCCCGTCAGCAGGATGCGCTGGCTGCGCCGCCGTGGATCCGGCACCGGAATGGCGGAGATGAGAGCCTGGGTATAGGGATGGCGTGGTGCCAGGTAGAGTGCCTGGGCCTCGGCCAGTTCGACGATCCGGCCCAGATACATCACCGCAATCCGGTCCGAGATGTGCTTGACCACCGACAGGTCATGGGCGATGAAGATGATGGCGAGGTTCATCTCCCGCTGCAGATTGAGCAGCAGGTTCACGATCTGGGACTGCACCGACACGTCGAGCGCCGACACCGCCTCGTCACACACCAGCAGCTTGGGCTTGAGGGCGATGGCGCGGGCGATGCCGATGCGCTGGCGCTGGCCACCAGAGAACTCATGGGGATAGCGATCCACCGCGCTGCCGGGCAAACCGACTTTCTCCAGCAGCTCCTGCACCCATGTCCGGCGCTGTTCGGCGTTGCCCTTGCCGTGGATGATGAAGGGCTCCTCCAGGATCTGCCCCACCGTGTGGCGGCTGTTGAGGGATTCTGCGGGATCCTGGAACACGATCTGCATCTCCTGACGCAGGGATCGCATCTCCTTGGGCGAGAGGTGGGTGATGTCACGCCCCTCGAAGGTGATGGAACCGGCGCTCGGCTCGAACAGCTTGAGCAACGAACGCCCCAGGGTGGACTTGCCGCATCCCGACTCTCCCACCAGGCCAAGGGTCTCCCCCTGCTTGAGATCAAAGCTGATGCCATCCACCGCGTAGACGGTGTATTGCTTGCGCAAGAAACCGCCACCCATCTTGAAATGCTGCTTTAAATTGCTTACCGACAACAAGCTGGTCATGACTTCCATCCCCGACGATTCATGGCAGCAGACGACCTGGTCGCCTTCCCGCCGCCAGGCTGCCCTGCGACACCCCGTAACACCAGACCGTTCATAGGCTCACCTCCTTCCAGTGGTGGCAGGCCACCCCATGGCGTTCGCTCAACTGCTCGGTCACCGGTATGGTCTCCACGCAAAGGGGCGTGGCATGGGGGCAGCGGTTGGAGAAACGGCACCCCGCCGGCATTTCGTGCAGGGCGGGCACCTGACCCTTGATGGTCTTGAGCAGGCTCTTTGGCACATCTTCCAGACGCGGGATCGAGGCCATCAGACCATGAGTATAGGGATGGCGCGGGTGGTCAAACAGTTCATAGATATCGGCCCGCTCCACCGCACGCCCGGCATACATCACCACCACCTCGTCGCACAGCTCCGCCACCACCCCGAGATCGTGGGTGATGAAGATGATGGCCATGCCGGTCTGGGCTTGCAGCTCCTTCATCAGATCCAGGATCTGGGCCTGGATGGTCACATCGAGCGCCGTGGTCGGCTCGTCGCAGATGAGCAGGGCAGGTTCGCAGACCAGCGCCATGGCGATCATCACCCGCTGGCGCATGCCGCCGGAAAGATTGTGGGGATAAGCCGCGAAACGCTGGGCAGGCTCGGGGATCCCCACCTTCTGCAACATGGCGATGGCGGCGTCACGGCGCTGGGCCTTGCTGTAATCGGGGCGGTGGAGGCGAAACACCTCCATCAGCTGATCGCCAACCGTCTGCACCGGGTTGAGGGCCGTCATGGGCTCCTGAAAGATCATGGAGATACGGTTGCCGCGCACCTTGTACATCTGCTCCGGCGGCAGATTGAGCAGCTCCTCCCCCTGAAAGCGGATGGAGCCAGCCACCACCTGACCGTGGGGCCTTGGCAGCAACCCCATGATGGCCAGCGAGGTGACGCTCTTGCCGCAGCCGGACTCGCCGACTATCCCCAGGGTCTTGCCCGGGGCGACCTGGAAGCTGACCCCGTCGAGCACCTTGATCTTGCCGTCGTCGACGGCGAACTCCACCTCGAGATCCCGCACCTCGAGGATGGGGGATAGAGACTGCCCCTCATGATCTCTGGTGCCGGGGGCGGTGGCCTGTGTGTTGGGCATGACTGCTGCTCCCTTCTGGGCCACATCAATGGTGTGCATAGGTCTTGTCGATCAGGGTGATGGGGGCCAGCGCCTTGCCGTCAGCCTTGGCCTTCTGGGTCTCCTCCTTCACCTTGGGATCGATCCAGAGCAGGCCGCCACTGCTGTGGGGGTAGCCATCCATGGGCCAGTAGAGCAGATCCGGGGTGTTGCGGGTGGCGGGCACCTCCGGCAACATCACATAGCGCCAGCTGCTGGCTCGCACGTAGTTGAGCTGGACGCCGGGCACGAAGATGGCGAGATCATAGATGCGCTGCTGGATCTGGTGGGAAAGCGCGGCCCGCTTGTCCATGTCGAACTCGACGTTGTAGGCGTCGATCAGGCTGTCGAGCGCTTTGTCAGCCACGTTGAACAGGTTGTTGGTCTGGGGCTTGTTGGCGTTGTCGGAGTGGAAGGACTCCCAGTATTGCGGATAGAGACCGCCGCCCCCCCAGCCAAGCCAGGCCGCCTCGTGTTTCTTCTCCAGCATCACCTTGAAGCCGGTGGCGCCATCCACCAGATTGAGCTCCAGATCCAGGCCCGCCTTCTTGGCCTCTTCCTTGAGCACGGTCAGCCGCTTGGAGTGCTCCTGGCTGGTGTAGGTGAGGGCCAGGGTGAGCCGCTCTCCCTTGTCGTTTTGCAGGATGCCGTCCGGTCCCTGCTTGCCGTAACCGCCCTTGGCGAAGTACTCCCGTGCCTTGGCGATGTCGTAGGCCCGCTCTGGCAGCGCGATGTCGGTGAAGGCCCCGAAGCCAGACCCGAAGGTGGTAGCGCGGTCATAGTCGCCGTGCAGCACCGTCTCTATCATCTTGTCGATGTTGAAGGCGTGCTGGATACCGAGCCGCACGTTGAGATCCGCCAGCTTGGGATTGGCCACGTTGAGGTGAACCCCCTGCCCCCCCTGCTTGGTGTCGGTCATGGCCATCACCTTCTGCACGTATCCCTGCTTGTACTCCGGGGTGACCGCCTTCTCATGCCACCAGTTGGGCAGGATCATCTCGAAGGTGTCCAGCTCTCCCTTGAGGAAGTGGCGGAACGCGATGTTGTGGTCGCGGATCACCTGCACCTTGATGGTGTCGAGGTTGAACCTGTGCTGGTTGTAGCGATCGTCTTTTGCCCACCACTCCTTCTGCTTGCTGAAGGTGACGGACTTGCCCTTCTTCACGTCGCTCATCACGTAGGGGCCCGTGGTGGGTACCACGGCCCAGTTGTACTGCTTCACCCAGTTCGGGCCCATCTTGTAGTAGTGCTTGGGCTGGGGCCACAGCTCGGTGGTGTTGAGGAGATCGAGCTTGGCCTTGCGGCTGCCCGCCTTGACCAGGATGGTGTGGTCGTCAATCTTCTCCACCGCCACCACCTCGGTGGTGTAGTAGTTGTTGAACCAGGGGCCCTTGATGTCCTTGGAGCGCATCATCTCGTAGCCAAAGGTGTAGTCATCGGCGGTGACCGGCTTGCCGTCGGACCACTTGGCGCGCGGGTCGAGCCTGAAATAGACGGTCTGGCTGTCCGGCGCGATGGCCCAGGCATTCGCCAGGGCCGGAATGGGGTTGCCCGTGTTGGGATGGAAGCTGATGAGCCTCATCTGGTTGTCGAGGATGAAGGAGCGGAACGAGCCGTTGGAATCCGGCCCCACGGTGCGAAACGTCAGCGGGAAGCTGTCGACGAAGAGATTGAGGTTGCCGCCGGGCAGCGCCTTGGGAGAGGCGAACACGGGGTCGGTGTCGTTGGTCTCCCACGTCAGATCCGCGGGCAGACTGGCCGCCCACACCCAGGATCCGTTCAACAGCAGAAAGAGAGCACCTGTCCATTTGATTTTATTGTTCATGTTTGACTTCCTGGTCATGCCCCTGCACTGGGGGCGTCTTCATTAAGGGTCCTGTCGATGTGCCCTGGCAAGGCGCCACCGCTCACTGATAACGGGTAAATTTGCGCGGATCGAACGCCTCCCGGATGGCCTCCCCGATGAAGGAGACCATGATGAGCACCAGGCTCACCGCCGCCACCACCGAACTCACGATCCAGATGGCGTCGAGGTTGTTGATCCCTTGGGAGAGCAGTTCCCCCCAGCTCGGGGTCGGCGGCGCCAGGCCAAAGCCCAGGTAGTCCAGCGCCGTCAGGGTGGAGATGTTGCCCACCACGGCAAACGGGGCCAGGGTGACGATCATCATCAGGGTATTGGGCAGAATGTGGTTGAAGATGATGCGCCGGGTGCTCGCCCCCTGGGCCCGCGCCGCCATCACGTAGTCCCGCGCCCTCTCCTTGTAGGTGAGGGTGCGCATGTACCAGGTGATCCCCATCCAGCCGAACAGCACGTTGATGCCGACGAACAGGCCGAAGTTCGGCTTGGCCAGGGAGACCAGGATCATGATGACGTAGAGGAAGGGCACCTGGGACCAGATCTCGATGAAACGCTGCATCAGGAGATCGAACCGACCGCCGAGGAACCCCATCATGCAGCCGATGCTGACCCCGATGACATAGCTCGCCACCAGCGCGATGAAGGCAAAGCCGATGGCGATGCGAAAGCCGTAGACCAGCCGTGCCAATACGTCGCGACCGCTGGTGTCGGTGCCGAGGAAGTGGCGCTCCACCAGGCTCGGGGCATAGGGCGGATAGGCCTCCTCCTTGAAGTCCTGCTCATAGGGGTTCCAGGGGACCAGGGGCAGCAACACCCAGTCCCCCTTCCCTTCCTTCGCAAATTGGCTCTTGAGCTGGCGGTAGTTGGTCTCGTACTCGTAGTCGAGCCCGAAGTGCTGGCCCGGGATCACATCCCCATAGGTGGGGAAATAGAGCTCCCCCTGATAGCTCACCGCCAGGGCCCGGCTGTTGACCAGCAATTCCGCCAGCAGAGAGATGACCACCAGGACCGAAAAGATGACAAAGGAGTAGTAGCCGCGCTTTATCGACTTGAAGCGCTTGAGTTTTTTCAGAGTTACCGGATTCAGGTTCATGCTCACTCTCCAAACCGCACGCGAGGATCGACCAGGGCAACGCAGATGTCGGAGACAATGTTGCCCACCAGCATCAGCATGGAGGTGATGGCCAGAATACCCATGACGGTGGGGTAATCCCGCTCGACAATGGCCTCGTAACCGAGCAGGCCGATGCCGTCGATGTTGAAGATGGTCTCGATGAGGAAGGAGCCCCCGAAGAAGACGGTGAGCACAGACCCCAGGTGACTCGCGATGGGGATCAGGCTGTTGCGCATGGCGTGATCGGTCACCGCCTTGCGAAACGGCAACCCCTTGGCCACGGCGGTGCGCACATAATCCGCCGACAGGTTCTCCATCAGGCTGTTCTTCATGGTCATGGTGAGGATGGCGAAATCCCCGATGGCGTAGGCGATGAGGGGCAGCAGGGCGTGGGCGAAGACGGTGCGGATCTGATCCCAGCTGCTCTCCATCCCGTCAAACTCGTCCCCCGGGAAGCCCCCCATGGGCAGCCACTCCAGATGGAACGCAAAGACGGTGATGAGGAAGATCCCCACCACGTAGGCGGGCAGCGCATAGGCCATGTAGATGAGCATGGAGCTCAGGGAATCGAAGCGGCTGTTGTGCCTGAGCGCCTTGGCCACCCCGAGCGGGATGGAGACGGCATAACTCAGCAGAAAGGTGGCGAGCCCGAAGAAGGCGGTCACCGGCAACCTCTCCTTGATGAGATCCCACACCGGCTCGTAATAACGGGTCGACTCCCCGAGATCCAGCACCGCCAGCTTCTGCAACCAATCCCAGTAGGCGACCAGCATGGGCTTGTCGAGGCCGTAGAACGCCTTGAGCTCTTCAATCTGTTCGTCGGAGAGTGCCTGCGCCCCCTTGCTGCCACTGGAGCGGCCGGACTCGTTTTGCGAGACCTGCGCCTGCAGCAGCATGCGCTCGACCGGGCCGCCCGGCACGAAGCGGGTGATGGTGAAGACGAGCAGGGTGATACCGAGAAACGTCGGGATGATCAAAAGCATCCGACGTAGGAAATACGACAGCATGGTGGAACCTCGTCCTTGTTGTTCTTTTATGGCCAGTCACATCCGGTGACGGGCCTATCCTTACCTGGCATTACTCACTGAATTGACTGGCATTGGCAGACAATCCGGCTCGGTCACTGTAAAAGCTCTGCAACAAAAATCAAGTAGAACCCTGTCTGCGACCAGGAATGTCCCCCCGCAGCATATCCCGCGGATGATTTTTTCCAAAAAAACCAACTTCAATATAAAAAACTGCTACGCCTACCCGTCCAACTCGATTTTAATTATTAAAAATTTAATTACACAGGTGTTTTAATCCATATCAAACAGAATAAAATCAACAAGTTAAGGATAAGTCTGACTGCTTTCTTATTTACCTATAGAAGAAGAGGGATAGCTGCCCACACCATCCGTTCCCCGGAAAACGCTCTCGCCATAAAAGCAGATGAAAATACTGCAAAAAACCATTTTCTCGATATCGACACCGGAGTGACAAGCGACTTATCGATAAGTTCAAAAATAATCAATAAAATTGTAAAAATCGAACTTAACAACATCTTTACATAAGTTGACGCAACATTTGTGGAATAAAACGCCAAAAATATTCCATCAAATGCACATTCCCATCTAATTCCCTCTACTGCCCCCATCCCCGCCGCTCCATTTGACGTCCATCACCAAACCTTGATAAGCCTTACGCACCGCTCCAACGAGGGCGGTAATGGAAGCAAACAATAAACAATCAGGAAGGATACTAGCGATGCTTAGGAAAAGCAGACTCTCTGCTGCCATAGCGTTTGCCTTGGCGAGCGCGGCAGTTGTGGCCACCCCTGTCCTGGCCGAAGAGGGCCAGAACGTAGAAAAACTGCAAAAAATCAAGGTCACCGGCTCGCGGATCTCCCGGGTCGATGTGGAAGGCGCCACCCCGGTCGTCTCCGTGACCAAGGCGAAAATCGAGCAATCCGGTCAGCAGACCGTCGCCGATTACCTCAAGCAAGCCTCCTACAACTCCTTTGGCGGCGTCTCCCCTGCCTCCGGCAGCTCCTTCCAGTCCCAATCCACCGTCGGCCTGCGCGGCCTGGGTTCCGAGCGTACCCTGGTTCTGCTGAACGGCAAGCGGGTAGCGGGTTCCCCCACCATGGGCGGCACCTCCATCAACCTCAACACCATCCCCATGGCCGCCGTTGAGCGGGTCGAGGTCAACCTGGACGGCGGCTCCGCCATCTATGGTTCCGACGCCATCGGTGGCGTGATCAACGTGGTGCTCAAAGAGGGCTACGAAGGGCTGGACTTCCAGGGCCGCATCGGCTCCCCGAGCGAAGAGGGCGGCGACGAGAAGAGCGGCTCCATCGTGGCAGGGGTGGCCGGCGAGAAGGGCTCCCTGATGGCGGTCTACGAGCACGACAAGAAGGACGTCATCTACGCCCGGGATCGTGACTATCTCTCCAAACAGGGCAACGACTCTCCCAGCCCCTACGGCCGCAACGTGGAAGGGATCACGGGTCTTGACGGCAACGGCGACCCCATCTGGAAATACGGCCCCCTGGCCGGCGCCACCAATGCCGACGGTTCATGCAAGGAGCCCTTCGTCGGGTTCGAGGGCGGCTGTAACTTCAACTACGGCCAGGTCGCGGCCACCACGGCCTCCCGCAGCCGTGACACCCTGTACGTGAACGGTCGCTACCACATCAACGACAACGTGGACTTCGTGCCGCAGATCATCGGCTCCCGAGTCGAAAGTTTTGGCCGCTTCGCCCCGGCCGCCGGTGCCTTCACCATTGACCCGGCCAACCCGAAGAACGCCCAGTTCTTCGCCGACAACGGCCTGGATGCCGCCGCCACCCAGGGTCTGGGTGAGGCTGCCTACGCCTACTACCGCTTCAGCAACGTCGGTCCCCGTGACAACTATGTCACCGACACCACCGGCAGCATGAACCTCGGCTTCGAAGGCACCATCGCCACCGAAAGCGTCGGCGACATGCAGTGGAACGCCGGCTACATGTACTCCAAGACCGACAACAAGGAGAACGGCACCGGTTACGTGCTGAAGTCCGCCGCCCAGCAGGCGGTCGCCGACGGCAAGTTCGTCGGTGGCGAGTTCGACGCCTCCACCACGGCCTCCATGGCCGCCGACACCAGCCGCCGCTCCACCATGGACTTCTACCAGTGGTACGCAGGTGTCCAGTGGGACATGGGTGAACTGCCGGCCGGTCCGGTCAGCTGGTACGCCGGTGCCGAGTACAACGACTGGGTCTATGCCGACAAATACGACGCCCAGTCCGAAGCCGGCAACATCATCGGCTCCTCCGGCAACTCCTCCGGTGGCGTGCGTGACGTGACTGCCGCCTACATCGAGTCCCTGGTGCCCATCACCGAGCAGATCGAGCTGAACGTGGCCGGTCGCTTCGACAAGTACAGCGACTTCGGCAGCGCCTTCTCCCCCAAGGCGAGCCTGCGTTACCAGCCGCTGGACAACCTGATGCTGCGCACCTCCTGGTCCCGTTCGTTCCGCGCCCCCAGCCTGAGCGATCTCTACTCGGCTGACTCCTTCTCTGCCGACTGGGCGAAGGATTACGTCTACTGCGAGGCCAACGGCATCTCCGCGGCTGACTGCCCGAACCGCCAGTACGACACCACCCGTACCTCCAACGAGGACCTGAAGGAAGAGACCGCGGACACCTGGAACTTCGGGGTGGCCTACAGCCCGGTGGATGACCTGAACCTCTCCCTGGACTACTACACCATCAAGATCGAGGACGTGATCCAGCTGAACTCCCTGCAGTCTCTCATCTATGACGAACTGAACAGCGGCAGCTCCAGCAGCATCACCCGCAACAGCCAGGGCAAGATCAGCAACGCCATCGCACCCATGGTCAACCTGGGGACCCTCGAGACCTCCGGCCTCGACCTGAAGGTGGATTACACCTACGACCTGAACTACGCCACCGTGCGTTATGACCTGGGCGGTACCTACATCCTGAAATACAAGGAAGGTCTGTACGCCGGTGGTCCCATCATCGACAAGATCGGCCAGAACGGTCTGCCCCAGATGCGCTTTAGCTCCGGTGTGGGTGTCAACGTTCCCCAATGGTGGAACATGGATACCTACCTGAGCGCGAACTACATCGACTCCCAGAGCCAGGATTACATCGCCGATACCGGTGAGGAAGTGGGCCACATCGCGTCCCAGACCACCTGGAACCTGAACGTCGGCGTGGAAGCGCCCTGGAACGGCAAGATCCAGGTCGGCGTGAAGAACATGTTCAACGTGGGCCCGTCCCTCGAGAGCGATGGCTTCACCTATGACGACGAGCTCTACAGCATCGACGGTCGCATCTACTACCTCGACTACAGCCAGAAGTTCTAATCCACCAGCAAACCACAAGCCGGCCCGCTCGGGCCGGCTTTGCCCAAGGTCCCAAGGAAGTTACGGAGATAGGGTAATCCTATGAAAACAAGGACAACTACAATGAAGAAAGCGCTCCTCGGCAGCCTGATTTCGGCTGCCTTGCTGACCAGCTTCAATCTGAGTGCCGCCTCTGCCAGCCAGGCCGTGGACGCTCAAGCCGCCACCGACAATGCATCCAAAGTTTCCCAGCAGAAGATCGACAGCTACGCCGAGTCTGCCGAGTCTGCCCTGGCCCAGTACAAGGCCGCCCTGCGCCAGGTGGACAGCCTGCGCACCTACAACGAGCAAGTGGGCAAGATGGTCGACTCCCAGAGTGCCGAACTCGCCTCCATGCAAAAGCAGATCGCCCAGATCGACCAGACCAGCACCGAAGTGGTGCCCCTGATGCTCAAGATGATCGACTCCCTCGAGCAGTTCGTCTCCCTGGACCTGCCGTTCCAGAAGGTGGAGCGTGAGGACCGCGTGGCGGCCCTGACCGATCTCATGAACCGGGCCGATGTCACCATCTCCGAGAAGTACCGCAAGATCCTCGAGGCCTACCAGATCGAGGAGGGCTTCAGCCGCACCATCGAAGCCTACAAGGCGAGCCTGGACAAGGATGGGGACGAGAAGACCTACGAGTTCCTGCGGGTCGGGCGCATCGCCCTGCTCTACCAGTCCCCGGATGGCAACGAGACCGGCATGTGGAACAAGAAGACCCGCCAGTGGGAAGTACTGCCCCAGGAGTATCGCAGTGCGGTTGAACAAGGCCTTCGCATCGCGAAGAAGCAGGCGCCCCCCGCCCTCATCAAGCTGCCGGTTCAAACTGCGGAGAAAGCATCATGAAAGGAATCAAACTTGCCATCGCCTCGCTGATCGCGGGCGCTACCCTGGTCACCCTGCCGGTGACCGCCGCCGAGAAGCCGGTGGATCTCAACGCCCTGCTCAATCAGGTCAAGGCCGCCAGCACCAGCGAATCCCAGCTCAACAAGGAGCGGGAAGCCCGCTTCCTGGCTGACAAGAACGAACAAGGGGCCCTGCTCGCCAAGGCCAAGGCGGATCTCGCCGCCGAAGTCGCCAGGGGCGAAAAGCTCAAGGCCACCTTCGATGCAAACGACAAGCAGCTCACCGAGCTGACCGAAACCCTGCGCCAGCGCTCCGGCAACATGGGCGAGATGTTTGGCGTGCTGCGCCAGTTCGCCGGCGAGTTCAAGGGGATCTTCAACGCCTCTGCCCGCCGGGTCGAGCATCCGGAGCAGACCGCCCTGCTGACCCGCCTGGCCGAGAGCAAGGAGCTGCCCTCCAGCGATGACCTGACCGCCTTCTGGACCACCACCCTCAGCCGCATGGTCGACGGTGGCAAGGTGAGCCAGATCCCGGCCACCGTGGTCTATGGCGAGGGCAACCAGGCCCAGAAGACCGTGACCCAGATCGGCGAGTTCAACACCGTCTCCGAAGGCAAGTACCTCACCTTCGTGCCGGAGACCGGCAAGTTCGAGCAGCTGCCCCGCCAACCCGACAAAGGGGTGCTGGAACCCATCGCCGACTTTGAACAGGGTGGCGGCGGCGTCAAGCCGATCTTCGTCGACCCGTCCCGCGGCGTGATCCTCTCCCTGCTGGTGCAGTCGCCGACCCTGAAGGAGCGGATCGACCAGGGTGGTGAAGTGGGCTATGTCATCATGGTGCTCGGCGTGCTAGGTACCCTGCTGGCCCTGTTCTGCGGCGCTCGCCTCTCCCTCATCGGCGGATCCATGCGCAAGCAGCTCAAATCCGATCAGATCATCAAGGGCAATCCCATCGGCGAGATGCTGGGGGCCTACCAGAGCCATCGTGGCGACAACATCGAGGATCTGGAGTCCAAGCTCGACGAGATCATCCTGCGCAACGTGCCCAAGTTCGAGAAGGGCATCAGCATCATCAAGCTGATCGCCTCGGTCGCGCCGCTGCTGGGTCTGCTGGGTACCGTGGTCGGGATGATCGCCACCTTCCAGGCCATCACCCTGTTCGGTACCGGCGATCCCAAGCTGATGGCGGGCGGTATCTCCGAAGCCCTGGTCACCACCATGCAGGGTCTGGTGGTCGCCGTGCCCATGCTGTTCCTCTACACCATCGTGCAGACCCAGAGCCGTCGTCTGATCCAGGTGCTGGAAGAGCAGAGCGCCGGTTTCGTCGCCCGCTACCAGGAACGTCTGCACGCCGCCAAAGCCGCAGCCTAAGGAGTCACCCATGTGGTTCTGGTTGATTGAAGAAGTCGAGTCGGTCCGCCGGTTTCTGGGATTGGGGGGCGACGTGCTGGTCGCCCTGTTCTTCCTGACCCTGATGATGTGGGCCCTGCTGCTGGAGCGCTGGTTCTACTTCATGGCGGTCTATCCCCAGCAGGTGAAGCAGACCAAGGCTACTTGGCTGGCCCGCAGCGATCACCTCTCCTGGTCCGCCAGGCAGATCCGCCGCGAGCTGGTCTCGCGGGTGGCCATGGCGGTGGACAAGGGGATGCCGGTCATCAAGGTGCTGATCGCCCTCTGCCCGCTGATGGGGCTGCTCGGGACCGTGGTGGGCATGGTACAGGTGTTCGACACCCTGGCCATTACCGGCACCGGCTCACCGCGGGCGATGGCCTCGGGGATCTCCAAGGCGACGGTACCGACCATGGCGGGCATGATTGCCGCCCTTTCCGGCCTGTTTTTTGTCAACCAGCTCGATCACAAGGCCAAGTTGGCGGTGCAGAAGCTGGAAGATAACCTGAAACACGGCTGATGCAGGATGCACATCCCCGGCCGGGCCATGCCCGCCGGGGCAC
The DNA here is from genome assembly GCF_053005425.1 of Aeromonas sp. 25-248. Taxonomy (NCBI): domain Bacteria; kingdom Pseudomonadati; phylum Pseudomonadota; class Gammaproteobacteria; order Aeromonadales; family Aeromonadaceae; genus Aeromonas; species Aeromonas sp. 25-248. The sequence continues at coordinate 9,090 of NZ_JBRKTB010000005.1, read as the reverse complement.
AGAACAAGCAAGGAGTTTTTTGCCATGAGAAAACGTCACAGCGACAGCGGTGCTGACGAGGCGGCCATCGATTTGACCCCCATGCTGGACATCGTGTTCATCATGCTGATCTTCTTCATCGTCACCACCTCGTTCGTCAAGGAGTCCGGCGTGGAGATCAACCGCCCGAGCGCCAGCACGGCCGAGACGGTGAAGAAGGGGAACATCATGGTCGCGGTCCGCGAGAACGGTCAGGTCTGGGTCGACAAACGGGTCGTCGAAGTGGGTGCCGTGCGCGCCAACATCGAGCGGCTGCGGGCGGAGAACCCGGAGAGCGCCGTGGTGATTCAGGCCGATACCGAGTCCCGTTCCGGGCTGGTGGTGCAGGTCATGGACCAGATCCGCATGGCCGGTGTCCAGAACATCTCCATCGCGGCAAGCAAGAGCAGCTGATGCCGGAGCGAGCCCTATGAGATACCTGATATCGTTGGCGGTCTCCTGCGTGGTGGTGTTCTTCCTGTTTCTGGGAATGAACAAGCTCATCACGCCGGATCACCGGGAGCTGACGGAGCGGGAGGACGTCACCATGACCGACTTCATCCGCCTCAAGCCTCAGGAGACCCTGCAAGAGAAACAACGGGAACTGCCCAAGCCGCCGCCCCCGAACCGCCCGCCTCCCCCGCCCGAGATGGAGGTGGCGAGCACGGACAGGCCGCAGATGGAGAGCTCCCCCATGGACATGCCCAAACTCGACATCCCGGTCAACATCGGTGGCGGCAACGCCCTCGGTGCCTACAGCACCGGCGGCGGTGGCGGCGGCATGGGTGGCAACAACGGCGCCATCCCGATGGCGACCTTCGAGCCCATGATGCCCCGCAAGGCGGCCCTGGCCGGTCTCGCGTCCGGCAAGGTGCTGGTGGAGTTCACCGTCACCGAGCGCGGTACCGTGAGCAACATCCGCATCGTCAAGGAAGAGCCCCGCAGCTATGACCTCGGCAAGGCGGCGCGCCAGACCATCGCCAAGTGGACCTTCAAGCCGGCCATGGTGGACGGCAAGCCGCAGGCCAGTCGCATGCAGCAAGAGATCGAGTTTGCGACCAACTAAGGAGGGTGGCGATGAAAAAGTTACATACCCTGATCCTCGCCCCGGTGGCCATGGCGGTGCTGCTCAGCACCGCCACCTGGGCCGCCGAACAACCCGCCCTGTCTGACCGCGCCTACCGCGCGGTCAACAAGGCCCAGGCGTTGATCACCGAGAAGAAATACGGCGAGGCCAATGCCAAGCTGCAGGAGGCGCTGTCCGGCGCCGGCGAGCGGGTCTACGACAAGGGGGTCATTTTGCAGACCCTGGGCTTCGTGGCGGCGCAGCAGGAGAAGTACGGTCAGGCGACCAAGTACTTCGCCGACGCCATCGCCACCGGCGGCCTGCCGCCCCCGGTGGCCCAGCAGGTGCGCTACAACCTGGCCCAGCTCTACATGGCGGAGGGGAACTTCAAGGGTTCCATCAACACCATGAAGGAGTGGTTCGCAAACCTCGGCAAGGACGAGAAGCCGACCCCGCACGCCTACATCACCCTGGCCAACGCCCATGTGCAGCTCAAGCAGTACCGGGAAGCCATTCCGGCAGTGGACAACGCGATCAAGCTCTCCGCAGGCAAGGCGCCGGAGTCCTGGTACCTGCTGAAGATGGCGGCCCACTACGAGCTGAAACAGTACAAGCCGGCCACCGAGGTGCTGACCGCCCTGGTGGACCGCTACCCGGAGAAGAAGAAGTACTGGACCCAGCTCTCGGCCATGCACATGCAGGCGGGCAACGATGCCAAGGCCCTGGCGGCACTGGAAGGGGCCTACAACCTCGGCATGCTGACCGAAGCCAACGAGTTGCAGCGGCTCGCCAACTACCTCGCCTTCGCCGGCATTCCCCACCGCGCCGCCCGTGTGATGGAGAAAGCCATGAAGGAGGGGCAGATCGAGAGCACCGCGGCCAACTACAAGACGCTGGCCAACTACTGGCATCAGGCCAAGGAGCTGGACCCGGCCATCGACACCCTGGCCAAGTCCTACAAGCTGGCCCCCAATGCCGAGCTGCAGCTCAAGATGGCGCGCATGATGATCCAGAGCAAGCGCTACCAGGATCTGGTGGCCTTCGCCGCCAAACCTGCCGCCAACGCCAGCGGCGAGCAGCGGGCGGACCTGAAGTTCCTGACCGGGGTCGCCTATTTTGAGCAGCAAAAGCCCAAGGAGGCGCTCTCCGCCTTCACTCAGGCCGCCCAGAACGGCAACGTCAGTGGTCGCGCTTCCCCCTGGATCAGCTTCTTGAAAGAGCAGCAGGGCGGCGCCGTCACCCAATAAAGCTGCGCGGCCCGGCTGGCGGGGCGGGGATCTCCCCGACTCGGCATCCGGGCCGCGACACATCGACAAGGGGGTCACCCCGCAGATTGCCTTGGTGGCAATTGGCCGCTCTTCGGAGCGGTCTTTTTTATGGTCACTCCCCTGCCCTTTTCCCCCTCCTTCTCCTGATACAAGGCACAAAAAAATCCGGAGCCTGGGCTCCGGATTGGATCGTTGCGTTGGGAGGGGGCAACCCCTTCAACAGGTCATCAGTCACTGCACACCAGCTTCCAGCTGCCGTCGCCCGCTCTGAGCTCGCGGCTGGTACAGCAGCCGGGACAACTCAGTAGTTGCACATCAGCTTCCAGCTGCCGTCGCCCACTCTGAGTTCGCTGCTGGTACAGCAGCCGGGACAACTCAGTAGCTGCACACCAGCTTCCAGCTGCCATCGCCCGCCTTGGGCTCGCTGCTGGTCCACCAGTTGGCCTGCCACACCGCCTTGCCGTTGGTCATGCGGTCGTTGCCATTGGCGTGATCCCCGCGCGGCCAGGTCGGATAGGCATTGTAGTCCGCCGGGTTGACGTTCTGGCTGGCACAGGTGGTGCCACCGCTGCCGCCGTCACCACCGCCACTGCTGCCCAGCACCGCCTCGGCCAGGGCCGGGAAGTCGGACTTCAGGCCTATGGTCTGGCTGCCGGCAATCAGGCGCATGCCACTCGGCACGCCGGCGGCCGGCAGGTAGTAGGTCATGGCCACTTCCACGTCGGTGCCCGGCGTCCAGGCTTTCCAGGCCGGCAGCGTCAGAGCCACCTTGTGGAAGTCCTTCTCATTGGCGATGCCGTCCGAGTTCTGGTTGCCACCGCTCTCCACCACTTTCAGCCCCATGCCGCTCTGGTCGGTGATGGTGTCTGAGGTGGAGGTGGGGACCAGGAACTCGATGCGGGTGCCGCCCGGAATGGTCTGGGTCGACTTGTTGGTGAGCTTGAGGGTCGGGTTGATCGGGTAGTTGGAGTCCCCTTCCTTGAAGCCGGAGAGGCTCACGCCGATGTCGAGCTGGGCGGCCGGAGCCGGCAGATCATTCTGCTTCAGGGCAGCCTTGTCGGCCTTGCTGAACTTCTCGTAGGCGAGGCTGGTGAGGGTGCTGCCCATCACGTACTCGTTCTTGGCCGCGTCGAAGTCATAGTCCCCCGCCATCTCCCAGAACATGACGCCCCCCAGGCCCCGCTTGACGATGTAGTCGAGCTTGTGACCCATGGACTCTTCATCTTCGGTGGAGAGGAACACCTTCTTCTGCTCGTTCCAGAGCCAGGGCGCATGGGCCTTGTCGTCGTAGTAACGCACATACTGGCCTTGCATCACGTGGGCCGGGTTGTTGGGATCCAGACCCCAGGCCTGGCCGTAGCTCGGCAGGGTGGTGATGCCGAGGCTGGCCGCGTGCTCCAGGTTCTTGGCATGCCACATGGGCACGGCGCCACCGCCAATCTCCTTGCCGTTCTTGTCAAGGTCATGCCAGATGTTGTCGATGCCCACCGCCCCGTTGCCGCACGGAATGGTGCTGCCACCGGTGCCCGGCTGGCAATCGCTCTGGCTCGGCAGCGCCGCCTTGCCACCCAGACCGTGGGTGCCACCGGTGACCCCCTGCCAGCCACGGGTGTAATAGGGCACCCCTATGTTGATCTTGCCCGCCGCCATGGCACCACGGAAGTAGTGGGCCGCCCAGGCGGAGTTGAGATAGCCGATGCCGCCAAACTGGGCCTGGGTGTAGACACCCCACTGGGACAACTCGGGATCCGCCTTGTTGTCGAACAGGGCGGCGTTGTGACCGACGAAGTGGTTCCAGGCACCGTGGAAGTCATAGGTCATCAGGTTGACGTAGTCGAGGTACTGGGTGACCTGGAAGTTCTCCATGCCGCGCAGCAGGTAGGCCGAGGCCGGCGAGGCGATGGTCAGCATGTACTTGCGACCGTCCTCGGTGCCGGCGCTGTCGAGCTTGTTGCGCAGGGTCTTCATCAGCACTTCATAGTTCGCAAAGAGCTTGCCGCGACACTGGTTGGAGAGCGGGAAATCGTTGGGGTTGCCCGCATCCTTCATGGAGGTGGGGTACTCGTAGTCGATATCCACCCCATCGAAGCCGTACTGGCGGATGAAGCCCACGGCCGAGTCGGCAAAGGCGTTGATGCCGGCGGTGTTGACCGAGCAGTCGCCCTTGGTGGTGGCGGCGTAGAAGCCGCGGGTATCGGCCCAGCCCCCGACGGAGATGAGGGTCTTCACGTCCGGGTACTGCTTCTTGTACTTGGACAGCAGGTTGAAGTGACCCTTGTAGGCAAACTCCGGATCCATCTCGGCGCCCGGCACCCCGTTCCAGGTCAGCTTGGTGGCGGCGTCATCCACCTTGATGGTGTGACTCTGCTCGTCCACCGCCGCGAAGGCGTAGTTGATGTGGGTGATCTTGTCCCAGGGAATGTCGCTCACCAGGTAGGCGGGCAAGCCGTTCTTGCCGGTGCGCCAGGAGGTGAAATACCCGATGACGCGGCGGCCGTGGTCATCCCCCATGCACTCGCTGCCGTCGGCGCGGTAGATCTGGCGCACGTCGCAGGAGAGGTTGCCGCCGGTGGGGGGCAGGGCCGCCTCTTCCACCTGCACGTCCACCTGGGCCGACTCGCCAGAGAGGTTGGTCTTGTCGGTCGCCACCAGCTTGAGGCCGGTCAGCCCCTTGTTCTGGGGCGTCCAGCTCAGTTGCCAGGGGGCGCTGGTGTCCTCGCCCACCTTCTGGCCATTCACGAAGAGCTCGACCTTGGCGACGTCGTCATTGGCGTCGGTGACATTGCCGCTCACGGTGAGGGCGCGGCCCAGGGTCACCCTGGCACCGGCGGCCGGGCTTGCGATGCTCACCCTGGGCGCCTCTGGCGCCACCACGGCGGCGACCTTGAAGCTCGAATCCGCCTCGCTCAGCACCTTGCCGTCTTTATCCAGCGCCCGGGCCTTGAGGGCGTGATTGCCCGCACCGGCGGCAGACCAGCTGGCACTCCAGGGAGAAGCCGTGGCGGTGGCGACCAGGGTGCCGTCGATGAGGTATTCCACTCGGGCGAGCGCCGTGACCGGGCCGCTCAACGTCACCGCCAGGGCCACACTGGCCCCCTCGCTGACGCTGGCACCCACGGCGGGGGAGCCGATGGCGACGACCAGGGACGGTGGCGGCACCTCGCCACCATACAGCTTCCAGGCATCGGCCCAGACCACACCCACCCCGGGGGCATAGTGATAGGGGGACGCGCCGCACCAACCGGAGTAAGGGAATTCCTTGCATTCATAGAGGGCGCCTGCGTTGCTGACGATGTCGCCAGCCTTGTAGGCGGTGCCGGCCTGATAGGCGGGGTAAGCGGCCTGCGCCCAGGCAGGGACGGCCGCAAGGGCGACCAGCATGGCAAGCCTGCTGGGCCTCAAGATCTGTTGCATATTGTTATCTTCCTTGTTTTGTCTTGGCTTCAATACCGGGAAAAGCGCAACCGCAACAGGGAACAAGGGAGCGACAACAGGCCATGGACGGGCCACAAACCCTCAAGTCACCCTGGGTAACCCCGCTGTCTGGCCCGGATGGGACAGATCGGAGGCTTTGCGTCCCGGCATCACTGCCGGTTTGCCCTTTGCCTGGGTTCCGTGAGGAACGGCTCGAGTATAGGAAGCAAGTGACCACTGCTCAATCTTTATTCTCGAAGGAAAATATGTGAATGCTGGCCGCCTCACACTTTTCGCTCCCACCTGATGACAAATAGATCATCAATATCAAACTGTTAGCCACGTCAAAAAATGGCAGATGGGCTCCTTTGTCTCCTCATAATGTGCGTTGGTTCACTGGTCAGAGCTGCCAGAAATGTGACAATGCGCGCCCTTGGCCACGATGCCAAGGCTATGGAAACACTGGCAAAAATAAAAAAAGGAATACCCATGAAAGGAACACCTACCCTGCTGTCGCTGGCCGTGGGGCTCGCGCTCGCGTCCCCGTCTCTCTACGCCGCCGGCTTCAGTTGCCCGGCCGACAGTGCCCTCACCCCCATCCCCGCCATCCAGGGCAGCGGCGACAAGAGCCCCCTCGTCCCGGACGATCAGTTCGAAAGCGCCCAGAGCGTCTCGGTCAAGGCGGTGGTCTCGGGTCTGGGGGAAAGCCTCAACAAGGGCTTCTACCTGCTGGATGTGCAGGGGGACGGCAACCCCGAGACGTCGGACGGCATTTTCGTCTACCTCAACGACAAGAACTTCGCCAGCAAGTACCCGGACATCCAGCCGGGCGCCCTGGTCTGTCTGGAGGCCAAGGTCGAGGAGTATTACGGCCACACCCAGCTCAAGCCCCTGTTTGACGGCAGCACGCCGCGCCTGACGACCCTGGCCCAGGGCGCCGCCCCGGCCGCCACGGCGCTGCGGGTACTGGAGGGGGAAACCCTGGCCCGGGCCCTGGAGCGTCACGAAGGGATGCGGGTACGCCTTGACGCCGACAGCGCCCTCAAGATCAGCCGCAACTTCAGCTACGACTATGCCGCCCGGCGCAACAACCTGGTGCTCGCTCACGGCGCCCCGCTGATGAAGCCGACCCAGCTCCATGTGGCAAGCAGCCCCGAGGCCGTGGCGCTGGCCGAGGCCAACGCCAGCAACCGCGTCTTCCTCGAGTCGGACGTCAAGGCGGGGGACGGCAAGCTCCCCTGGCTGCCCGCCTGGGAGCCGGAGCAGGGTTACCTGCGCATCGGCGATGCCCCGGTCAATCTGGAGGCCATGGTCGGCTACAGCTACAACGAGTACCGCCTGATCGTGCCCCGGGATCAGACCATCACCGCGGGGGATCTGCTGCGCACCAGCGACAACGATCGCCAGAGCGCCCCAGCCCGTCTGGATGGCACTGACCTTCGCATCGGCAGCTTCAACGTGCTCAACTACTTCACCAGCCACTCCAGCGTGGGGGGCGCCCTCAACGTGCTCTGCGCGGATCAGGCGGATGCGGACAGCGCCAAGGGCTGCAACCGCGGCGCCAAGAGCCTGGAGGAGTTCCAGTTGCAGCGCGCCAAGATCGTCAACGCCATCACCGAGATGGACGCCGACCTGCTCGGCCTGATGGAGATGGAGAACAACGGCTTTGACGAGCACGCCGCCCTCCACGATCTGGTGGAGAGCCTCAACGCCAGGCAGAAGGAGGCGAGCAAGCACTACGCCTTCGTCACCCTGCCCAAGGCCCTGCTCACGGAGGATCGCTTCTTTGGCGGCGACGCCATCATGGTGGCCATGATCTACCGCCCCGCCCTGCTCACCCCGAGCGGGGATGCCGACGTCATCCCCCTGCCCCAGCAGCGCTACACCACGGGTGGCGTCACCAAGAGCGCCGGTCAGCGGGACTCCCTGGTCCAGCGCTTCACCGTGGCGGGCAGCGACGCCCCCCTGACCCTGGTGGTCAACCACCTCAAGTCCAAGGGGTCGGGCTGCTATGAGAACGGGGATGGCAAGACGGAGCCTGCGGATCTGCAGGGCAAATGCACCGAGTTTCGGGTGAGCGCCGCCAAGGTGCTGGGGGAGGCGGTGAGCAAGATGCCGGGCCAGGTGCTGCTGGTGGGGGACTTCAACTCCTACGCCAAGGAGGATCCCATCCGGGTGCTGACCGACTATGCGCCGGTCGCGGGGGAGCGCCAGATCCGCTCCGCCTCCCACACCTACATCGGCGACAAGCCCTATGAACAGATGGGCCAGACGGTGGCCAAGGGTTACGGCCTGGTGGATCTGAACGTCAAGTTCAACCAGGAGAAGGCCATCTCCTACAGCTACGAGGCCGAGCTCGGCACCCTGGACTACGCCCTCGCCAACCCGGCGCTGGCTGACAAGGTGGTGGCGGTGGCCGACTGGCACATCAACTCCTTCGAGAGCAACCTGTTCGAATATGGCAGCGCCTACACCGGCGATCTCATCAAGTCGGACAACCCCTTCAGCGCCTCGGACCACGACCCCGTCATCGTCGACCTCAAGCTCAAGGAAGCGAGCAAGGGGGGTGGCGGCGCCATGGGCGCCCTGCTGCTGGCCCTGTTGCCGCTCGCCTGGCGGCGTCGTCGCTAAGACGCGGCATCTTCGATGCCAGGTGCAAAGCCCGCGATGATCGCGGGCTTTTTTTGTGCCAGGGCCATTTGAAAAACAAATGCAAAGGGCCACATCATGGGATGAATAAATACCCTGTTGCCCCACCTCACCCCTTTCCCGAGGGGCTGGCACCCTGCCGACGGGGAAACCCGGTGCTGACACCAGGGGCCGGATAGCGTATCCCGCAGGCTGCCGAACGAACCAACCGCCGCACGGCAGAGGATGGCATCGCGCAGCCCGCGCCATGGCCATGGCGGCATCGGCGCCAATCCCCACCCTCCCCCCCGTCAGCGGCGGCCAGGGCCGCTGACGCCCTCGCGGACAGGGTGAAGCACCATCGCAGGCTGCCGAACGAGCCAACCGCCACGCGGCAGAGGATGGCATCGTGCAGCCCGCGCCATGGCCATGGCGGCATCGGCGCCAATCCCCCCCCCTCACCCCCGTCAGCGGCGGCCAGGGCCGCTGATGCCTTCGCGGACAGGGTGAAGCGCCATTTGCCAGACAAATGCAAAGGGCGAGATCATGGGAAATCCAAATGACAGGCAAACAAAAAGGCCACCGCGATGCGGTGGCCTTGGTGCTTTCTTGCGAAAGATGGTGGAGCTACGCGGGATCGAACCGCGGACCTCTTGCATGCCATGCAAGCGCTCTCCCAGCTGAGCTATAACCCCA